>CAYZGL010000036.1:0-22397 GCA_964477985.1 uncultured Rubrivivax sp. | reverse complement strand
TGAAGGCCTTGGTGCTGGCCACGCCGATCTCGACCCCGGCGCGGGTGATGTAGGCCAATGCGCATTCGCGCACCATCGCGCTGGTGGCGACGTTGCAGATGGTCAGCGTGTGCGCCATGCCCAACGCGCGCGCGTGCTTCAGCGCGGCCAGCGTGTCGGCGGTCTCGCCGCTTTGGCTGATGGTGATGACCAGGGTGCGCGGGTCGCTCACGCTGTCGCGGTAGCGGTATTCGCTGGCGATCTCCACCGTGGTCGGAATCTTCGCGATCGACTCGAGCCAGTAGCGCGCGGTGCTGCCGCTGTAGTAGCTGGTGCCGCAGGCCAGGATCAGCACGCGGTCGACCTCCTTGAAGGCGCGCCAGGCGCCGTCGCCGAACAGCTCGGGCGTGATCGCGGCCACGCCGTCCAGCGTGTCGGCAATGGCGCGCGGCTGCTCGAAGATCTCCTTTTGCATGTAGTGCCGGTACGGCCCCAGCTCGGCCGCGCCGCTGTGCGCCTGCACCTGCCGCACCGGCCGCTGCACCTCGCGCCAGCGGCCGTCGTCCTGGCGTACGCTGATCCAGCTCTTGCCCAGCTGCAGGTCGACGACGTCGCCTTCTTCCAGGTAGACGATCTGGTCGGTCACGCCGGCCAGCGCCATCGCGTCGCTGGCCAGGAACTCCTCGCCGACCCCCACGCCCAGCACCAGCGGCGAGCCGGCGCGCGCGCCGACGATGCGGTGCGGCTCGTCGCGGCAGAACACGGCGATGGCGTAGGCGCCGCGCAGCCGCGGCAGCGCGCGCTGCACGGCGTCGAGCAGGTCGCCGTCGTACAGGTGGTGCACCAGGTGCGCGATGACCTCGGTGTCGGTCTGGCTGGCGAACTCGTAGCCGCGCGCTTCGAGCTCGATGCGCAGTTCGTCGTGGTTCTCGATGATGCCGTTGTGCACCAGGCCGACGCGCGCGGTGCGTGCGCCGGCGTCGATGCCGTCGAGTTCGCCGAAGCCGGTGCTGGCGGCGTCGACGCCCGGGCCGGCCGAAAAGTGCGGGTGCGCGTTGTGCACCTCGGGCGCGCCGTGTGTGGCCCAGCGCGTGTGCGCGATGCCGGTGGTCGCGCTGATGCCGTCGCGCGCGGCGCTGGCAGCCAGCTCGGCCACGCGCGCGGTGCTGCGCGCGCGCCGCAGCTCGCCGCCCAGGTGCACGGCCACGCCGCAGGAGTCGTAGCCGCGATATTCCAGCCGCTTCAGGCCTTCGATCAGGATCGGGACGATGTCACGGTGGCTGACCGCAGCGACGATGCCGCACATGGGGAAACCCTCGGTTCGAGTTGAAGTGCCCGAATGGTAGGCAGCGTTAGAGCAACATGCTTGCAAGATTGATGCTTAAGTGCATCAATCATTCTTACAGCTTCACCACGTGCAAGAATGCGTCTTTCGCGATAAGAATTGGACGCGTGATTTCGTGAACGGCATCACACTCGACGCCACCGATCTGCGTCTGCTTGCGCTGCTGCAGCAGGACGCCTCACTGTCCAACCAGGACCTGGCCGCCGCCGCGCACGTGTCGCCGGCCACCGCACTGCGCCGCGTGCGCCGGCTGGTACAAGCCGGCGTGATCGAGCGCCGCGTGGCGCTGCTGTCGCACGAGCGGCTGGGCCACGGCCTGAGCGCGATCGTCGAGATCACGCTGGACCGCCAGGGCGCCGAACATCTGGCCGCCTTCGAGCAGCGCGCGGCGGCCGACCCCGGCGTGCAGCAGTGTTACCGCGTGTCGCCGGGCCCGGATTTCGTGCTGGTGGTGTGGTGCGCCGACATGCCTGCCTACCAGGCGCTGGTCGAGCGGCTGTTCACGCAAGACGCCAACGTGCGCCAGGTCAAGGCCTATTTCAGCGTCAAGCGCGCCAAGTTCGAGCCTGCGATCGGGCTGCCGGCGCCCAGCGCACGCTGAACACGGTTCCTCGGGCCTGACCGTGCGGGTGTGCGAGCCCGGGTGTGCGAGCCCGGGTGTGCGAGCCCGGGTGTGCGAGCCCGGGTGTGACAGCCCGGGTGTGACAGCTGTATCGCGCGAGACAGCTCGCGCACCTGGGGTTGGCCCTGGGCCCCGGCAGATCTGCACCTCGCAGCGGCGCTGCGCCGCGCGGGCCGCCGCGCCATGGCACGGCACTTGCTGCCTGGGCCGCAATGAACCCGCTGCCCATCAGCGACGCCTGCATCGGCGTGATCGCCAACCCGGTGTCGGCGCGCGACATCCGCCGTGTCGTCGCCAACGCCGGCAACCTGCAGATCACCGACCGCGTCAACATCGTGCTGCGGCTGCTGCAGGCGGCGCGCGCCGCGGGGGTGGGGCGCGCGCTGCTGATGCCCGACCGCGGCGGCATCCGCGCGCTGCTCGAGCGCCACCTGAAGCGCGGTGATGCCTCGCTGCCGCACATCGACTGGCTGGACATGCAGCCCACCTCGACGGTGGAAGACAGCTTCACCGCCACCAGGCTGCTGCAGCGTGCCGGCGTGGCGGCGATCGTCGTGCTCGGCGGCGACGGCACGCACCGCGCAATGGTGCGCGAGCTGCACGCCGCCGGCTCGGCGCTGCCGATCGCGGGGCTGTCCACCGGCACCAACAACGCCTTCCCCGAGATGCGCGAGCCAACCATCACCGGGCTGGCCACCGCGCTGTATGCCACCGGCCGCATCGCGCCGCAAGAAGCGCTGGTGGCCAACAAGCTGCTCGAAGTGCAAATCACCGGCGGCACGCACGCCGCGCGCCACGACGTGGCCATCGTCGACGCGGTGATCACGCACGACCGAACCGTCGGCGCGCGTGCGCTGTGGAAGGCCGGCTCGCTGGCCGCCGCCTACCTGGCCTTTTGCGAGCCCGAGGCGATCGGCCTTTCCAGCATCGGCGCGCTGCTGCAGCCGGTGGGCCGGCGCGAGCGCGGCGGCCTGGCGGTGCAGATCGCCGCCCACGCCGCCGATGCATTGACGCTGCTGCACGCGCCGATCGCACCGGGCCTGGTGCTGCCGGTGCCGGTGGCCGGCTGGCAGCGGCTGCTGCCCGACGAGCCGCTGGCGGTGCAGCAAAGCGCCGGCACCGTGGCGCTGGACGGCGAGCGCGAGCTGATCTTCGAGCCCGGCCAGCACGTCGGCGTCACGCTGCGCGAAGCCGCGTTTCGCACGCTGGACGTGGCGCGCTGCATGGCGGTGGCGGCCCGCGACGGGCTGCTGCGCACTCCCCCCCACCCCTGAAACGAGGAGAGCGACGATGGCAGGCAACCCGTTCCCATTGCCCAAGGAGCAACTGCTCCAGGCCTACCGCACGATGCGCACGATCCGCGAATTCGAAGAGCGGCTGCACATCGATTTCGGCCGCGGCGACATTCCCGGCTTCGTGCACCTGTATGCCGGCGAGGAAGCGGCCGGCACCTGCATCATGATGCATTTGGGCGACGGCGACCGCATCGCCAGCACGCACCGCGGCCACGGCCACTGCATCGGCAAGGGCGTCGACGTGGTGGCGATGATGAAGGAGATCTACGGCCGCAAGGGTGGCGCCTGCGAGGGCAAGGGCGGCTCGATGCACATCGCCGACCTGCACAAAGGGATGATGGGCGCCAACGGCATCCTCGGTGCCGGCGCGCCGCTGGTGTGCGGCGCGGCGCTGGCGGCCAAGATCCGAGCGAAAGGCAAAGAACGCAGTGAAGTCGCGATCAGCTTCGTCGGCGACGGTGCCAGCAACCAGGGCACCTTCCTGGAGAGCCTGAACCTGGCGGCGGTGTGGAATCTGCCGGCGATCTTCGTCGTCGAGAACAACGGCTACGCCGAGAGCACCAGCCGCGACTACGGCGTGGCGGTGGACAGCTACGTCGACCGCGCCGCCGGCTTTGGCCTGCCCGGCGTCACCGTGGACGGCACCGACTTCTTCGCGGTGCATGAGGCCGCCGGCGAAATCATCGAGCGCGCGCGCAAGGGTGGCGGGCCGGCGCTGCTGGAATGCAAGATGGTGCGCTTCCACGGCCACTTCGAGGGCGACGCGCAGACCTACCGCGCGCCCGGCGAGAACGAGCACAACCGCGAGCACAACGACTGCCTGAAGAAGTTCGCCGCCGCGGTCAGCGGCGCCGGCGTGATCGCTGCCGACGAGCTGAAGGCGATCGACCACGAGGTGCTGGGCCTGATCGAGCGCGCGGTCAGCGAAGCCAAGGCGGCGCCGCAGCCCACAGCCGCGGACCTGCTGACCGACGTCTACGTCAAGTATTGAGATCGAGGAGACCCGACCATGGCACGCAAGATCAGCATGAAACAGGCGATCAACGAGGCGATCGACCAGGAAATGGCGCGCGACCCCTCGGTGATCATGATGGGCGAGGACATCGTCGGCGGTGCCGGCGCCGACGGTGAGCGCGACGCCTGGGGCGGCGTGCTCGGCGTCACCAAGGGCTTATACGCGAAGCACGGCGACCGCCTGCTCGACACCCCTCTGTCGGAGAGCGCCTATGTCGGCGCGGCCATCGGCGCGGCCTGCTGCGGCCTGCGCCCGATCGCCGAGCTGATGTTCGTCGACTTCATGGGCGTGTGCTTCGACCAGATCTACAACCAGGCGGCCAAGTTCAGGTACATGTTCGGCGGCAAGGCCGAAACGCCGGTGGTGATCCGCGCGATGTGCGGCGCCGGCTTTCGCGCCGCGGCGCAGCACAGCCAGATGCTGACGCCGCTGTTCACGCACATTCCCGGGCTGAAGGTCATCTGTCCGAGCACGCCCTACGACACCAAGGGCTTGCTGGTGCAGAGCATCCGCGACAACGACCCTGTCATCTTTCTCGAACACAAGAACCTGTACGGCTTCGAAGGCGAGGTGCCCGAGGCGCTGTACGCGATCCCCTTCGGCGAGGCCAACGTGCTGCGCGACGGCAAGGGCGCGACCATCGTCACTTATGGGCTGATGGTGCACCGCGCGCTGGATGCGGCGGCGGCGCTGGCCAAGGAGGGCGTCGAGTGTGAGGTGATCGACCTGCGCACCTTGAGCCCGATCGACATGGACACGGTGCTCGACAGCGTGGAAAAGACCGGCCACCTGGTGTGCGTCGACGAAGCCAATCCGCGCTGCAGCATCGCCGCCGACGTGTCGGCGCAGGTGGCGCAACAAGCCTTCGGCGCGCTGAAGGGCCCGATCGAGATGGTCACCGCGCCGCACACTCCCGTGCCGTTCTCGCCGGTGCTGGAAGATCTTTACATCCCGAGCGCCGCGCAGATCGCCGCGGCGGTGAAGCGCTCGCGCGCTGGAGGCAAGCACTGATGGCTGCCGCCGCACGGCCGCTCCGAAGGCGGCAACTCCCCCTCGGGGGGACGGCGCGCAGCGCCAAGGGGGCACTATGAATCAGGCAATCACCCCACTGGTCATGCCCAAGTGGGGGCTGGAAATGCGCCAGGGCACGGTCTCGGGCTGGCTGGTGGACGAAGGCACGCGCATCGCCGTGGGCACGCCGGTGGTCGACGTCGAGACCGACAAGATCAGCAACGCGGTCGAGGCACCCGACGCCGGGCTGCTGCGGCGAAAGGTGGCCAAGGACGGCGAAGTGCTGCCGGTGAAGGGGTTGCTGGCGGTGCTGGCGGAGCCCGAGGTGTCCGACGCGGAGATCGACGCCTTCGTCGCCGCCTTCGAAGTGCCGGCAGTCGGCGAGGGCGAGGCCGACGAGGCCGCTGCCTTCGCCTGGACAGAGGTGGCTGGCATCCGCGTGCGCCACGCGCGGCGCGGGCCCGAGGCCGGCGTGCCGGTGCTGTTCGTGCACGGCTTCGGTGGTGACCTCGGCAACTGGCTGTTCAACCTCGACGTCGTGGCCGAGAAGGCGCCGGTGCTTGCACTCGACCTGCCCGGGCACGGCCAGTCCGATGCCAGGTTGCCCGGCACCTCGCTGACGGCACTGGCCGACTTCGTGGCCGCGTTTCTCGACCAGCTCGGCATCGAGCGCGTGCACTGGGTCGGCCACTCGATGGGTGGCGCGGTCGGCGCGCAACTCGCGCTGCAGCAGCCGCAGCGCCTGGCCTCGCTGACGCTGGTAACCAGCGCCGGGCTCGGCCCCGAGATCGACGCCGCGTACATCGACGGCTTCGTGCACGCCGCGTCGCGCCGCGAACTCAAGCCGGTGGTCGAGATGCTGTTCGCCGACCCTTCGCTGGTCAGCCGCCAGCTGCTCGACGACCTGCTGCGCTACAAGCGCATCGACGGCGTCACCGAACTGCTGGGCGCTCTGAGCGGCGCGCTGTTCGGCGGCGGTGTCCAGCACACGTTGCCGGCGCTGCAGCTGCAGCCGGCGCAACTGCCGCTGCTGGTGGTCTGGGGCGAGCAGGACCGCGTGATCCCGGCCGCGCACGCCCGGGCCGCACCGGCCGGCGCGACGACAGCGGTGCTGGCCGGCGCCGGCCACATGGTGATGATGGAGAAGGCCGGCGAGTTCAACGCGCTGGTGTGCAAACATCTGGCGCGGTGAAGCTGCCGCCTTTCGGATTCGTCTGCGTGCACGAGCGGCCGCTGGCCGACGGCATCGCCTGCGAGGCCGAATGGATGGCCGGCGCCGCGCAGCGCGAGCGCGCCGTCGCACATCTGTGGCAGGGCACGCCGGGCTGGGTGCTGCCGCGGCGCGTCACCGCGCTGCCGGCGTGGCCTGCGGTGCAGGCCGCGCACGGGCCGGCGCTGCAGGTGCGCGGCTCGGGCGGCGGGCTGGTGCCGCAGGGGCCGGGCATCTGGAACCTGAGCCTGGCCTGGCCGGCGGCCGACACCACGCCGGCCGACATGCACGCGGTCTACGCCGCGCTGTGCGAAGCGCTGAGCGCCGCCATCGCGCGGCTGGGCGTCGCGGCCACACCGCAGCCGGTGCAGGGTTCGTTCTGCGACGGGCGCTGGAACCTGGCGGTAAAGGGCCGCAAGCTGGTCGGCACCGCGCAGGCCTGGCGACGCTTCGGCGCGCGGCAGGTGGTGCTGGCGCATGCGCTGATCGTGGTCTCGGCCGACCCGGCGGCGCTGACCGCCCGCACCAACGCGCTGGAAGCCGAACTCGGCCACGGCACGCCGTACCGCGCCGGCGCATTGACCAGCCTGGCGCTCGAGACCCAGGCGAGCCCGGTGGCCCATGACATCATCGCCCTCGAGGCGCGCACGCTCGAGGTGCTGGCCGAACAGTTCGCGCGCGTGGTGCCGCCGCGAGCAACCCGGTAGAACCAGGCAAAGCAAGGAGTCCGACGATGGTCATGCTCGAATTCGCGATGGCGCCGCACGGCCAGGGTGAAAGCCTGAGCGCCCACGTGGCGCGCATCCTCGACGTCATCGACAAAAGCGGCGTGCCCTACCAGCTCACGCCGATGGGCACCATCCTCGAAGGCGAATGGGACCAGGTGATCGGCGTGGTCACCGCCTGCTTCCGCGAGCTGGAGCGCGACTGCCCCCGCATCGGCGTGAACCTGAAGGTCGACTATCGGCAGGGCCCCGCCGGGCGGCTGAAGGGCAAGGTCGACAAGGTCGAGCAGCGGCTGGGGCGCAAGCTGAACACCTGAGCACGACGGCTGCCGACGCGGCGCCGGGCGTGGGCCGCATCACGCTGCGGCGCGCCGTCCGCCGGGCGCTCCTGCCGCGCTGGCCGCCGCAGCGATGCGCGGCTACAGTCGGCCTGCGACCCACGGTCGCGCCCCATGGCCCACGCTTGCCGAGGCCACGATGGAATCACACCAGCGCGAGCACATCCACGCCGTGATGCAGCTGGCCGGCGACGGCCTGCCGCTGCCGGCCGCTGCCGATGCCCCCGATGCCCTGATCGCCGCCAGCTGGCGCCGCTGCGTGCACCAGCACCGGCTCGACCCGGCGCGCATGCAAGACGCAGTGGTCCTGCCGCAGCCGCAGTGGCGCGAGCACCGCGAGCGCATCGACGAGTTCCTGCGCATCGCGCGCCACGGGCTCGAATCGCTGTACCAGCAGGTGGCCGGCATGGGTTATTGCGTGCTGCTGACCGACGCGCGCGGCGTGACGGTGGACTTCATAGGCGACCTGAAGCTCGATGCCTCGCTGCGCCGCGCCGGGCTGACCCTGGGCAGCGACTGGAGCGAACACCACGCCGGCACCTGCGGGGTGGGCACCGCGATCGCTGCCGGCCAGGCGCTGAGCGTGCACCAGGGCGACCACTTCGACGCCACGCACATCGCGCTGACCTGCACCGCCGCGCCGGTGTACGACCCGCTGGGCCGGCTGACCGCGGTCCTGGACATCAGCGCGCTGAGCTCGCCGCAGGCCAAGAGCAGCCAGCACCTGGCGCTGCAGCTGGTCAAGGTCTATGCGCAGCGCGTGGAGAACGCGTTCTTCCTGCGCTGCTTCCGCCACGACTGGGTGCTCGAGCTGCACCCGAGCCCGGAGTTCGTCGAGATCAGCCCCGAGCATCTGCTGGCGCTGGACGCGGCCGGGCGCATCGTCGGCCACAACCGCGCCGCGCAACTGCTGCTGCAGGCCGAACACGGCTCGTGCGTGCTCGGTCTGCCCTTCGAGCAGCTGTTCGACGCGCGCTTCGACGAGCTCGGCCGCTTCATGCGCGCGCTGCCGGGCGAGCGGCGCGCGGTGGTGCTGGCGCGCACGCGGCGCGTGCTGTTCCTGCACGCGGTGCCGCCGCCGGCGCGCTGGGCCAGCGCTTCGCCAGGGCTCGCCGCTGCGCCCGACCCCGCAGCGCCACCCGCACTGGCCGAACTGTCGGGCGGCGACGCGGCGCTGGACCGCCTGATCCAGCGCGCGGCGCGGCTGGTCGACACCCCGGTGAGCGTGCTGATCAGCGGCGAAACCGGCAGCGGCAAGGAGTTCTTCGCCAAGGCGATGCACGCGGCCAGCCAGCGTGCTGCGCGGCCCTTCGTCGCCGTCAACTGCGCGGCCATTCCCGAGACGCTGATCGAAAGCGAACTCTTCGGCCACCTGCCGGGCAGCTTCAGCGGCGCCGGCCCGAAGGGCAAGCGCGGGCTGATCGACGAGGCCGACGGCGGCACGCTGCTGCTCGACGAGATCGGCGACATGCCGCTGGCGCTGCAGGCGCGGCTGCTGCGCGTGCTGGCCGAGCGCGAGCTGCTGCCGATCGGCGCGACGCGCGCGCACAAGGTCGACGTGCGCGTGATCGCCGCCACCCACGCCGACCTGCGCCAGCGCGTGCGCGAAGGGCGCTTCCGCGACGACCTGTACTACCGGCTGGCCGGCGCCATGCTCGAGCTGCCGCCGCTGCGCGAACGCCGCGACCTGCCCTGGCTGATGCGCAAGATGCTGCGCGCCCAGCCGCGCGCGGTGCAGCTGTCGCCCGAGGCCGAGCACTGCCTGCGCCATCACGCCTGGCCAGGCAACCTGCGCGAGCTGAAGAACGTGCTCGACTACGCGGCGGCGATGGCCGCCGGCTCGGGCCTGATCGGCCTGGCCGAGCTGCCCGATGGCTTGCTCGCGCGCGGCGGCACCCCTGCGGCGCCGCCGACGCTGGCGCCCGAGGGCCAGCTGCTGCTGCAGTACCTGCGTGCGGCGCGCTGGAACATCAGTTCGGTCGCACACCAACTCGGCGTGACGCGCATGACCGTCTACCGGCGCATGAAGCGCTGGGGCATCCGCGAGCCGGGTCGCGATTGATGCCGAGTGGCGATCGAACACGCGGATGCGACGTCGGCGGCGCAGCGTCGCAAGCGCCGCCGCCGCCGTGGACAAGGCTGCATCGGCTGCCACATCCACACCCAGGAAAGCGCCCGCGGCACCAAGTGACCCACCCGGCACCGGGGTGCCAGGGCGCCAGGGCGCCGCGCGGATAACCCGGCCGGCTTCGTTGCGCGTTGCTGGCGGGCAGCGTCCCACGCTGATAACGGCCCGTTGCCCTGCCATCCGGGCGGTCACTCGGACACCCCACCCAGGGTGCCCGCGATCGCCCGGAACGCTGTCCGCGATCAGTTGGAACGCGCACGCCCTGCGCGCGATCGTGCTCGAGCACAAGATCTGCGGGCCCACACGATCGCGACGCGGCGAGGAGTTCGTCGCCCACGGCTGCACGGCCTTCGAGACCTGCCGCCAGGGGCGCGACCTGCTCGACGACCTGCATCGCGCAGTCGTGGCCTGGATCGACAAGACGCCCCATCCCAGCCTCGTCACCGCCAGCGCGCCCCCAGGCTGAGCCTGCGCGTGCGCCCCAGGGGAGGGGCTGAATACGCACGAGAGAAGAAAGGCCTGGAGAGAGCGAAAGGTGGCCGAGAACGGTCCAGATGGCGAACCGGCGACGTCCGCAGGTTTTCGCAGAAACCCGCGCTAACACGCTAAAACTGTCGCCATCGGACAAGAAAACACCAACTGAGAACAGTTGGGGTTTCATAAATGGTGGAGCCGGCGGGAATCGAACCCGCGTCCGCAAGCCATCACCGGGCAGTTCTACATGCGTAGCTGGCTGATTTGCGTCTCGCGCCCCGGGTCGCGCAGCAGCACGCTACCCTTGGCGCCAGTCACTTGATCTTGCCCCGTGCCGAGTGACCCGGCGCGAAGCGCAGCCCATGTAGATGACCTCGCAGCCTTCGGTCTTGCGACTTCAGGCCCAGCCCATGGGCCAACTGTTGCGAGGCTCACCGGTTTTAAGCGGCGAGGGCGAAACGTTCGTCGTTCGCAGTTACTTCGTTTCCAGTGGATTTACGAGCGAACTGGTGCTCGGCATGCCCTGCGTCGATTCCGAACCCGCGTCGAAGCCAGGTCGGCCCCAGGGCATGGATTTTAGGTCATTCCCAGCCAATTCAAGAGCTCGCCAGGCTGCTCCAGCACGGCCTGCGCTTGCCAGTCGTGCGCCGACTCGCCGCGACCCAGGTAGCCCCAGGCGGCTGCCAGTGTGGGCATGTGTGCGCCTCGCCCTGCTTCGACGTCGCGGCGATCGTCGCCGACGTAGACGCAGTGCGCAGCGCCCAGACCCAGGCGATGCGCCGCTTCGAGCAGCGGCGCCGGATGCGGTTTCGCGTAGGCCGTGGTGTCGCCGCTGATCAGCACCGCGCAGCGCGGCATCAGCCCCAGACCCTCGACCAAGGGCACCGCATAGCGCGCGATCTTGTTGGTCACGATGCCCCACCGCAGGCCTTGCTGCTCGATGGCCCGCAGCACCGGCTGCATCGGCGCGAACACGCGCGTGTGCCGCAGCAGGCGCCGCTCATACAGACCGAGGAACTCGGTGCGCAGCGCGCCGAAGCGCGAATCGTCCGGCCCGATGCCGAATGCCGCATCGAGCATGCCGCGCGCGCCGCTGCCCACCAGGGGGCGCAGCGCCGCGAACGGCAGCGGCGGCAGACCATGGGCCTGGCGCAGTTCGTTTGCTGCGCCGGCGAGATCGGGGGCGCTGTCCACCAGCGTGCCGTCCAGGTCGAAGAGGACGGCATGCACGGCCGCGCTGCCGCGGCGCAGGCTCATGTGCGGCGCCGGCAGGCCAGCAGGTAGTTCACGCTGCAGTCGTCCGTGAGGCGGAAGCGGCGCGTCAGCGGGTTGTATTCCATGCCGCGGCTGGCGGCCGGATCCAGCCCGGCGTGCCGGCACCACCCGGCCAGTTCGCTGGGCCGAATGAAGCGTGCGTATTCGTGCGTTCCTCTGGGCAGCAGGCGCAACAGGTACTCGGCGCCGACGATGCCGAACAGGAAGCTCTTCGCATTGCGGTTCAGCGTGGAGAAGAACACCCAGCCATCGCGGCGAACCAGGGCCGCGCATGCCCGCACCACGGAGGCCGGGTCGGGCACGTGCTCGAGCATCTCCATGCAGGTCACGACGTCGAAGCTGCCCGGGGCCTCTGCCGCAAGCGCCTCGGCGGCCACCTCGCGGTAGTCGACATTGTCCACGCCGGATTCCAGCGCATGCAAACGTGCCACGCCGAGCGACTTGTCGGCCAGGTCGATGCCCGTGACGTGTTCGGCTCGAGCCGCCAACGCCTCGCTGAGGATGCCGCCGCCGCAGCCGACATCGAGAATTCGCTTGCCGGCCAGGCCCGCCAGGCCGTCGATCCACTGCAGGCGCAGCGGGTTCATGTCATGCAGCGGCCTGAATTCGCTGCTGCGGTCCCACCAGCGGTGTGCCAGTTCACCGAACTTGGCGAGTTCCTGCGGATCCACGTTGCCCATGTGCGGCCCTTGGGTCGACGGCTGTGAGTGCATTTTGTGGCGTCGGTTGCGTTGCCCACCGGATCTCTCCGGCATTACTCGAACAATGGTGCGGCATGGCTGCGTGACCCGTGTCCGGACAGGGGAACCTCGAAGCCGAGCGAGCTTGCTCGGGCGGTCCGCGAGAGGCATTGTCGCCGACGCGTTCAAGACGCAGCGGCGCGCCAACGGCACGGTGCTGCGCAGCAAGACGCCCGATCGGGTGCAGCAGGTGGTGCAGCAGGTGGTGCAGCAAGAGCGGTGGGGGCTGCTGCTGGCGCCCTTCGTCGTGCGTCAGCGGATGACGCAAGCCGCCTGGGCGCGCCGGCTCGATCCCGATCGGCTGGCCTTCACGCACGCGGTGCGCGTGATCAAGCGAAAGATGCCGCAAGCCGCGGCCATTCCCCCTGAGCGCTTGACGGCACGCGCGACACGCTGCTCGCGCAGATCGCGCAGTCGAGTGCAAGAGCAACTTCGACACCCGCCATCGCGGCGAACCCCTGCACCCGGACCCTCAGCAGACGTCAGTGCCCGTATCTGAGCAGCATCTCGGCTAGAAAAGGAAGCGGCCGACGCCGTAGGCGACCGCAGCGACCAGCGCGCTGGCCGGGATGGTCAGCACCCAGGCCCACACGATGTTGCCGGCCACGCCCCAGCGCACCTTGGACGCATTGCGCACCGCGCCGACGCCGACGATGGCCCCGGTGATGGTGTGCGTGGTCGACACCGGGATGCCCAGCGTGGTGGCCAGGAACAGCGTCAACGCACCGCCGGTCTCGGCGCAAAAGCCGCCCACCGGCTTGAGCTTGGTGATGCGCTGGCCCATGGTCTTGACGATGCGCCAGCCGCCGAACAGCGTGCCCGCGCCGATGGCCAGGTAACACGACCAGATCACCCAGGCCGGCGGCATGCGGTCGGTGGCCGCCGCCGCGCCCGAGGCGATCAGCAGCATCCAGATGATGCCGATGGTCTTTTGCGCGTCGTTGCCGCCGTGGCCCAGCGAATACAGCCCCGCCGAGACCAGCTGCAAGCGGCGAAACCAGTTGTCGATGCGCAGCGGCGAGCCGCGCCGGCAGATCCACGACACCGCCACCATCGCCAGGCCGGCCAGCAGGAACCCCAGCACCGGCGACACCACGATGAAGGCCACCGTCTTCAGCACGCCCGCCCACACCAGGTTGCCGGTGCCGGCCTTGGCGATGGTGGCCCCGACGATGCCGCCGATCAGCGCATGCGACGAGCTCGACGGGATGCCGTACCACCAGGTCAGCAGGTTCCAGGTGATCGCGCCGATCAGCGCGCCGAAGACCACGTACTGGTCGACCACGCCCGGGTCGACGATGCCCTTGCCCACCGTGGCGGCGACATTCAGGTGGAACACGAAGATCGCCGCGACGTTGAAGAACGCGGCAAAGGCCACCGCCGTCTGCGGCTTGAGCACGCCGGTGGACACCACGGTGGCGATCGAGTTGGCCGCGTCGTGGAAGCCGTTCATGAAGTCGAACACCAGTGCCAGCAGCACCAGCATGGCGATGGCCCAGAAGCCGATCTGCAGGCTTTGCATGACAGCGCGTGCGGTTCAGGAGTTTTCCAGCACCACGCCTTCGATCATGTTGGCCACGTCCTCGCAGCGGTCGGAGATCGACTCCAGGTGCTCGTAGATGGTGCGCAGCTTGATCAGCTCGCGCACGTCGGTTTCCTCGCGGAACAGCTTGGACATGGCCGAGCGCAGCACGCGGTCGGCGTCGGACTCGAGCTTGTCGATTTCCTCGCAGGTCTTGATCGCCGCGGCCGACACCTCGGCGCGGCTGAGCTTGGGCAGCAGGCCCACCGCGTGCTGCACCCGCTCGCAGCACGTGACGCTGATCTCGCCCAGGCGGCGCACATCGTCGGTGAGCTTGCGCACGTCGTACAGCGCGAGCGTCTCGGTCGCGTCCTGCAGCAGGTCGACGATGTCGTCCATGCCGTTGATCAGCGCATGGATCTGCTCGCGCCCGATCGGCGTGATGAAGGTGGTGTGCAGCAGCCGGTTGACTTCGGCGGTGACGCGGTCGGCCGCACGTTCGGCGCTGTCGACCTCGGCTGCAAAGCGCTCGCGCGACGGCACGTCGTCGTAGTGCTGCACCAACTGCATGAAGGCCCGCGCCGCCTCGTTGATGAAGGCGGCATGCTGGTCGAACAGCTCGAAGAAATTGCCTTCACGCGGCAACAGTTTGCCGAAGAACATGTGTTTCCCCCCGCCTGCGCAATGGGCTGCGCTTTCGCGGCGGCGCGATTGTAGGTGCCGCTCGCGCGCCCTCTTGGGTGATCACTCTAGGGCGGCGGCCAGGCGGCGCACCGGCTGATCGGCGGCACCCGGCAGCCAGTTCGCGATCGGGCCCCGCCCCGGCAGGCACAGCAGCGGGTCCAGTTCGGCCAGCGGCCGCAGCACGAAGCCGCGCAGGTGCGCGCGCGGATGCGGCAGCGTCAGCTCGGCCGTGTCGACGCGCAACTCGCCGTGCAGCAGCAAGTCCAGATCCAGCGTGCGCGGCGCGTTGCGTGCACCGCGCACGCGGCCGAAGCGCTGCTCGATGGCCTGCAGGCAGTGCAGCAGGTCTTGCGGGCCCAGCTCGGTGCGCAACTCGGCCACCGCGTTGACGTAGTCGGGCCCACCGGCATCCACCGGTGCGCTGCGGTACAGCGACGACGCGGCCACCCAGCGCGTGTGCGGCAACTGCTGCAAAGCCAGCAACGCGGCGCGCACGGTGGCCTGCGCTTCGCCGAGGTTGGCGCCGACGCCGACGAAGGCGCGCGCCGCCGCGGCCATGCTCAGGCGGCAGGCGTTGCCGGCAGCGAGGCCTGCGCAGCCGGGCTGCCCCCGCTGTCGGCGGCGGGCTCGGTGGCGTGGGCCGCCGCTTGTGCGGCATCTGGTGCGTTGCTCGATGCGACCCTCTGCTCGGCTGCCTGCCCGGCTGCCGCGTCGGCCACGGCCTCGGCTGCTGCCGCCGGCTTGCGGCGCCGACGCCGCCGCTTGCGCGGCGCAGCCTCGCCTTCGAGACCCGCCGCGGCGTGGGCCTCGCCCGGCGCCGGCATGGCCGCATCGCCCTCGTCGGCCTTGGCGGCGCCGGCCGGCGCGGCGCGCGGCTTGGCGGCGCGGCGCGGCTTTTCGCGCTCGCGCACCGCCTGCAGCAGCGCCACGCGCTCGTCCTCGTCGCCGAGCGCGAAGTCCTCCCACCACTCGGCCAGTTCGGCGCCGACCTGCCCGGCATCGGCGCGCAGGCGCAGGAAGTCGTAGGCGGCGCGGTAGCGCGGCTGCTCGATCAGTGCGCGCGGCGTGCTGCCGCTGCGGCGTTCGAAACGCGGCTGCATCAGCCAGATCTCGCGCATGTCGGCGGCGAGCTTGCCGCGCCCGGAGATGTCGCCGATGCGCGCGTCGAACACCGCGTCCACCGCCTGCTGCAAGGCCGGGAACGGCGGCAGGCCATCCGACTGCAGCGCCCCCCAGCGCTGCAGCACCTCGTGCCACAGCAGGCAGGCGAGCAGGAAGCTCGGCGCCACCGCCAGGCCGTCGGCGACGCGGCGGTCGGTATCGTCCAGCGCCAGCTCGATGAAACGCTCGCGCGCGGCGTCGCGCTGCGCGGGGTCGAGCAGCACGTCCAGCACCGGGAACAACCCCGCCGGCAGCGCCTGCGCGCGCAGCACCTCGAGGCTCTTGCGTGCATGCCCGGTCTGCAGCAGCTTGAACATCTCGTCGAACATGCGCGACGCCGGCACGTTGGCCAGCAGCGCGGCCAGCTCGCGCATCGGCGCTTGCGTCTTGGCGTCGATGACAAAACCCAGCTTGGCCGAAAAGCGCAGCACGCGCACGATGCGCACCGGGTCTTCGCGGTAGCGCGTGGCCGGATCGCCGATCATGCGCAGCACACGCTGCCGGGCATCGCGCCAGCCGTGGTGGTAGTCGACCACGAGCTGGCGCGTCGGGTCGTAGTACAGCGCATTGACGGTGAAATCGCGCCGCGCCGCATCCTCGATCTGCGGCCCCCACACGTTGTCGCGCAGCACGCGGCCTTCGGCATCGACGACGTGCGCCTTGCCGCTGAGTTCGTGCTTCGAACTCTTCTCGTTGCCGCTGACCTGATCGGCCGCCGCGGCGTCGAGCAGCGCGCGGAAGGTCGAGACTTCGATCACCTCGTGGTCGCGGCCGCGGCCGAAGATCACGTGCACGATGCGAAAGCGCCGCCCGATGACGAAGGCACGCCGGAACAAGGCCTTGACCTGCTCGGGGGTGGCGTCGGTGGCGACGTCGAAGTCCTTGGGCCGCAAGCCCAGCAGCAGGTCGCGCACCGCGCCGCCGACGATGTACGCCTCGTGGCCGGCGTCCTGCAGCGTGCGCACCACGCGCACCGCGCGCTCGTCCAGCAGCTGGCTGTCGATGCCGTGCTGCTCGGCGCCGATCTCCACCCGCTTGCCCAGCGGCGCCGCCTTGGCGCCGCTGCCGGACCTGCCGAGCAGCCGGCCGATGAGCTTCTTGATCATTCGAAGAGCCTGACGATGGGCCACCCGCGCTGCTGCGCGATGCGCTGCAGCGCGGGTGACGGGTTGGTCGCCACCGGGTCGCTGACGTGCTCGAGCAGGGCCAGGTCGTTGGTGGAATCGCTGTAGAACCAGCTGCGCTCGAAGTCCTCGAGCCGCAGCCCGTCGCCGGCCAGCCACTGCCGCACGCGCGCGACCTTGCCCTCGCGAAACGACGGCACCCCCAGCACCTCGCCGGTGACGCGGCCGGCCGCATCGCGCTGCAGCTCGGTGGCGATCAGCGCGTCCACGCCCAGCAGCGCGGCGATCGGCCGGGTGACGAATTCGTTGGTCGCGGTGACGATGGCGATGCGGTCGCCGGCCTGCGCATGGCGTTGCAGCAGCGCGCTGGCGCTGTCGCGCAAGGACGGGCGGATCACCTCGTCGATGAAACGCCGGCGCGCCTCGGCCAGCTGCGCCGGCGAACGCTCGCGCCAGGCCGACGTGGCGAAGCGCACGTACTGCGCCACGTCCAGACGCTCGGCCTGGTACTGGGCATAGAAGGCGTCGTTGGTGCGGCGGAAGGTGTCGGCGTCGGCCCAGCCGATGCGCACCATGAACTCGCCGAAGGCATGGTCGGAGTCGATCGCCAGCAGCGTGCCGTCCAGATCGAACAGTGCCAGGTTCATGACGGTGCGCCTGTGGCCACCGCCGCCGCGGCCACCGTCTCGGCAGCGCCTTCTTGCAGCACTTGGCGCAGCAGCGGCAGCGTCACCGTGCGCTGCCGCGCCAGCGCGAAGTGGTCGATGCGCTCGAGCAGCCGCATCAGCGAGCCCAGGTCGCGCGCCGAACGCCGCAGCAGGTAGTCGATGACCTCGTCGGCCAGGAAGATGCCGCGGCGGTCGGCCTCGCGGCGCAGCGCGGCGCGCACCTCGTGCTCGGCCGCGGGTTGCAGCGCGAACACGTGCCCCCAGGCCAGCCGCGTGCGCAGGTCGCCGCGCAGGCCCAGGTCCACCGGCGGCACGCGCCCTGCCGCCAGCCACAACACGCCGCACTGCAGCGCGTGCACGAACAGCGCGAAGGCCGCCTGCTGGCGCTGCGCGTCGAGTTCGTCGCAGCGGTCCACCGCCACCAGCGTCCAGCCGGGCTGCAGCAGCCAGGGCGCCGGGTCGGCGGCGTCGAAGCTGCCGACCGCTGCGCCGCGCTGCTGGTGCTGATGCAAGGTGGCGCGCAGCAGGTGCGTCTTGCCGCTGCCGGGCGGCCCCCACAGGTACACCGGCGGCGCACCCGGGCCCGAGGCGCGCAGGTGTTCGACGGCGGCCAGGTTCACGCCCGGCAGATAGGTGTCGAAGGTGGGCAGCGGGTCCGGCACGATCGCCAGCGGAATCTGCTTCATCGACGTGCGGTCAGCGGCATGGGCCGCGATTCTAGAAGGCCGCGGGATCAATGCAGCCCGCCGCGCCGCCCGCCGCGCCGTCCGCCGTCCAGCGCGCGCAGGTGCTCGCGCAGCACCGCCGCGTCGCCGGCGTCGGGCCGCTGCTGCAGGTAGGCTCGAAGGTCGGCCGCCGCGGCCGCGTCGCGCCCCAGTTGCGCCAGCACCAGGCCGCGGTCGCGCCGCTGCGCCGCGTCGTGCGGCAGCAGCACGACCAGGCGTTCGCACACCGCCAGCAGCCGCGGCCAGTCTTCGGCGGCGCGGTGCAGTTCCTTCAGGTTGCGCAGCAGCCGCGCGATCACCTCGCGCGGCGTTGCCGCCTGCAGGAACAGGCCCAGCGGCAGCTCGAACTCGCCGGTCAGGCCGCGCGCGCGGCAGTACGGCGCCAGCCGCTCCTCGAGTTCGCTGCGCGACAGCGAGTGCCCCGACATCGGGTCGATCACCACCTCGCCCTGCCCGGCGCGCAGCTTGACCAGAAAGTGCCCGGGAAAGGACACGCCGCGCACGGCCAGGCCGATGTGCGCGGCCAGCTCCATGTAGATCAGCGCCAGCGTGATCGGGATGCCGCGGCGCGTGGCCAGCACCTCGTGCAGGCAGCTGTTGCGCGGGTCGTAGTAGTCGTTGACGTTGCCGGCGAAGCCCAGGTCCTGGAAGAAGTAGCGGTTCAGGAAGCGCAGCTTTTGCAGCACCACCGCATCGGCCGGCACGCGGCGCTTCAGCTGCGCGCCCAATGCGTCCACCTGCGCCAGCACGCCTTGCGGGTCCAGGCCGGGGACCTCGTCCTGCGCCACCGAGACCGCCGCCTCGAGCAGCGCGAAGCCTTGGTCCTCGGCCACCAGGCTGGCGAAATATTGCAGCGCGCTCGGCGCCTCGAAGCGCGGCGTCATGGCGGCGAGTCTATCGATCAACGGCCGCGGCGGAAGTGCGCCAGCCGCAGCCCGAGCAGCCACAGCAGCGCAAAGTACAGCAGCGCCGCGCCGGCCAGCACCGCGGCCATCCAGCCGGCGCGTTGCGCCCAGTGCGCTTGCAGGCCGATCCAGTCGATGGCGCGCGCCGCCCAGGCCAGCAGCGCGCCCAGCGCGGCCGCGGCCAGCACCACGCGCAGCAGGAACAGCCCCCAGCCCGGCCGCGGCCGATAGACCCCGCCGCGCCGCAGGCCGAGCAGCAGCCAGCCGGCGTTGAGCAGCGCGCCCAGCCCGATCGACAACGCCAGCCCGGCGTGCGCCAGCCACGGCACCAGCAGCGCGTTCATCAGCTGCGTGGCCACCAGCACGACGATGGCGATGCGCACCGGCGTGCGGATGTCCTGGCGCGCATAGAAGCCCGGCGCCAGCACCTTCACGCCGACCAGCCCCATCAGGCCGACGCCGTAGCCCATCAGCGCGCGCGTGGTCTGCGCCACGTCGTGCGGCTGGAAGTGGCCGTAGTGGAACAGCACCGCCACCAGCGCGCGCGGAAACACGATCAGCGCCACCGCGCACGGCAGCGCCAGCAACACCAGCACGCGCAGGCCCCAGTCGAGCATGTCCGAATAGGCCTGCATGTCCTGGCGCGCCTGCGCCGCCGCCAGCTGCGGCAGCAGCACCACGCCCAGGGCCACGCCGAGCAGCGCGGTCGGGAACTCCATCAGCCGGTCGGCATAGGTCAGCCACGACACCGCGCCGACGCCGACGTGCGAGGCGATCTGCGTATTGATCAGCAGCGAGATCTGCGCCACCGACACCCCCAGCAGCGCCGGCGCCATCAGGCGGAGCACGCGGTGCACGCCCGGGTGGCGCCAGGCGCGGCGCAGCGCGCCCCAGCCCAGCGTCAGGCGCGGCAGGCAGCCGATGGCGCGCAGCGCCGGCACCTGGACCGCCAGTTGCAGCGCGCCGCCGAGCATGACGCCGGCGGCCAGCGCCAGGATCGGATCCAGCCCGAAGCGCGCGAACAGCGGCGCGCCCTGCCATGCCGCCGCGATCATCGCCAGGTTCAGCAGCACCGGCGTGGCCGCCGGCACCGCAAAGCGCTTCCAAGTGTTGAGCACGCCGGCCGACAGCGCCACCAGCGACATGAAGCCGATGTAGGGGAACATCCAGCGCGTCATCGTCGCCGCCAGGTCGAACTCGGCCAGACCCGAGCCGATCAACCACACCAGCACCGGGGCGGCGGCCATGCCGGCCACGCAGGTCAACAGCAGCGCGGCGGCCAGCACGCTGGCGACGGCGTCGATCAGGCTGCGCGTGGCGGCGTCGCCTTCGCGCGCACGCGTGGCGGCCAGCACCGGCACGAAGGCCTGCGAGAACGCGCCTTCGGCGAAGAGCCGGCGCAGCAGGTTGGGGATGCGAAAGGCGACGTTGAAGGCGTCGGTGGCGGCGCTGGCGCCGAAGGCCGCGGCGATCAGCTGCTCGCGCACCAGCCCGGTGATGCGCGAGGCCAAGGTCAGCAGGGAAACGGTGGAGGCGGCCTTGAACAGGTTCATCGCGGGCCGACGCGGGCACGCGGCGCCCTGCTGCAGCGGCGCGGATTATAGGCAGCGCGTGATGCCGACCGTGCTACACTCGCCCGTTTTGCAGACTCAGCACAAAGCTTAGAAGCATGGCCACCTCGTCCAAAGCCAAGAAGAAGACCGTCCGCCTTGCGTCGGGGCGCAAGCGCGCACGCCAGAACGTGAAGCTCAACGCGGCCAACACCTCGCTGCGCTCGCGCTTCCGCACCGCCATCAAGAACGTGCAGAAGGCGGTGCTGGCCGGCGACAAGACCAAGGCGGCCGAGCTGTTCAAGTCGGCGCAGGGCGTGATCGACTCGATCGCCGACAAGGGCATCTTCCACAAGAACAAGGCCGCGCGACACAAGAGCCGGCTCTCGGCCAAGGTGAAGGCCCTGTCCGCCTGAAGGATGGCCTGAAGCGCGGCAACGCCGCCCACCCGCATCGAGAGCCTGCACTGCAGGCTCTTTTTCATTTATCTTCCAGCGCTGCCCCAAGGACGAAAGATGAACGCACCCGAACCCGCCGCTGCCTCGCCGATGCCGCACGTGATGAACACCTACGGCCGCCTGCCGTTCGCGCTGAGCCACGGCCAGGGCTGCTGGGTGTGGGACACGCAGGGCCGCAAGTATCTGGACGGCCTCGGCGGCATCGCCGTCAACACGCTGGGCCATGGCCACCCGAAGCTGGTGCCGGCATTGCAGGACCAGATCGCCAAGCTGATCCACAGCTCCAACTACTACGAAGTGCCGCTGCAGGAGCAACTGGCGGCCAAGCTGTGCGAGCTGTCGGGGCTGGATTCGGTGTTCTTCTGCAACACCGGGCTGGAAGCCAACGAATGCGCGCTGAAGATCGCGCGCAAGTACGGCCACGACCGCGGCATCGCGCGCCCCGAGATCATCGTCTACGAGAAAGCCTTCCACGGCCGCAGCATCGCCACGCTGTCGGCCACCGGCAACGAGAAGGTGCAGAAGGGCTTCGAGCCGCTGGTCGAAGGTTTCGTGCGCGTGCCGCTGAACGACCTGGCCGCGGTCGAACAGATCGCAGCGGCGAACCCGAACGTGGTCGCGGTGTTCCTCGAAGTGATCCAGGGCGAAGGCGGCATCAACGCCACGCGCGCCGACTACCTGAAGGGCCTGCGCGCGCTGTGCGACAAGCACCACTGGCTGCTGATGCTCGACGAGGTGCAATGCGGCATGGGCCGCACCGGCAAGTGGTTCGCGCACCAGTGGGCCGGCATCCGGCCCGACGTGATGCCGATGGCCAAGGGCCTGGGTTCGGGCGTGCCGATCGGCGCGGTCGTCGTCGGGCCCAAGGCCAAGGACGTGCTGGGCCCGGGCAATCACGGCACCACCTTCGGCGGCAACCCGCTGGCGATGCGCGCCGGCGTCGAGACGCTGCGCATCATGGAAGAAGACGGCCTGATGGCGCATGCCGCTGCGGTCGGCGAGGTGCTGCGCGAGGCGCTGCAGGCCGGCCTGGCGGGCGAACAAGGCGTGGTCGAATTCCGCGGCCAGGGCCTGATGATCGGCATCGAGCTGGCCCGCCCCTGCGGCGTGCTGCTGAACCGCGCCGCCGACGCCGGGCTGCTGATCAGCGTCACGGCAGACCGTGTGGTGCGGCTGCTGCCGCCGCTGATCCTGTCGGCCGACGAGGCGCGGAGAATCGCCGCGATCCTGTGCCCGTTGATCAAGACCTTCCTCGCCGAGCCGGCGTGAAGCCCGGTGCCACGCTGATGAAGCACTACCTGCAGTTCAAGGACCTGCGCGCCGAGGAATACGCCTACCTGTTCGAACGCGCGCGGCTGATCAAGACGCGCTTCAAGAACTACGAGAAGTACCAGCCGCTGGCCGACCGCACGCTGGCGATGATCTTCGAGAAGGCCAGCACCC
>CAYZGL010000035.1:0-23416 GCA_964477985.1 uncultured Rubrivivax sp. | reverse complement strand
AGCCGAAGCGCGCCAGCGCCGGCGTGGCCATGTCGGTCTGCACGCCGATGGCCATCGGCACGCCGCCGCACCGGATCGCCGACAGGCCCTCGGCGAAAGCCGCGGCATACGAGTAGTCGAGCCCCTGGCCGCCGTATTCGACCGGCTTGTTGACGCCGAGAAAGCCCAGGCGGCCCATCTTGCGGAACAGCTCCCTGGCCGGGAAGATCTCGGCCCGCTCCCATTCGTCGACGAAGGGGTTGATCTCGGCGTCGCAGAACTTCTTCAGCGAGTCCTGCAGCGCGATGTGGTCGTCGGTGTAGATGGTCGGGTGCATTGCGCTCTCTGCGACGCTGCGGTGAATGAAGTTGGAGCGCTCACGGCCGCGCCACGCCGAACTGCATCGGCCGCAGTTGCCGCGCATCGGCCTGGCGGCAGATGTCGAAGGCCAGGCCCAGCACGCGGCGCGTGTCGCGCGGGTCGATCACGCCGTCGTCCAGGTTGCGCCCGCTGGTGTAGAAGGCGTCGGACTGGCTGTCGAAGTTGTGGATGATCTTCTTCTCCAGTGCCTGCAGTTGCGCTTCGTCCACCGCCACGCCTTTGCGCTTGGCGCCGCCCTCGGCGACGATGCGCATGGTCAGCGCCGCCTGCTCGCCGCCCATCACCGCGGTGCGCGCGTTGGGCCAGCTGAAGACGAATCTGGGGCCGTACGAGCGGCCGCACATGCCGTAGTTGCCGGCACCGAAGCTGGCGCCGCACATCAGCGTGAGGCTCGGCACCGTGGCGTTGGCCACCGCCTGGATCATCTTCGAGCCGTGTTTGATCATGCCGGCCTGTTCGCTGGCCTTGCCGACGATGTAGCCGGTGGTGTTCTGCAGGTACAGCAGCGGGATGCCGGCCTGCACGCAGCCCTGGATGAAGTGCGTGGCCTTGGTGGCGCCGGCCGGGTCGATCGGCCCGTTGTTGGTGATGATGCCGATGGGCTGGCCGTACAGCGCGGCGTGGCCGCAGGGCGTGCCGGGGCCGTAGTCGGCGCCGAACTCGGTGTATTCGGAGCGGTCGACGAAACGCGCGATCACCTCGCGCATGTCGACGGGGGTGCGAAAGTCCAACGGCATCACGCCGGCCAGCTGCTCGGGTGGGTACAGCGGGTCGAGCGCGGGGTCGGGGTCGATGCGGCTGGGCGGGCCGGACTGCGCCCACTGCAGCCTGAGCATCAGCTCGCGCGCGATGCGCAGCGCGTCGGCATCGTCCTCAGCCAGGTACTCGCCCAGGCCGGAGATGCCGGTGTGCATCGCGGCGCCGCCCAGCTCCTCGTCGCTGGCGACCTCGCCGGTGGCGGCCTTGAGCAGCGGCGGGCCGGCGAGGAAGGCCTTGGCGCGCCCGCGCACCATGATCACGTAGTCCGACAGCCCCGGCAGGTAGGCGCCGCCCGCGGTCGACGAGCCGTGCACCACGCCGACCACCGGGATGCCGGCGGCCGACAGGCGCGCCAGGTTGTAGAACAGCTTGCCGCCGTTGATGAAGCCTTCGACCTTGTACTGCAGCAGGTTGGCGCCGGCCGATTCGATCAGCTGCACGAAGGGCAGCTTGTTGTGCAGCGCGATGTCCTGCGCGCGCAGCATCTTGTCGCCGCCCATGCGCTGGATGGCACCGGCGTCGATGCCGGCGTCGTTGACGGTGATCACGCAGCGCGTGCCGCTGATGCTGCCGATGCCGCAGATCACGCCGCCGCCGGGCACGCTCTTGTCGGGGTCGCCCTGGTCGACCAGCCAGCCGGCCATGGACGACAGCTCGAGCCAAGGCGCGCCGGGGTCGAGCAGCCGCGCCAGGCGCTCGCGCGGCAGCAGCTGGCCGCGTTTGTCGAACAGCGGCTTGGAGCGCGCCGACGCGGCCGCCGCACGCGCTTCGAGTTCGCGCAAGCGGTCGACCAGCTGCAGCATGCCTTTGCGCTGCGCCTGGAAGGTGTCGCTTTCGGGGTGGATGCGGGAAACGAGAGCAGGCACGGCGCAGTTAATGAACTCGGTTGCAAAATCTTGCCGCCACCGATGCCGATCGTCAAGCCGATGCCGCTTTCGGGCCGGCCGCTTGCTGGTAAACACCGAGTCATCTGCGATCGCGGTTGACGCCGGTGGGTGCCGCTTCAATAATGAACCGCGTTCCAATAATCGGTCATGAGCCCGCTGCCCAAACGCCGCAAGTCGGTGCGCCGCGCCGAGATCCTGGCCGCCGCGCGCGCGGTCTTCCTGGCGCAGCCCTACGAGCAGGCGTCGATCGCGCAGATCGCCGAACGCGCCGGCTGCGTGGTCGGCACGATCTACGGCTACTTCGGCAACAAGCGCGAACTGTTCGACGCGGTGCTGGCCGCGTTCTACGACGGTTTGATCGCCGACATCGAGCCGCGCATCGCGGTGATCGAAGGCACTGCCGACCGGCTGCGCTTCCTGGTGGCGCGGCATCTGCAGATCACCGTGGACGATGCGGCGTGGCTGAAGCTGCTGGACCGCGAGGCACACAGCGGCGAGGCCTACTTCGGCTCCACGCTGCACCAGCTGAACCGGCGCTACGCACAGTTCCTCGCGTGCACCCTCGCCGACGGCATCGCGCGCGGCGAGCTGCGTGCCGGGCTGGACCCGCAGATGGCGCGCGACTTCCTGTTCGGCGGGGTCGAGCACTGGGTGCGCAACACCGTCGGGCGCGGGCGGCGCAACGACCCGGCAGCGGTGGCGCGCGAGATGGTGGCGATGCTGCTGGACGGCTGGGCCGCACCCCGGCCGGCCAAGGCCGGCGCGCCGTGGCAGCAGCTCGAAGCGCGCATCGCCCGGCTGGAAGGGCGCGCGCCAGCCCGCGCGCGGCCGGCGCCACGCACGCGGCAAGCGGAGGATCAGCGATGAACGACAACACCGTGCGCATCGGCAGCGCGTCGGGTTTCTGGGGCGACACCGCGTCGGCCGCGCCGGCGCTGGTCGAAGGCGGCGATCTCGACTACGTGGTGTTCGACTACCTGGCCGAGGTCACGATGTCGATCCTGGCGGCGCAAAAGGCCAAGGACGCAACGGCCGGCTACGCCACCGACTTCGTGCACATCACGATGAAGTCGCTGCTGCCCGCGTTGCAGGCCAAGGGCATCAAGGTGGTGGCCAACGCCGGCGGCGTGAACCCGATCGCCTGCCGCGATGCGCTGGCGCAGGTGGCGGCCGGGCTGGGCATCGAGTTGAAGATCGGCGTCGTGCTCGGCGACGACTCGAGTGCGCGCGCCGACGAGCTGCGCGGCCGCGGCATCCGGGAAATGTTCAGCGGCGCCGCCTTCCCGCAGCGCTGCGCCAGCATCAACGCCTACTTCGGCGCATTGCCGATCGCGCGTGCGCTCGATGCCGGCTGCGACGTGGTGATCACCGGGCGCTGCGTCGACTCGGCGGTGACGCTGGGCGTGCTGGTGCACGAGTTCGGCTGGGACAGCGGCGACTACGACAAGCTGGCGCAGGGCACGCTGGCCGGCCACCTGGTGGAGTGCGGCGCGCAGTGCAGCGGCGGCCTGTTCACCGACTGGGAAAGCGTGCACGGCTGGGACCGCATCGGCTTTCCGATCGTCGAAGCACACGCCGACGGCAGCTTCGTCGTCACCAAGGTCGAAGGCTCGGGCGGGCTGGTCAGCACGGCGACGGCAGCCGAGCAGTTGCTGTACGAGATCGGCGACCCGCGGGCGTACCACATGCCCGACGTGGCCTGCGACTTCACCGCCGTGCGCTTCGAGCAGATCGGCACGGACCGCGTGCGGGCCACGGGCGCCAAGGGCCGGGCGCCGACCGACAGCTGCAAGGTGAGCGCCACCTTCATGGACGGCTATCGCAACACCGCGTTCCTGACCATCGCCGGCGCGCAGGCCGCGGCCAAGGCGCAGCGCACCGGCGAAGCCTTGCTCGCGCGCATGGCGCGCATGCTGGGCGAACAGGGCCTGCCGCAATTCAGCGAGACCCGCATCGAAGTCATCGGCGCCGAGCACATGTTCGGCGCCCACGCGCGGCCGACTTCGCGCGAAGTGGTGCTGAAGCTGGCGGTCAAGACGCCGTCCAAGCCGGCAGCCGAACTGTTCGCGCGCGAGTTCGCCGCCGCCGGCACATCGATGGCGCCGGGCACCACCGGGCTGGTCGGCGGGCGGCCGACGCCGGCGCCGGTGATCCGGCTGTTCTCGTTCCTGCTGCCGAAGGCGCAGGCGCAGCCCGTGCTGCGGGTCGGCGGCGAGCGCACGGCGGTCGACGTCCCCGCCACCGGCGGCTTCGATGCCGGCCAACTCGGGCCGGCGCTGCAGTTCAGCGCGGCGGCACAAGGCGGCGGCTCGCGGCGTGTGCCGCTGATCCGCCTCGCCCACGGCCGCTCGGGCGACAAGGGCGACAAGGCCAACATCGGCATCATCGCGCGCAAGCCCGAATACCTGCCGCTGCTGGTGCACTGGCTCACGCCCGAGCGCGTGGCCGAGCACTTCGCGCACAACGCGCCCAGCCGCGTCGAGCGCTTCGACCTGCCGGGCACGCACGCCATCAACTTCGTGCTGCACGACGTGCTCGGCGGCGGCATGGCCTCGCTGCGCACCGACAACCTGGCCAAGTGTGATGCGCAGGTGCTGCTGGCGATGGACGTGCCGGTGCCCGACGATCTGCCGCTGTAGGAACGCCGCCATGGCCATCGATGCCGCCAGACTGAAGAACTGGGCGTTCCGGCCGGTCGAGCAGCGCTATACCGAGCGCGACACCCTGCTCTATGCGCTGGGGTTGGGCCTGGGGCAGGACCCGCTGGACCGCGACGCGCTGCGTTTCGTCTACGAAGACGGCTTGCAGGCGTTGCCGACGCTGGGCCTGGTGCTGGGCAGCCCCGGCTTCTGGGCCAAGGACCCCGCCACTGGCATCGACTGGGTGCGCCTGCTGCACGGCGAGCAAAACCTGCGCCTGCTCGAACCGCTGCCGGCGCAGGGCACGGTGGTCGGCCGCACCCGCGTCACCGCGCTGGTCGACAAGGGCGCGGGCAAGGGCGCGCTGCTGTTCAGTGAGCGCGACATCGTCGAGGCCGCCAGCGGCCGGCTGCTGGCGGTGTCCAGCAGCGTGTCTTTCCTGCGCGGCGACGGCGGCTTTTCGGCGCAAGGCCAAGCCTCGGACGCGGCGCCGCCGCCGCGCCCGCCCACGCCCGATGGCCCGCCCGACCACGTGTGCGAGCTGGCCACGCGGCCCGAATCCGCGCTGATCTACCGCCTGAGCGGCGACACCAACCCGGTGCACGCCGACCCCGCGGTGGCGCGGGCCGCGGGTTTCGAGCGGCCGATCCTGCACGGCCTGTGCAGTTTGGGCGTCAGCGGCGTGGCGCTGTTGAAGACCCTGGCCGGCTGGAACCCGGCGCGGCTGCAGCAGATCGGCTGCCGCTTCTCGGCCCCGGTCTATCCGGGTGAGACGCTGCGCGTGCAGATGTGGCAGCGCGGCGCGCAGGTGCACTTCGACACCCGCGTGGTCGAGCGCGATGTGCTGGCGCTCAGCCACGGCAGCGCGACCATCGCACCGGCGTAGCCCCGGATCGCCGCACCGGCACGGTGCGCGGCGCACCGAAGTCGTGCCCCTAGAATCCGCGGCAGCATGAACCGTGTGCACGGCCACAGCGGCGTGCACGACACGGGTGCATCGCGCCCGGGTCGCACCTGTTGGGAGATCCTCTTGAAGTTCGCCAGTCCCGAAGCCTTCCTCGACGCGGTGGCCAGCCGCGACCCGCACCAGCCCGAGTTCCTGCAGGCAGTGCGCGAGGTGGTCGCCAGCGTGTGGCCGTTCATCCATGACAACCCGCAGTACGCCGACTACGCGCTGCTCGAG
This sequence comes from uncultured Rubrivivax sp., assembly GCA_964477985.1. Taxonomy (GTDB): domain Bacteria; phylum Pseudomonadota; class Gammaproteobacteria; order Burkholderiales; family Burkholderiaceae_C; genus Rubrivivax. Next base: position 17,588 of record CAYZGL010000035.1, on the reverse strand, counting down.
CGCCTGTGCGAACCCGAGCGCGTGATCCAGTTCCGCGTGGCCTGGGTCGACGACCGCGGCGACACGCAGCTCAACCGCGCCTGGCGCGTGCAGCACAGCTCGGCCATCGGGCCGTTCAAGGGCGGCATGCGTTTTCATCCGTCGGTGAACCTGTCGATCCTGAAGTTCCTCGCCTTCGAGCAGACCTTCAAGAATTCGCTGACCACGCTGCCGATGGGCGGCGGCAAGGGCGGTTCCGACTTCGACCCCAAGGGCAAGAGCGACAACGAGGTGATGCGCTTTTGCCAGGCGCTGATGGTCGAGCTGTACCGCCACCTGGGCCCCGACACCGACGTGCCGGCCGGCGACATCGGCGTGGGCGCGCGCGAGGTCGGCTTCATGGCCGGCATGATGAAGAAGCTTTCCAACAGCACCGGCAGCGTGTTCACCGGCAAGGGGGTGGCCTTCGGCGGCAGCCTGATGCGCCCCGAGGCCACCGGCTACGGCACGGTGTATTTCGCGCAGGAGATGCTGCGCCGCGCGCGCCAGTCCTTCGACGGCCGGCGCGTGTCGATCTCGGGCTCGGGCAACGTCGCGCAGTACGCGGCCGACAAGGCGATGGAGCTGGGCGCGCGCGTCATCACCTTCTCCGATTCGCACGGCACGGTGATCGACCGCGACGGCTTCGACGCCGACAAGCTGCGTGCGCTGATGGAGCTGAAGAACGTGCAGCGCGGCCGGCTGTCGGAATTTGCCGAACAGTTCGGCCTGCACTACGAGCCCGGCAAGCGCCCCTGGCACGTGCCCACCGACATCGCGCTGCCGTGTGCCACCGAGAACGAACTCGACGAGCACGATGCGCGCACGCTGGTGGCCAACGGCGTGCGCTGCGTGGCCGAGGGCGCCAACATGCCCAGCACGCAAGAGGCGGTGGAGGCCTTCCAGCACGCCGGCGTGCTGTACGCGCCGGGCAAGGCGAGCAACGCCGGCGGCGTGGCCACCTCGGGGCTGGAGATGTCGCAGAACGCGCAGCGCTACAACTGGTCGGCCGCGGTGGTCGACGAGCGGCTGCACGCGATCATGCAGGACATCCACGAGAACTGCGTGAAGCACGGCCGGCGCGACGACGGCAGCATCAACTACGTGGACGGCGCCAACATCGCCGGCTTCGTCAAGGTGGCCGACGCGATGCTGGCGCAGGGCGTTTACTGACGCTCAACCCAGCTCGACCAGCACCGGCTGATGGTCCGATGCCCGGGTCTGGCCGTCGATCGCCATGCGCCGCAGCCGCGGCAGCAGGCCCGCGCTGACGAAGACGAAATCGCAGGCCACCGGCTCGGGGCCGTAGCTGCGGTCGAACAGGCGGAAGGTCGCCGGCTGCGGCTGCGCGCCGTGCAGCGCGCGCCAGGCATCGTGCAGGCCGCCTGCGGTGATCGCCGCGTACTCGGGCGCGCTGGCTTCGAGGTTGAAGTCGCCGCACAGGATCGCCTGCGTGGTGTGCGTCTTGGCCTGGAAGGGCGATCCGGCATCGCCATCGGCCGGTGGCGCGGCCGCCAGCGCGCTGGCCTGCGCGTGCAGCGCGCACAGCGCTTGCGCCTGCGCCATGCGCTGCCGTTTCGAGTAGTACTCGAGGTGCGTGGTCATCACGCGCAAGGCACCCAGGCGGGGGTCTTGCAGCGTCAGCACCGTGCACATGCGCGGCATGCTCGGCACGCCGGCGTCGGCCGGCCACGGCAATGCATGGTGCTGCACCTGCGCCACCGGCAGCCGGGTTGCGACCAGGTTGCCGAAACGCTGGCGTGTGCCGTCGGCGGCGAACTCGTCCACCGCGGCGCCGAAGAACAGCTGGTAGCCCGGCAGCAGCGCCGCCAGCTGCGCCGGCTGGTCGCCGGGCGCACCGGGCAGCGCGCGGTAGCCCTGCGCGACTTCCTGCAGGCACAGCACGTCGAAGTCGGCCAGCGCGCGCGCGCCGGCCACGATGCGCTGCGCACTGACCACGCCGTCCAGGCCGCAGCACCATTGGGTGTTCCAGGTGACGAGTTTCATCCGGCTCTCACTCGAATGTCACTTGATGCCGGCGCGCATGAAACTCTGCACGAACTGGCGCTGGAACAGCAGGAAGGCGATCAGCAGCGGCGCCGAGGTCATCAGCGTGGCGGCGGTGATGATCGACCAGTCCACGCCCTGGTCCACCGACGAGAACACCTGCAGCCCGACAGTCAGCGGGCGCGCCTGCACGCTGTTGGTGACCACCAGCGGCCACAGGAAGTTGTTCCAGTGGAAGCTCACCGACACCAGCGCGAAGGCGGTGTACACCGGCTTGGCCAGCGGCACGTACACGCGCCACAACGTCTGCAGCGCGCTGGCACCTTCCACCCGTGCGGCATCGTCCAGCTCCTTCGGGATGCCCATGAAGGTCTGGCGCAGCAGGAAGATGGCGAAGGCCGACGCGAAGTACGGCAGCCCGATCGCCAGCAAGGTGTCGACCAGGCCGAGCCGGGCCATGGTCTTGTAGTTCTCGACGATCAGGATGTCGGGCATGACCATCAGCTGCACCAGCACCAGCGCGAAGGCGATGTCCTTGCCGCGGAACTCCCAGCGCGCGAAGGCGTAGGCGGCAAGCGTGGCCAGCACCAGCTGCACCGCCAGGATCATCAGCACCAGCAGCGTGGTGTTGAGGAAGTAGCGCGCAAAGGGCGCGGCGTCCCAGGCACGCTTGAAGTTGTCCAGCGTCAGTGGCGAGCCGAGTGCGAAGTGGCCCGACAGCTCGGCCGGGTGGAAGGCGGTCCACACCGCGAAGCCCAGCGGCAGCAGCCACAGCAGCGCCAGCAGCCACGCGGCCAGCGTGTCGAGCCAGCCGGGTTCGTTGTAGACCAAGCGGGTCGCCGTGCCGCTCATGTTGCGCTCACTTGTAGTGCACCCGCTTGTCCAGCACGAAGAACTGGAACAGCGCCACCGAGGCCAGCACCACCACCAGCACGACGGTCATCGCCGCCGCGTAGCCGGTGTCCCAGAACTGAAAGCCCACCTCGTACAGCCGGTACAGCAGCAGCGTCGACGCGTTGTCGGGCCCGCCGCGCGTCAGCACGAACAGGTGGTCGACCATGCGGAAGGCGTTGATCACCGCGTTGACCAGCACGAACAGCGTGGTCGGCATCAGCAGCGGCCATTGCACGCGGCGGAAGAAATACCAGCGCGATGCGCCCTCGATGGCAGCGGCCTCGCGCAGGCTGGGATTCAGCGTTTGCAGCGCGGCCAGGTAGAAGATCATGAAGAAGCCGGCCTCCTTCCACACCGCCACCACCGTCACCGCGCCCAAGGCGGTCGACGGACTGCCCAACCAGTTGTGCGCGGGCAGGCCCAATGCGGCGGTGATCTGCTCGAGCAGCCCGTACTGCGGCGTGTAGAAGAACAGCCAGATGTTGGCCACCGCGATCATCGGCAGCACGGTGGGCGTGAAGTAGGCCATGCGCAAAAACGCCCGCCCTGCGATGCGCTCGTTGACCCACAGCGCCATCAGCAGCGCCAGGCCGATCGACGCGGGAATGGTCGCGCCGGCGAACCACAGGTTGTTGCGCACCGCCTTCCAGAACACCGGGTCTTCGACCATCACCTGGTAGTTCTCCAGCCCCACCCACACGCCCGGGCGGCTGCCCTTGGGCGTGGAAAAGAAGCTGTCGATCAGCGTCGAGACGGCCGGGTAGTGCGTGAAGGCTATCAGCAGCAGCAGCGCCGGCAGCAGCAGCAGCCAGGCTTGCTGCCAGCTGCGCGAAGCTGCACTTGGCATGGCCTGCAGCCTACTTGAATGCTCTGAGGATCCGGTCCGCCTCGCGCTGCGCATCCTGCATCGCCTGCGCCGGCGTCTTGGTGCCGGTCAGCGCGGCCTGCAGGCCGTCGTTCAGCGCCTTGGTCACACGCTGGTTGTCGTGCGTGGAGAACTCGGCCACCGCAAACGGCAGCTGGTCGCGCGCCACCAGCGCGGGCGGGAAATCGGCCGTGTATTTTTTGAGCGCCGGCGTGTCGTAGGCGGCCGGCGACACCGCCACGTAGCCGGTGTCGATGCTCCACTGCGCGGCGCGCTCGGGCTGGGTGATCCACTTGATGAACTTGAACGCCGCTTCCTGCTGCGCCGGGCTGGACTTCTTGAAGATGTAGAAGTTGCCGCCGCCGGTGGGCGAACCCTTGCGCTGGTTGGCCGGGATCATCGCCACGCCGAAGTCGAACTTGGCGTTGTTGCGGATGTTGGTCAGGTTGCCGGTGGTGGTGTAGATGATCGCCGCCTTCTTCTCGAAGAAGTCCTTCGGCGTCGTGCCCCACTCGACCACGCCCGGCGGGTGCACGCCGGCCTTGCCCAGGTCGACCCAGAACTGCAGCGCCTCGACCACCTTGGGGTCGTCGAACTTCACCGCCGTGCCGCTGTCGTTGGCCAGGATCGCGCCGTTGGTGGTGGTCAGCGTCTGGAACAGCCAGTAGGGGAAGCCGCTGGACGGGATCTGCACGCCGTACTGCGTGACCTTGCCGGCGGCGTCCTTCTTCGTCAGTTTGGTGGCCATGTCCTTGAGCTCGGCCCAGGTGGCGGGCGGCTTGTTCGCATCGAGCCCGGCGTCCTTGAACAGCTCCTTGTTCCAGTACATCACCACGGTGGAGCGCTGGAACGGGATGCCCCAGGTCTTGCCGGCGGTGCGGCTGTTGAGCATGAAGGCTGGGAAGAAGCCATCGAGCCAGGCCTTGTCCGCAGGCGTCTTGACGAAGCTGTCGAAGGGGATGATCGCGTCCTCGTCGATCAGCGTGAACATGTCGGTGGACAGCAGCACCGAGGTCACCGGCGGCGTGCCCGACTTGTGCGCGGTCAGCGCCTTGACGATGGTTTCCTGGTAGGTGCCGGCATAGATCGGCGTGACCTTGATGCCGGGGTTGTCCTTCATGAAGCCTTCGGCGAAACCGTCCATGACCTTCGCGATCGCCCCGCCCACGGCCACCGGGTAATAGAACTGCACTTCCACCGGCGCCTGCGCCCGAACCGGCAGCGCCGCGGTGCCGGCCAGCAAGCCACCGCCGAGGCCTAGCGCGATGCGCTGCAGGAAGGTCTTGCGGGTCAGCCGGTGCGCCATCGATTGGTCTCCTTGCAAATGGGTCGGGAAGCGCGGCGGCTTGCGATCGGCTCGTCTGCAGCGACCCGCGCCGGCCGCGCGATGTTGCGTAATCTACCCGCACCGGCGTGCGCCCCGGCCTGGCCGCGCCGGCGCTGCGCGCAAGGGCCGATGGCGCTGGCTACTCGGCGGACGCCGAAACCGGGTCGCGCCGTGCCGCACCCGTGCGCTGGCGCTCGCCGCTGTCGCCACGGTCGCCGGCATCCCAGCGCTGCCTCAGGTCCTGCCACTTCGCCCGTGCCAATGCCAGGTTGGCCAGCTTCACATGGCCGAAGCCGCGCACCGTTTCGGGCAGCCGTGCCAGCTCCAGCGCCAGCGGCAGACGCTCGGCGCTCAGCGTGGCGCCGATGTGCTCGAGCAGCGCCGCGTAGTCGTCGCGCAGCTTGCGCTCCTCGCGGCGCTCGGCGCTGTGGCCGAAGGGGTCGAGCCAGCCGCCGCGCAGCGTCTTCAGCGGCGCCAGCCAACGCAGCGCGCGCTGCATCCAGCCGCCGAAGGCCATCTTCTTCGCGCGCCCGTCGGGGCCGGGGCGGCTGAGCAGCGGCGGCGCCATGTGGAAGCTCAACGAATCCCAGCTTTCGAACTGTGCCGCCAGCGCACGCTCGAAGCGCCCGTCGGTGTACAGCCGCGCGACCTCGTATTCGTCCTTGATCGCCATCACCTTGCCCAGCGCCGAGGCGGCGGCACGCGTCAGCCGCAGCGGCCGGCCGGCGTCGCCCAGCGCCGTCTCGGCGGCGCGCACGCGCTCGATGCGCTGGCGGTACAGCTCGGCGTAACTCGCGTCCTGGTAGCCGCTCAAGTGCTCGACGTGGCGTGCGATCAGCCCGTGCGGGCCGTCCAGCGGCGTCGTGGCGGGCAGCGCCACCGCCACCGCGCCCGGCGGCAGCGCGGCGCCCTGCCCGGCCAGCCGCGCCAGCGCGTCGGGCGAGGCATAGGCCAGCCGCCCCAGCGCAAAGGCGGTCTGGTTCGCCGCCACCGCCACGCCGTTGAGTTCGAGCGCGCGCATCAATGCGGCATGGCTCAGCGGCACCAGCCCGGCCTGCCAGCACGCACCCAGCATCACGATGTTGCTGGGCATGGTGTCCCCCATCATCTGCTGCGCGATGCCTTGGGCATCGAGCGTGCGCAGCAGCTCGTCGCGGCCTACCGCGTGGCGCATCTTGGCCAGCAGTGCGCCGGCGTGCAGCGTGGCATCGGGGCCGCGCACGAAGGCGGCGGTGGGCAGCGGGTGCGAGTTGGCGATGATCACCGTGCGGTCGTGGCGCACCGTGCCCAGCGCATCGGCGCCGGCGCCGACCACCAGGTCGCAGGCCAGGATCACGTCGGCCTGCTGCGTGTCGATGCGCACCTGGTTCAGCAGGTCGGCACTCGGCGCCAGGCGCACGAAGCTCAACACCGCGCCGCCTTTTTGCGCAAAGCCCATGAAGTCGAGCACCGACGCCTGCTTGCGCTCGAGGTGCGCGGCCATCGCCACCACCGCGCCCACCGTGACCACGCCGGTGCCGCCGACGCCGGTGACCAGCAGGTCGAAGGGCCCGCTCCAGTCCCAGGCCGGCGGCGCGCCGATGGCGGCGAGTTCGCGCTGCAGTTCGTCGGTGCTGTAGGCCGCGCCGGCGCGCTTCTTCAGCACCGCGCCTTGCACCGTGACGAAGCTCGGGCAAAAGCCGTTGACGCAGGAGAAGTCCTTGTTGCACGAGCTCTGCTCGATCGCGCGCTTGCGCCCGAACGGCGTTTCCAGCGGGATCACGCTCAGGCAGTTGCTGGCCTCGCCGCAGTCGCCGCAGCCTTCGCACACCGCCTCGTTGATGAAGGCGCGCTGCGGCGGGTCGGGAAACTCCTTCTTCTTGCGGCGGCGGCGCTTCTCGGCCGCGCAGGTCTGGTCGTAGATCAGGCAGCTGACGCCTGCGACCTCGCGCAATGTGCGCTGCACCGCATCCAGCTCGCTGCGGTCGTGGAAGCTGGTGCCGGCCGGGAACTCGCCGTGGCGGCCCTTGTATTTTTCGATCTCGTCGCTGACGATGGCCAGCCGCTTCACGCCCTCGGCCTCGACCTGGCGCGCGATCTGCGGCACGCTGATCTGGCCGTCCACTGGCTGGCCGCCGGTCATGGCCACCGCGTCGTTGTAGAGGATCTTGTAGGTCATGGTGGCGCGCGCCGCCACCGCCTGGCGGATCGCCAGCAACCCCGAGTGGAAGTAGGTGCCGTCGCCCAGGTTCTGGAACACGTGTTTGGCGCGCGTGAAGCGCGAGTGCGCGGCCCAGTCCACGCCCTCGGCGCCCATCTGGATCAGCCCGGAGGTGCCGCGCTCCATCCAGCTGGCCATGAAGTGGCAACCGATGCCGGCCAGCGCGCGCGAGCCCTCGGGCAGCCGGGTGCTGGTGTTGTGCGGGCAGCCCGAGCAGAAATACGGCTGGCGCTTGACCGCATCGCCCTCGTTGCTCAGCAGCTCGGGGGTGATGAAGTCGACCACCAGGTGGCGCCGGTCCAGTGCCGGGTTCAGCCGCGCCAGCCATTCGGCCACGGTGGGCATGATGCGCGACGGGCGCAGCTCGCCCAGCGCCGACAGCACCGCGTTGCCGTTCTCGTCGGCCTTGCCGACCACACGCGGGCGCTGCGCATCGGGCAGGTGGTACAGCAGCTCCTTGATCTGGCGCTCGACCACCGGCGCCTTTTCTTCCACGACCAGGATGTCGCTCAGGCCCTGCGCGAATTCGGCGATGCGCGTCGGCTCGAGCGGCCACACCAGCCCGACCTTGTAGAGGCGCACCCCGGCGGCGGCGAGCGCGTTCGGGTCCAGCTCGAGCCGGCGCAGCACCTCCATGAAGTCGAAGTGCGCCTTGCCCACGGTGACGATGCCCAAGGTGGCGCGCGGGCTGACGACGATGTGCTTGTCCACGCTGTTCACCTTGGCGAAGGCGCGCACCGCGGCCAGCTTGTGTGCCATGCGCTCTTCCAGCGCCAGCGAAGGCAGGTCGACGCTGCGGATGTGCAGATCGACCGCCGGGGTGTGCTCCACCGGCTGCGTGAAGTCCAGCGCCACCGCGTCCAGGTCCACCGTCATGCCGCTTTCGACCACCTCGCTGATCGCCTTGAAGCCGACCCAGGCGCCGGAAAAGCGCGACAGCGCCCAGCCGTACAGGCCGAACTCCAGGTACTCGGCGACGTTGGCCGGGTGCAGCACCGGCATGCCGAAGTGCTGCAGCGCGGTGTCGCTTTGGTGCGGCAGCGACGACGACACGCAGCCGTGGTCGTCGCCGCACACCGCCAGCACGCCGCCCAGGCGCGAGCTGCCGTAGGCGTTGCCGTGCTTCAGCGCGTCGCCGGCGCGGTCCACGCCCGGGCCCTTGCCGTACCACATCGCCACCACGCCATCGACCGTGCGCTGCTCGTCCAGCGCCGCGCGCTGCGTGCCCAGGCAGGCGGTGGCGGCCAGGTCCTCGTTGATCGCCGGCAGGAACTGCACGCCGGCGGCGTCGAGCAGCTTTTGCGCCTTCCACAACTGCTGGTCGACCATGCCCAGCGGGCTGCCGCGGTAGCCGCTGACGAAGCCGGCGGTGCAAAGCCCGGCCCTGGCGTCGAGCGCGCGCTGCATCAGCAGCAGCCGCACCAGCGCCTGCGTGCCGGTGAGGAACACCGCGCCGGACGTGGCGCCCAGGTTGTTGGCCAGCGCGTAGTCGCGCAGCGCTGGCGCAGCGGCGACGGCAGCGTCGCCGGGGGGGGCGGTTTCGGTCATGCGGACTCCTGGGCTGCCGCGTGCCCATGCAGTCGACTGCGGCGGCGAGCTGCTTCGTGGGCCATTCTGTGCTCTTGCGGCCAAACGCAGCAATGCCGCAGCGCCAGCGGGGTTGCCGCGGCGCCTTCGCCCGGCCCGAGCGGCAGCACAATCGGAACCCGCCGCAACGCCGCAACGCCGCCACACCCCAACACCGCAAAGGGCAGACCATGAGCACCACCGGATTCGTTGCCTCGCATGCCCGGGACGCCGTGTTCGAGCGCGGGCTGAGATCGTTCTTCGAGTACCGCGATCTGGGCGTCCGGCAGGCCACCGGCGGGCGTGTGGTGGCGCATGTGATCCGCAGCGCCGCCGGCCAGGCCTTTTCCAGCCAGCCGCACCTGCACCGCACCGAGTTCCAGCTGGTCTACATCCTGCGTGGCTGGATCGAGTTCGAGTACGAGGGCCAGGGCAAGGTCCGGCTGGAGGCGGGCTCGTGCGTGCACCAGCCGCCCGGCATCCGGCACCGCGAACTCGGGCACAGCGACGACATCGAGATGCTGGAAGTCGTGATGCCGGCCGGTTTTGCCACCGAAGAGGTGCCGTCGGTTCAGCCGTAGCCGCGCGCGGCGGGCCGCGGCACGGGCTGGGCCGGATCTACGCCGCTCGTGGCGGCGGCGCCGTGCTGCGCCGCCCGGCGCCGTCGAAACCGTGCGCATCGGCCGGCGACCAGCGCAGCCTGACGCTGCGTCCCGCGGCGATGTCGGTCTGGCCGGCGGCGCGCACCAGCAGGCTCTGGCTGCCGATCGCACAGCGCAGCACCAGGTCGGCGCCCAGGTACTCGCTGCCCTGCACGGTGGCCGGCACGCCGTCGTCGGCGAGGGTGATGTCCTCGGGCCGCAGCCCGAGCTGCGCTGCCTGCACGCCGGCCGCGACGCCGCTGCCGGCGATGCACCCGTCTTGCAGCTGCAGCAGATTCATCGGCGGCGTGCCGACGAAACGCGCGACGAAAGTGGTGGCCGGGCGCGAGTACAGCTCGCGCGCGCTGCCGGCTTGTTCGACCGCGCCCTTGTTCAGCAGCACCACCTGGTCGGCCATGCTCATCGCCTCGGCCTGGTCGTGCGTGACGTACACCACCGTCAAGCCCAGCTGGCGCTGCAGTTCGCGCAGCTCGCGGCGCATGTCCTGGCGCAGTTGCGCGTCCAGGTTGGACAGCGGCTCGTCCATCAGGCACACCTTGGCCTGCGCCACCAGTGCGCGGCCCAGTGCCACGCGTTGCTGCTGGCCGCCCGACAGCTGCGAGGGCTTGCGCTGCAGCAGCGCGCCCAAACCCAGCAGCCGTGCCACCTGCTCGAGACGCTGCTGCTGCTCGGCCGCCGGCATGCGCCGCACCGACAGGCCGAAGGTGATGTTCTGCGCCACGTCCAGGTGCGGGAACAGCGCGTAGTTCTGGAACACCATCGCGATGCCGCGCTCGGCCGGCGGCAGTGCGGTGACGTCGCGCCCGCCGATCAGCACGCGCCCGCTGCTGGCGGTGTCCAGGCCGGCGATGATGCGCAGCGTGGTCGACTTGCCGCAGCCCGAAGGCCCCAGCAGCACGCAAAAGCTGCCCGCGGCGATGCGCAGGTTCACCGCGTGCAGCGCGGTGGTCGCGCCCCAGTGTTTGGCGACGCCTTGCAGTTCGATGGCCGACAAGGGGGAAGCTCCGGCGCGTGCGGGCGGGGGGCGGGGGCGGCGCGACTCAGCCGCGCGCCAGCTCGGCGCGCATCGCCGCGATGACCTGCTTGTAGTCGGGCTGGCCGAAGATCGCGCTGCCGGCGACGAAGGTGTCGGCGCCGGCGTCGGCGGCGCGGCGGATGTTGTCGACCTTGATGCCGCCGTCGACTTCGAGGTGGATGTCGCGCCCTGAGCGGCGATGCTCGGCGTCGATGATCGCGCGCAGCCGCTCGATCTTGCGCAGGCTGCTGTCGATGAAACCCTGGCCGCCGAAGCCGGGGTTCACGCTCATCACCAGCACGTGGTCGACCTTGTCGAGCACCCACTCCAGGCCGTCGATGGCCGCGCCCGGGTTGTAGACCAGCCCGGCCTTGCAGCCGGCGGCGCGGATCAGCTGCAGCGTGCGGTCGACATGGATGCTGGCGTCGGGGTGGAAGCTGATCAGGTCGGCACCGGCATCGGCGAAGGCCTGCGCCAGCGCGTCCGCCGGCTGCACCATCAGGTGCACGTCGATCGGCACGCGGCTGCCGTCGGCGCGCTGCGCGTGCTTGCGCAAGGCCTGGCACACCATCGGGCCGAAAGTCAGGTTCGGCACGTAATGGTTGTCCATCACGTCGAAGTGGATCCAGTCGGCACCGGCTTCGATGACGGCCTTCATCTCCTGGCCCAGCCGCGCGAAGTCGGCCGACAGCAGGCTGGGGGCGATGCGGTAGCGGCGCATGCGACTCATTCTAGGGGGCTGCCTACAATGCGCCGACCATGAAGGGCCCACGATTCGACTGCAGCGTGAAGACGCAATTCCTGCCCGAGCAGTCGCAACTGCCCGACGGCCCCTTCGCCTTCGCCTACACGGTGACCATCCGCAACAGCGGCGACATCGCCGCGCAGCTGGTGGCGCGGCACTGGGTGATCACCGACGCCACCGGGCATGTCGAGCAGGTGCGCGGCCTGGCGGTGGTGGGCCACCAGCCCTTGCTCAAGCCCGGCGAGTCCTTCGAGTACACCAGCTGGACGCAACTGGCCACGCCGCACGGCAGCATGCACGGCACCTTCTTCTGCATGACCGAGGACGCGTCGGCTTTCGACGCGCCGATCGCGCCGTTCCTGCTGGCACAGCCCGGCGCACTGCACTGACCGTGCGCTGGGGGCACGAGGCCGGCCGCTGGGACCTGAGCGCGCTGCTGAACGCGGCCGAGGGACTGAGCGGGCGCGCGCAGCGCCACCTGTGGCTGGCGCGGCTGCTGGAATGGCTGCGCCACGAGCCGCGCGAAGCGCCGGCCGACGGCGCGACGCCGCCGGCGCTGCTGCGGCTGCGCCATCTGCTGAACGTGCTCGAGAACAACCCCGAATACGGCCAGCGCGTGCAAAAGCTGTTCGTCGACTTCTGGGGCGACATCCGCGCCGTGGGGCTGTTTTCCGACTTCGGCTTCAGCCCGCGCACCGCGCTGTACAGCGAGGTGCTGGAACGGCTGCGGCTGCACGTGTTGCCGGCCACGCCGGACACGCGCGAGCTGGCCGAGCTGTTCGCGCTGCTGTTCAGGCCGGCCGACGCGTCGTGGGTGGCGCAGATCGACGCGGCCACGCTGCAGCGCCTGGGCTCTCCGGGGTGGCGCGGCGTGACCGAGGGCGCCGATCCGTGGCGCGCCGAGATGCTCGATGCCATCGGCTTCCTGGTCGGCGCCATCGGCGCGGCCGGTTTCTCGGGCCCGCTGCGCCAGCGCATGAGCGAGGACACGCTGGCGCGCAAGCCCTTTCGCCAGCTCGCCGCCAGCGCCGAGCGCTTGCGCGAGCAGGTGCTGGCCGGCGAGCCGGACAGCACCGAGCTGCGCCAGGCGGCGCTGTACCTGCGCGCGCTGCTCGACCAGTGTCTGGCGGCGGTGGACAGCATCGGCGCCCACCTCGACGAATACGGCATCTCGGTGGACATCGTCTACGCGGCCGACCTGCTGCGCGCGCGCGTGCGCCGCGTCGAGCAGCTGGCCGACTGCGTGCTGTCGCCCACGCCGGGGCCGCAGATCGTGGCTCTGTGCTGCGAGCTGCTGCGTGCGCTCGAGCAGCGTCGCGGCGTGCGCGCGCTGCTGGTGCGCCACTACGCGCAGCTGTCGCGCAAGATGGCGCAGCGCAGCGCCGAGACCGGCGAGCACTACATCGCCCACACGCGCGCCGAATACCGCAGCATGCTGCGGCGTGCGGCCATCGGCGGCGCGGTGATGTCGGCCACCACGCTGCTCAAGTTCGCCGTCCTGGCCATCGGCCTGGGCGCCTTCTGGAGCGGCGCCTGGGCGGGTTTCAACTACGCGGCCAGCTTCGTGCTGATCATGCTGCTGCACGGCACCGTGGCCACCAAGCAGCCGGCCATGACCGCACCGGCGATGGCGCAGCGCCTGGGCGACCTGAAGAGCGACACCGCGGTGGAGGCCTTCGTCGACGACGTGGTGCACCTGCTGCGCTCGCAGGCCGCCGGCATCTTCGGCAACCTGGCCTTGTGCGGCCCGCTGGTCTTCGCCGCGCAGTGGCTGTCCACGCTGCTGCGCGGCCAGCCGCTGGTGGGCGCGGCCGAGGCCGAGCACGTGCTGCACGCGTTGACGCTGCTCGGCCCCACCGTGCTGTACGCGGCCTTCACCGGCGTGCTGCTGTTCTTCAGCTCGATCCTCGCCGGCTGGATGGAGAACTGGTTCGTCTTCCACCGCCTGGACAGCGCCATCGCCTGGAACCCGCGCATCGTGGCGCGGCTGGGGGCGTCGCGTGCGCTGCGCTGGGCCCACTGGTGGCGCTGCCACATCAGCGGCATCACCGCCAACGTGTCGCTGGGGCTGATGCTCGGGCTGGTGCCGGTGCTCACCGGCTTCTTCGGCCCGACTCTCGACGTGCGCCACGTCACTTTGTCCACCGGCCAGCTGGGGGCCGTGGCCGGCGCGCTGGGTTGGGCGGTGCTGCACACCAGCGGGTTCTGGTGGTGCGTGGCCGGCGTCGCGGCCACCGGGCTGTTGAACGTCGGCGTCAGCTTCTGGCTGGCCTTCGAACTGGCGGCGCGCTCGCGCGGTGTGCGTGTGGTGGACCGGCAGCGCATCCGCGCGGCGCTGCTGCAGCGGCTGCGCACGCGGTTGCCGAGTTTCCTGTGGCCGACGGCGTCGAGCTGAACGCCGCCTACGATCGCGGCGTGCCGTCGTCGCGCTCGCCCTTGCGGCGCCCGGCGAACATCACCCACCACACGATGAACAACAGCAGCCCCAGCGCCGCCAGGGCTTCCAGCAGCAGCAGAAGCATCGGCCGTCCTCGGTTGTCGCGCGCACGGCGCGCGCTCGCGGCGGCGGCGATTCTAGGCATCGCTGCCGGCTGCGCCACCCGGCCGCCCGGCACGCTCGGCACCCCCGGCGCCCCCGAGGCGGCGAGCGGCGCCGCGGCGCCGCCGCTGCCGCCGCTGCAGGCCAGCCGCTGGGTGGCGGTGGGTTTCGACCAGCTGCCCGGCTGGGCCGCCGACCGCAGCGCCGAGGTCTGGCCGGCCTTGCTGCGCAGTTGCGACCGGCCTGCGCCGGGCTGGGCCACGCTGTGTGCCGAAGCGCGCTTGAGCGAGCCGGCCGACGACGCCGCGACGCGCGACTGGCTGGCGCAGCGGCTGCAGCCCTACCGCGTCGAAGCCGGCGACGGCGCGGCGGTCGGCCTGCTCACCGGCTACTTCGAGCCGCTGGTCGACGCCAGCCGCACGCGCCGCGGCGCGTACCAGGTGCCGCTGTACGCACCGCCGGCCGATCTGGGCCAGCACAAGCCGTACTGGACGCGCCAGCAGCTGGACAGCTTGCCGGTGGCGCAGGCGGCGCTGCGCGGGCGCGAGATCGCCTATGTCGCCGACCCGCTGGACGCGCTGCTGCTGCAGATCCAGGGCTCGGGGCGGCTGCGTATCGGCGACGGCAACGGCCGTGTGCAAACGGTGCGGCTGGCCTTCGCCGGGCACAACGACCAGCCCTACGTGTCGGTGGGGCGTTGGTTGATCCAGCAAGGCGAACTCAAAGCCGACGGCGCCAACTGGCCGGCGATCAAGGACTGGGCGCGGCGCAACCCGCAGCGCGTGCAGCAGATGTTGTGGGCCAACCCGCGTGTGGTGTTCTTTCGCGAACAGCCGCTGCCCGACCCCACGGTGGGCCCGCGCGGCGCGCAGGGCGTGCCGCTGACGCCGGGGCGCTCGATCGCGGTCGACCCGAAGAGCCTGCCCTACGGCAGCCTGGTGTGGCTGGACAGCACCGAGCCGCTGTCGACCACCGTGCTGCAGCGCCTGGTGCTGGCGCAGGACACCGGCAGCGCGATCACCGGCGCGGTGCGCGCCGACTACTTCTGGGGCTGGGCCGAAGGCGCCGAAGCGCAGGCCGGGCGCATGAAGCAGCCGCTGCGGCTGTGGGTGCTGTGGCCCAAGGCGGCCACGCCCGCGCACTGACGCCCGAGCGCTGATGTCCGAGCGCTGATGTCCAAGCACCGACACCCGGCGCTACGGCAGGCTGACGCGCAGCTGCAGGCTGCGCTCGCGCGACGCCGTGGCCGCACCGAAGCCGCCGGTGGCGACGGACGATGCACCGGAGCGGGTCTGCACGCGCGCGATCTCGACCCATTCGCCCAGCGGCGCCTGCACCGTGGTCAGCACCTGCGCCTGGGCCGGCAGCGTGCGCCCCGGCGTTTGCCCCGGCGCCGGACGATCGGCGCTTTGCGCGGCGAGCTGCACCGTCACCGGCGCGTCGCCGCCGGGCCACAGCGGCTGCACTTCCATGCCGTTGACCAGTTCCACCCACTGGCTGCGCACCACCGCGCCCGGCCCCCAGGGTGTCCACCACACTTCGGTCGATTCCACCGGCATGCCCTGCGCCAGGCGCAGCGTGGCGCGAGCGCCGTTGAGCACCAGCACGCGCTGCGCCGCATCGCCGGCCTGGCGCATGCGGCCCGAATGCACGGCGAGCGAGCCGTCGGCGTCGACGCGCCCACCGCGGCTGCCGATCGTGACCGATCCCTGGGCGCTGCGTTGCGCGTCGAATTGCTCGTCGGTGATGCGCGTTTCCACGCTCAGGTTGCGCTGCGGCGGTGCGGCGTGTGCGCTGGCGCTGCACAGCAGCGCGGCCAAAGCGCAGACCAGAGCTTTCATGCGCCGATGCTGGCACAGCGCCGGCGGCCGCGGCGCGGCACGATCGTGCAATTTCCCAAGCGCAGCATGCGCAGCATGCGCGGCATGCGCGGCATGCGCGGCATGCGCGGCATGCGCGGCAGGCCCCTGCGCGGCGGCCTCAACCCAGGTGCCCCAACGGCAACGCCGCGCCGGACTTCACCTCGCCCAACGAAAAGCTGGTGTGGATGTCCTTCACGTAGGGCAGCTTCAGCAGCGTGTCGATCGACCAGCGCGAATAGGCGTCCAGGTCGGTGCACATCATCTGCAGCTCGAAGGTGCCGGCGCCGCTGACGTAGTGGCAGGCGATGACCTCGGGCAGCGCGCGGATCGCGTCCTCGAGCGCGCGCGTGGCCTCGGCGTTGTTGCGCTCGGCGTCCACGCGCACGAAGGCCAGCACGCCCAGCCCGATCTTGCGGCGGTCGAGCTCGGCGCGGTAGCCGGTGATGTAGCCCTGTTGTTCGAGCCACTTCACGCGCCGCCAGGTGGGCGCGGCCGACAGCCCGATGCGCGCGGCCAGTTCGGCGTTGCTCAGCCGTGCGTCGCGCTGCAGTTCGCGCAGGATCGCGATGTCGTAGCGGTCCAGCGCGGCGCCATGGGCCTCTTCGCCGGCCTCGGATGCGCCCCTCAGGGTTTTCCCTTGGATCGGTCGGAGCGCTGACTTGCGTTCACGTGTGTGCATATTCGCGCAAGATTCTTGCTCGGAGTATCGCTTTCACGGCAAACAAAGAAAAGACATCACGAAGCGTAAATCCTAAACTGCCGCACCCGATCGGCGGTGGGGTGCCGCATGCGCGGGGGCCGGTATCGAGGCCGCCACCCGGGATCACCCGGGAACACCCAGGATCGCCCAGCAACACCAAGGAGACGCAACGATGAATGCCCCGCTGCCCGAGTCGATCCGCCGCGCGCTGGAAAGCGCCAGCCTCGACGACAAGCCGCAAAGCGGCTTGCGGCGAAGCCACAAGTACCGTGCGGGCGGCATCGCCGCACGCGCGGGATTTGGCGTCGAGGCCACCACCCAGGAGACACAACGATGAATGCCCCGCTGCCCGAGTCGATCCGCCGCGCGCTGGAAAGCGCCAGCCTCGACGACAAGCCGCAAAGCGGCTTGCGGCGAAGCCACAAGTACCGTGCGGGCGGCATCGCCGCACGCGCGGGATTTGGCGTCGAGGCCACCACCCAGGAGACACAACGATGAATGCCCCGCTGCCCGAGTCGATCCGCAAAGCGCTGGAAAGCGCCAGCCTCGACGACAAGCCGCAAAGCGGCTTGCGGCGAAGCCACAAGTACCGTGCGGGCGGCATCGCCGCACGCGCGGGATTTGGCGTCGAGGCCACCACCCAGGAGACACAACGATGAATGCCCCGCTGCCCGAGTCGATCCGCAAAGCGCTGGAAAGCGCCAGCCTCGACGACAAATACCGCCTCGAATCCGGCCGCGCCTTCATGAGTGGGGTGCAGGCGCTGGTGCGCCTGCCGATGCTGCAGCGCCAGCGCGACGCGCGCGCGGGCTTGAACACCGGCGGCTTCATCAGTGGTTATCGCGGCAGCCCGCTCGGCGGCTACGACCAGGCGCTGCTGGCGGCCAAGAAGCACTTGGCCGAGCACCACATCGTGTTCCAGCCCGGCGTCAACGAAGAACTCGGCGCCACCGCGGTGTGGGGCTCGCAGATGCTGGACCTGTACCCGCAGAGCAAGAAGTACGACGGCGTCTTCGGCATCTGGTACGGCAAGGGCCCGGGCGTGGACCGCTGCTCCGACGTGTTCAAGCACGCCAACATGGCCGGCACCAGCAAGTACGGCGGCGTCATCGCCATCGCCGGCGATGACCATGTGGCCAAGAGCAGCACCGCCGCGCACCAGAGCGACCACATCTTCAAGGCCTGCGG
>CAYZGL010000034.1:0-24064 GCA_964477985.1 uncultured Rubrivivax sp. | reverse complement strand
TCAGGAAGGCCAGCGGCTCGTCCTTGGCGCTGAGGGTCAGCTCCTTGGCCAGCTCCTTGGCGTGGTCGGCGTAGTTGATGCCCAGGGCGATGATGGTGCCCGGCAACAACGGCGGCAGCCACACCACCTGCTCTTCGGCCAGCACGCGGCCGTCGGCCAGCCGCAAGCCTTGTTTGTGCGGTACCGCGTGGTGCACCGCGCCGGCATAGGCCACCCGCGCGTGCTTCATGCTGCCGCCTGCGCCACCAACAGGGTTTGCAGTGCGCCGATGCCTTCGATCTGGATGCGCACACGCTGCCCGGCACGCGCGCGCGGTGCACCGGCGGCCACGCCGAGCATCAACACGTCGCCCGCCGCCAGCGTCATGAAGGCGCTGACTTCGGCGATCAGCCGCGCCGCGGGGCGCAGCATGCCCGCGGTGGAGGTGCGCTGCACGACCTGGCCGTCGATGCTGACCTGCACCGCCAGCGCGTCGGGGTTGGCCACTTGTGATGCCGCGACCACCCACGGGCCGATCGGCAGGAAGCCGTCGCGGCACTTGAAGCGCAGCGACGGGCGGTAGAAAGAGTCGTGCGGCACGCTCAGGTCGTTGCACACGGTGTAGCCGGCGATGCAGGCCAGCGCGCCGGCCTCGGCCACGCGGCAGGCGTCGCGGCCGAAGACCATGCCCAAGGTGGCGCCGACTTCGACTTCGTCGGCACCGGCCGGCACCACCACCGCGTCGCCGTCGCCGGCAAAGGTGTTGCGCGGCTTGATGTACAGCACCGGCGCCTGCGGCGGCGCCTTGTACGGCGGCCGGTGCACCGCGTCGCCCAGCGCGGCCAGCGCCGCACGGTGGTTGAGCAGCGTGCCGACCACGGTGCCCAGCGGCAGCGCCGCGTGCAGGCCGGGCCCGGGCGGGAGTGCGAAGGTATTCACTAACATATGTGTGATTACAGCACCGCCGGCGCCCGGGTGTCAATGGCTGTATGCCGGCGTCGCGGGTATAGTCGCCGGCGATCGCTCACATCGAAGCAAAAGCGCGCCCCGCCATGCCCGACGCCCCCGGCCGCCGCAACCTCGCGCTGCTGCTGCTGCGCGCGCGCGAAGGCGTGATGGCGCACTTTCGCGCCATCCTCACGCAGCATGGGCTGACCGAGCAGCAGTGGCGCGTGCTGCGTGCGTTGCTCGAGACCTCGCCGCTCGAGCCGCGCCAGATCTGCGAGCGCTGCCAGCTGCTAAGCGCCAGCGCCACCGGCGTGCTGGCGCGCATGGAAGAACTGGGCCTGGTGCGGCGCGAACGCATGGCCGAGGACCAGCGCCGGCTGCGGGTGTCGATCACGCCCAAGGCGCGCGCGCTGGCACGGCGCATCGCGCCGCTGGTCGACGCGCAGTACGGCGCGCTCGAGCAGCGCATCGGCCGCGAGCTGCTGGGCGAGGTCTACGCCACGCTCGACCGCCTGCTGGCGCGCCTGGACGCGCCGGCCCCCTGAGCCGCGTCGCGGCGGGCCGACCACGATGAACCCGTCTGCGGCACCGGCACCGGCACCGGCACCGGCGTCGGGCCGGTCGCGCTGGCTGCCGGGGCTGCAGCTGCTGCGCGGCTACCCGTCGAGCTGGTGGCGGCACGACATCGCCGCGGGGTTGGTGCTGACGACGATGCTGGTGCCGGTGGGCATCGCCTATGCGGTGGCCTCGGGCGTGCCCGGCATCCACGGCCTGTACGCCACCATCGCCTGCCTGCTGGCCTATGCGCTGTTCGGCCCCAGCCGCATCCTGGTGCTGGGGCCGGATTCGTCGCTGGCGGCATTGATCCTGGCGGTGGTGCTGCCGCTGTCCGCGGGCAGCCCGCAGCGCGCGGTGGCGCTGGCCGGCGCGATGGCGCTGGCGGTGGGGCTGCTGTGCATTGCCGCCGGGCTGGCGCGGCTGGGCTTCGTCACCGAACTGCTGTCCAAGCCGATCCGCTACGGCTACATGAACGGCATTGCGCTGGCGGTGATCGTCAGCCAATGCCCGAAGCTGTTCGACATGAAGACCCAGGGCGAGCGCCCACCGGCGCAGCTGCTGGCCTTCGCAGCCGGGCTGCTCGATGGGCGCGCCAATGCGGCGGCGGCGGCGATCGGCGTGGCCGCGCTGGTGCTGATCCTGCTGCTCAAACGCTGGCCGCGGCTGCCGGCGATGCTGCTGGCGATCACGCTGGCGACGGTCGTGGTCGGCGCCTTCGGCCTGGACGGCAGCGCCGGTGTGGCGGTGCTCGGCGCGGTGCCGCAGGGCCTGCCGGCGCCGGCATGGCCGTGGATCGGCATGGCCGACCTGCTGCCGGTGCTCAGCGGCGCGCTGGCGGTGGCATTGGTGGCCTTTGCCGACACCAGCGTGCTGTCGCGCACCTACGCGCAGCGCACGCACCAGATCGTCGATGCCGACCAGGAGCTGTTCGCGCTGGGCGCGGCCAACCTCGCCTGCGGGCTTTTTCAAGGCTTCGCGGTCAACAGCAGTTCGTCGCGCACGCCGGTGGCCGAGGCGGCCGGTGCGCGTTCGCAGATGACCGGCGTGGTCAGCGCGCTCGCCGTGGCGGTGCTGCTGCTGGCCGCGCCGGCGCTGCTGCAGTACCTGCCCGGCAGCGCGTTGGCGGCGGTGGTCATTGCCTCGGTCATCGGCCTGATCGAGTGGCGCGACCTGCAGCGCATCCGCCGCATCCAGCCCTGGGAATTCTGGCTGGCGATGGCCTGCACCGCGGGTGTGCTGGCGCTGGGGGCGATCCAGGGCATCGTGCTGGCGGTGGTGATCGCGGTGATCGAGTTCCTGTGGGACGGCTGGCGCCCGCACTGGGCGGTGCTGGGCAAGGTCGATGGCATCGACGGCTGGCACGACGTCGCGCGCCACCCCGAAGCCGAGCGCATCGACGGCCTGGTGCTGCTGCGCTGGGACGCGCCGCTGTTCTTCGCCAACGCCGAATGGTTCGACCGCGTCGCCCGCGGCGTGGTGGCGCGCGCGCCCACGCCGGCCCAGTGGCTGGTGGTCACCGCCGAGCCGGTGACCAGCGTCGACGTCACCGCCGCCGACATGCTGCGCGAGCTCGACCAGTGGCTGGCCGGGCAGGGCGTCGAGCTGTGTTTTGCCGAGATGAAGGGGCCGGTGAAGGACAAGCTCAAGCGCTTCGGCCTGTTCGGCCATTTCGGCCAGCGCACCTTCTTTGCCACCATCGACGACGCGGTGCGGGCCTACCGCGCGGCACCGCCGGGCCAGGCCGGCGCGCGCTGAGGGCGAGCCGGGCCGCCGCCGGGGGGCGCGGGCAACGGCTCGCCGCCGCCGCTCAGGCCGGCGTCGCGGCCTTGCGCAGCACCGAGTGGTGCCGGCCGTAGCCGAAGTACACGACCAGGCCGATGACCAGCCAGATCAGCAGCCGCATCCAGGTGTCGAAGGGCAGGCCGATCATCAGCAGCCCACAGAACAGCACACCGGCCACCGGCACGAAGGGCACGCCCGGCGTGCGGAACGGCCGCGCCACGTGCGCGTCGCTGCGGCGCAGGTACAGCACCGCGCCGCACACCATGACGAACGCGAACAGCGTGCCGATGCTGACCATCTCGCCGAGGATGCCGATCGGCGTCAGCGCGGCCACCACCGCGACGATCGCGCCGATCATCATCAGGCTGCGGTGCGGCGTGCCCAGCCGCGGATGCACCGCGGCGAACAGCGGCGGCAGCAGCCCGTCCTTGGAGATGGTGAAGAAGATCCGGCTCTGGCCGTACAGCAGCACCAGGATCACCGTGGTCAGCCCGACGATCGCGCCGAGCTTGATCAGCACCGAAAACCAGGTCAGGCCGATCACGTCGACCGCCACAGCGATCGGGTCGGCCACGTTGAGCTGGCCGTACGGCACCAGCCCGGTGATCACCGCGGCGACGATCACATACAGCATCGTGCACACGATCAGCGAGCCGAGGATGCCGATCGGCATGTCGCGCTGGCAGTTCTTGGCCTCCTGCGCCGCGCACGACACCGCGTCGAAGCCGATGTAGGCGAAGAACACCACCGACGCGCCGCGCAACACGCCGCTCCAGCCGAAGTGGCCGAACTCGCCGGTATTGGCGGGGATGAAGGGCGTCCAGTGCGCGCGGTCGACGAAATGGATGCCGGCCGCGATGAAGGCCAGCACCACCGTGAGCTTGATCGCCACCATCAGGTTGTTCATGCGGGCCGACTCCTTGGTGCCCAGGATCAGCAGCCAGGTCAGCAGCAGCACGATGAAGGCGGCGGGCAGGTTCACGATGCCGTGCACCACCGTGCCGTCGGCCAGCTTGGCCGCCACGGTGCCGGGCGCGGCCGCAAGGGTGGGCGGCAAGTGGATGCCGATGTTGGCCAGCATGCTCGCCACATAACCCGACCAGCCCACCGCCACGGTGGCCGCGCCCATCGAATATTCGAGGATCAGGTCCCAGCCGATGATCCAGGCGAAGAACTCGCCCAGCGTGGCGTAGGTGTAGCTGTAGGTGCTGCCCGACACCGGCAGCAGCGCCGCCAGCTCGGCGTAGCACAGGCCGACGAAGGCGCAGGCGACGCCGGCCAGCACGAACGACAACATGATGCCGGGGCCGGCGTACTGGGCCGCGGCGGTGCCGGTGAGCACG
The DNA here is from genome assembly GCA_964477985.1 of uncultured Rubrivivax sp. GTDB lineage: Bacteria > Pseudomonadota > Gammaproteobacteria > Burkholderiales > Burkholderiaceae_C > Rubrivivax. The sequence continues at coordinate 19,454 of CAYZGL010000034.1, read as the reverse complement.
AAGATGCCCGCGCCGATGATCGCGCCCACGCCCAGCGCGATGATGCTGAACGGCCCGAGCGACTTGTGCAGCGCGTGCCGCTCGCCTTCGGCAATGATCTGCGTGATCGACTTGCGTGCCAGCCATCCTGCTGCGGCCATGGTTGGTCCCCCCTTTGGTTCGTGGTTGCCGCCGGCCGCCACCCGAGCATGCGGCGCGGTTCGGGCGCGCGCGCGGCGTTGTTCGACGCGGCGCGCAGCATCGGGGGCAACGCGGCTACCGCAAAGCCGGCGCCATCGCTGCGGCCCCCGGGCCGCTCACGCGCACAGGATCGACACCGCCTTGGTATTGAGGTAGGCCTCGAGCGCCTCGCTGCCGCCTTCGGAGCCGTAGCCCGAATCCTTGATGCCGCCGAAGGGCATCTCCACCCACGGCAGCGCGGGCTGGTTGATCCACAGCAGGCCCAGCTCCAGCCGCTGCGACAGCAACTGCGCGTTCTTCAGTGAACGCGTGTAGGCATAACCGGCCAGGCCGTAGGGCAGCCGGTTGGCTTCGGCGATCGCGTCTTCGAGCCGGTCGAAGCCGCGGATCGCCGCCACCGGGCCGAAGGGTTCCTGGTTGAACACCGCCGCCTGCAGCGGCACGTCGTCGAGCACGGTGGGGGCGAAGTAGTTGCCGCTGCTGCCGATGCGCTCGCCGCCGCTCAACACCTGCGCGCCGCGCTGGCGCGCGTCGGCCACGAACTGCGCGATCGCGCTGACGCGCCGTTCGTTGGCCAGCGGGCCCATCGTCGTGCCCTCGGCCAGGCCGTCGCCCACCTTCAGCGCCTTCGCGTGTTTGGCCAGCCTGCTTGCGAACTCCGCGCGGATGCTGTTGTGCACCAGGAAGCGCGTGGGCGCGATGCAGATCTGCCCGGCGTTGCGGAACTTGGCCGCGCCGGCGCACTTGATCGCCAGCTCGAGCGATGCGTCCTCGGCCACGATCACCGGCGCGTGGCCGCCCAGTTCCATGGTCGCGCGTTTCATGTGGCTGCCGGCCAGCGCCGCCAGCTGCTTGCCCACCGCGGTCGAGCCGGTGAAGGTGATCTTGGCGATGGCCGGGTGCGCGATCAGGTGGGCCGAGATCTCGGCCGGGTTGCCGTACAGCAGGCCGACCACGCCGGCCGGCAGCCCGGCGTCGACGAAGGCCTGGATCAGCGCGGCCGGCGAGGCCGGTGTTTCCTCGGGCGCCTTGACGATCATCGAGCAGCCGGCGGCCAGCGCCGCCGACAGCTTGCGCACCACCTGGTTGATCGGGAAGTTCCACGGCGTGAAGGCCGCCACCGGGCCCACCGGGAACTTCAGCACCTGCTGCTGCACCGCCAGCGAGCGCGACGGCACGATGCGCCCGTACACGCGGCGGCCCTCTTCGGCGAACCATTCGATGATCTCGGCCGAGATCGCGGCTTCGGCCTTGGCTTCGGCCAGCGGTTTGCCCTGCTCTTGCGTCATCAGCGCGCCGATGTCGGCGGCGCGTTCGCGCATCAGCGCGGCGGCGCGGCGCATCACCGCGCTGCGCTCCAGCGCCGGCGTGTCGCGCCACAGCTCGAAGCCGCGCTGCGCCGCGGCCAAGGCGCGCTCCAGGTCGGCGCTGCCGGCGTGCGCGACGCGCCCGATGGTCTGGCCCGTGGCCGGGTTGCGCACCGGCAGCGTGCGGCCGCCTTCGGCTTCGCACCACTGGCCGTCGATGTGGAGCAAGGTGTCGGAATACGTCATGGCGGTTCGGCAGCTGGGGGGAAGGGTGCCCAACGATACGCCGGCGCCGCAGCCGATGCCGCGCCGGGCTACTTCATCATCCAGCGCGCGCTGGCGGCCTCGACCACCGCCGCCAGCGGCGCGCCGAGCGCTTGCTGCGCACGCAGCCAGCTGGCGTCGTTGCCGTCGAGCAGCGAGTCGCGGATCTGGTGGTTGGCTTCCAGCGAATGCAGGTCCAGCGCATGCTCGGCCACGCGCGCCAGGGTGCGGAGGATGTCGTCGCGCAGCTTGTGCCGCGTGTGCGTCTTGGGGTCGACGATCTCGCCGTCCAGGCCGAAGCGGCAGGCCTGGAAGCGGTTGTAGGTGTAGACGAGGTAGTCGTCCTCGGCCGGCTCGAACGGGCGCTCCTCGCGCAGATGGCGGCAAAGGCTTTGCAGGTAACACGCCAGCGCCGCGGCCTTGTCCACGGACAGCGGCGTGTCGCACACGCGCAGCTCGATGGTGCCGAATTCGGGCTTGGGCCGGATGTCCCAGTAGAAGTCCTTCATCGAGCGCACGATGCCGGTGTTGGCCATCTTCTCGAAGAACTGGCCGAAGCCGTCCCAGCTCAGCACGAAGGGCGCGCGCCCGGACAGCGGAAAGGCGAACACCGAATTCAGCCGCGCCGAATGGAAGCCCGTGTCCACACCCTGCACGAAGGGCGACGAGGCCGACAGCGCGATGAAGTGCGGCACGTAGCGCGACAGCGCGTGCAGCAGCCACAGCGCCTCGTCGCCGTGCGGCACGCCGATGTGCACGTGCTGGCCGAAGACGGTGAACTGCTTGGCCAGGTAGCCGTACAGCTCGCTGATGTAGTGGAAGCGCTCGGTGGGGAAGATCTGCTGCTCGCTCCAGTGCTGGAAGGCGTGCGTGCCGCCGCCGCCGATGGCGATGTTCAGCCGCCGCGCGGCGCGCGACAGCTGGCGGCACAGGTCGTGCAGCTCGTCGCGCAGCGGCGCGTGTTCGCGCTGGATCGAGCTGCCGATCTCGATCATGCTGCGCGTGATCTCCGGCTTCACGTCCCATGCGCCGCTGTGTTTGTCCAGCGCGCGCAGCAGGTCCTGCGCGCGCGGCGCGAGGTCGAATTGGAGCGTGTCCAGCAACTGCAGCTCGAGCTCGACGCCCATCGTCAGCGGCTCGGACACGGTGAAGGCTTCAAGCGGCATGGCCGGTCTCCGGTGCACATTCGCCGGCCACGCGCTGCAGCGCCAGCTGCAGCCACAGCGGGCCGCTGAGCTGCATCGCCGCGGCGGCCACCAGCAGCGCCTGCATCACCGCCGGGTCCATGCCGGGCAGGTGCGAACTCCAGCGGAAGTCGTCGGCCACCAGCAGCACGGCCAGGCTGCTCATCGGCTGCAGTGCCAGCGTCAGGCCCAGCGCCTGGCGCCAGCTCAGGCCGCTGGGACGGGCCAGCAGCGCCACGCCGATGCCCTTGCCGACCAGCCTGGCGGCGATCAGCGCCAGCACCCACGGCCACACCTGGCGCCAGCCGTCGACGCTGAACAGCACGCCCAGGCTGATGAACAGCAGCACCGTCAACGCGGCACCGGCGCTGCCCAGCGACGGCTCGACGCTGAGCCGGTGGCCCATCAGCGCGCGCGCGCTCATGCCGGCCACCAGCAGCGTCAACAGCGGCGACAGCCCCCACTTCGACGCCAGCGTGGCCGCCAGCAGCACCAGCGCGATGTGCAGCACCGGCGTGCTGGCGCGCTGGTTGGAAAAACGCGCCGCGCGGTCGAGGACCCAGCCGCACACCAGCCCTAACAGGAACGAGCCGCACACCACGAACAGCGCGCCGGCGATCCAGCCCAGCGCATCGCCGCTGCCTTCGCCGCCCACGCTCAGCAACGGCCACAGCTTCAGCCCCAGCATCGCCAGCACGCTGTTGATCGCGCACATCATCAGCAGCCTCTCGCCGACCTGGCCGCGCGGGCGCAGTTCGTGCACCGAGGCCATCGCGATCACCGGCGACGTCGATGCCGCCACCGCCGCGGCCAGCAGCGCCGACAGGGTCGGCGCGCCCAGCAGCATCAGCGCCGCCGCCACGGCGAGCCCGGCGCACAGCCCTTCGAGCACGCAGCTGGCGGCGAACCAGCCGTTGTCGAGCAGCCAGCGCGGGCGCAGCCGGCTGCCGAGTTCGAACACCAGCGCGGCGATGGCCAGGTCGACGATCGGCTTCCAGCCGTCCAGGTCGGCCGGCTGCAGCAGCCCCAGCGCCATCGGGCTGGCCAGCAGGCCCACCAGCATGCAGCCGGCCAGCCGCGGCAGCTTCAACGCGCGGTGCAGCGCGCTGGCCGCGACCACGGCCAGCAGCATCACCGCGGCCAGGCCGAGCACCGGGTCGACTTGCGGCAGGTGCAGCCATTGCAGCAGGTTGGCCTGCGGCAAAATGTCGGGCGTGCCATTGGGGCTCATGGCGACGGCGTCCTCCCTGGGGGGCGGTGCGCGCAAGGCGGCGACACCTGGGTTGCGACAGCAGGCACGGGGCGACTCGGCGCCGTGCACCCGACCCGTTGTCGGACGGCGCTGCGCAGCGGGAGTTCCCGCCAAACTGCGGTGCGGCGCGTGCGCCGGGGCTTGAAAGAGCGCGCAGGGTACCCCAAATGCTCGCGCGGCTTCGCACCCTGCGCCCCGTCATCGAATCCATTCATGCAAGCGAGATGAACAAACAAACCCTTTCCTTCCAGGCCGAGGTCAAGCAGATCCTGCATCTGGTGACCCATTCGCTGTACTCGAACAAGGAGATCTTCCTGCGCGAGCTGGTGTCCAACGCCTCGGACGCGTGCGACAAGCTGCGCTTCGAGGCGCTGGACCACAGCGCGTTGTGGGAAGACGCACCGAACCTCGAGGTGCGCGTGTTCTTCGACAAGGACGCCAAGACGCTGACCATCCGCGACAACGGCATCGGCATGAGCGCCGAGGAAGCCGTGGCCCACCTGGGCACCATCGCCAAGAGCGGCACGCGCGAATTCCTCGCGCAGCTCGAAGGCGAGAAGAAGAAGGACGCCAACCTGATCGGCCAGTTCGGCGTGGGCTTTTATTCGGGTTTCATCGTCGCCGACCGCATCACCGTGCTGTCGCGCCGCGCCGGTGCGAAGCCCGAGGAAGGCGTGCGCTGGAGCAGCGAAGGCGCCGGCGAGTTCGAGGTCGAGGCCACGACCAAGGCCGAGCGCGGCACCGACGTGATCCTGCACCTGCGCGACGGCGAGGAGGACTTCCTTTCCACCTGGCGCTTGAAGTCGGTCATCGCCAAGTACTCCGACCACATCTCGCTGCCGATCCTGATGAAGAAGGAATCGTGGGACGAGGAGAAGAAGGAACAGGTCCTGAAGGACGAATGGGAGACGGTGAACAAGGCCGCGGCGCTGTGGACGCGCAGCAAGAGCGACATCACCGATGCCGAATACCAGGAGTTCTACAAGCAGCTCAGCTACGACAGCGCCGCGCCGCTGGCCTACACGCACAACCGCGTCGAGGGCCGCACCGAATACACGCAGCTGCTGTACCTGCCGGGCAAGGCACCGTTCGACCTGTGGAACCGCGACAAGCGCGGCGGCGTCAAGCTGTACGTCAAGCGCGTCTTCATCATGGACGACGCCGAGGCGCTGATGCCGGTGTACCTGCGCTTCGTCAAGGGCGTGATCGACTCGGCCGACCTGCCGCTGAACGTCAGCCGCGAACTGCTGCAGGAAAGCCGCGACGTCAAGGCGATCCGCGAGGGTTCGACCAAGCGTGTGCTGTCGATGCTCGAGTCGCTGGCCGACAGCGAGGACGCGAGCGAGCGCGACAAGTACGCGGCGTTCTGGAGCGACTTCGGCGCGGTGCTGAAGGAGGGCATCGGCGAGGACCACGCCAACCAGGAGCGGCTGGCCAAGCTGCTGCGTTTTGCCAGCACGCAGGCCGACCGTGGCGTCTCGTTCGCCGACTACGTCAAGAGGATGAAGGAGGGCCAGGAGGCCATCTACTACATCACCGCCGACAACCTGGCCACCGCCAAGAGCAGCCCGCAACTCGAGATCTTCCGCAAGAAGGGCATCGAGGTGCTGCTGCTGGTGGATCGCGTCGACGAGTGGATGCTCAGCCACCTGTACGAGTTCGAAGGCCATGCCTTGCAAAGCGTGGCCAAGGGCGCGTTCGACCTGGGCAAGCTGCAGGACGAAGAAGAGAAAAAGCAGGCCGAGCAGGCCGCGGAGGAATTCAAGCCGGTGCTCGAACGCCTGAAGACCGCGCTGAAGGACCGCGCCAAGGACGTGCGCGTGACCACGCGGCTGGTCGAGTCACCGGCTTGCATCGTCGTCGACGAGGGCGACATGAGCGGCCATCTGGCAAGGCTGCTGAAGCAGGCCGGGCAGGAAGCGCCGAAGTCGCTGCCGACGCTGGAAGTCAACGCCGAACACGCGCTGGTCAAGCGGCTGGACAGCGATGCGCGCTTCGACGACCTGGCGCAGATCCTGTTCGACCAGGCGCTGCTGGCCGAAGGCGGCCAGCTCGAGGACCCGGCAGCCTACGTGCAGCGCGTGAACCGGCTGCTCGCGGCCTGAACCCTCGCCGTCACAACAGCGCCGCCAGGCTCGGGGTCTCGGCGGCCAGCCGCAGCTGCTCGCGCAGCTGCAGCGTCTGCTGGCCCCAATAGCTGGCACTGCCGAAGTCGGGAAAGGCGGCCGGGAAGGCCGGGTCGCCCCAGCGCTGCGCCACCCAGGCGTTGTGGCGGATCATGCGCAGCAAGCGCAGCGGCTCGATCAGCGCCAGCTCGGCGCGGTCGAAGTCCATGAACGGCGCATAACCGCGCAGCAGCAGGCGCAGCTGCCGCGCCATCGCCTCGGGCTCGCCCGACAGCAGCATCCACAGGTCCTGCACTGCCGCTCCCATGCAGGCGTCGTCGAGGTCGACCACGTGCGCGCCGCTGTCGCGCCACAGCAGGTTGCCGGCGTGGCAGTCGCCGTGCAGGCGAATCGCCTTTGGCCGGTGCGCTTCGAAGGCGGCGTCGATGCAGGCCACGGCCTGCGCGCAGGCATCGCCCCAGGCCTGCTGCTGGCCCGGGTCGACGTGGCCGCCGTCGGCCAGCAGCGCCACCGCGGCGCGCGCGTCGCGCGGCGCGTCGAGCGTGCGGCGTTCGGTGAAGCTGCGGCGTGAGCCCACCGCATGCAGCCGGCCGATGAACCCGCCCAGGCGCACCAGCACTTCGTCGTCCTCGAGCTCCGGCGCGCGCCCGGCACAGCGCGGCGCCACCGCGCAGCGGTGCAGGCCCTCGGGCCCGGGGCACAGCGCCAATGTGGCCGGCCCCGCGGCGGGCAGCAGCCGTACATCGCCCGTCGCATGGACGATGATGCGCGGCGCCACCACCGGCACCTCGGCCGCGGCGAGTTCCAGCGCAAAGGCATGCTCTTCCACGATCTGCGCGTCGCTCCAGCGCGCGCGCCGGTAGAACTTGGCGACCACGGCACCGCCATCCTCCAGCATCACCTGGAAGACCCGGTTCTCGTAGGAGTTCAGCTGCAGGATGCGCCCATCGCCGCGCAGACCGATGCGGTCCAGCGCGTCCAGCACCTGCGGCGGCGTCAGGTCGGCATAGCTGCTGGGCCGCGCGCTCATGCGGCGATGCTAAGCGCACGCCAGCGCGATGGCGGGCGTGCGGGACTGTGGCGGCGTAGGCCGTCAGCGGGCGCTGCCCGGTGGCGCCTTGCCGCCGCCGCCCGCAGCGGGCTTGTCATCGGGGGCGGGCGAGTCCGGCCCGTCCTGCGCCGCCGCACCGCCGCGCAGAATGCTGCCGATGGCGTCGAACTCGCTGGCCGGGCCGCCGGCGCCGCGCGGGTCGGCGCCGAAGAACGAGTCCTGGAAGAAGCCCGAGTCCTGCCACAGCGCCGAGCGCTGCGCCCGGCGCGGCGCCGGTGCCTGCGCGCGAACGAAATCGTCCAGCGCCGCTGCGGCGCGCGGCCCGCGGGACGCCGCCGTGCTCTGCGGCACCAGCAGTTGCAGCTCGGGAATCGACGGCAGGTGGTCGACCGGGCAGCGCAGGTAGCGCACGCGGCACGCCGCCAGCACCGACTGCTTGATCTGCTGCACGCGCCGCGGGCTCGCGCGGTCGGTGTCCAGATCGATGGCCGCGAGCACCCGGCCATTGGCGCTGCACACTGCGAAGGTCACGTGGATCGCGCCGAGCAGTTCGTACCAGTAGTGCACCTGCTGCTGGTCGGTGGGCTGCGAGAAGCGCACCAGCGGCAGCTTCGCCAGCACGATGTGATGAGGCAAGGCCTCGCGCAGCTGCCGATAGACGCGGCGCTCGTCGGCGTTGAACACCGGCCGCGCGCTCAGCGCCCACTCGGTGGGCAGCGCCGCGGCGCGCGCTGCGTGCGCGCGGGCCCACCACCATGCCAGCACGCCCGTGGCGGCGGCGAGCGCCGTCAGGGCGAGGGTCCATGGAAGCAGCTGCGGCATGCGTGGGCAGTGGCCTTGGACCCGCGCCGAAGCGCGGATCGCGAGCCTGTGCGAAGGGTGTGCGGGCGATGCTAGCGCCGGGGGTGCGGGCGGCAGCACCCGCAGTCGCAGGGTCGCCACCCAGGTGGGGGAGGCAGTGCCGGCGCGCGATTACACGTCGCTGGCCGCGCTCAGCGTGGCGTGTTTCAGGCCGTAGTCGAGGCCGGCCGCCGTGTCTTCGACCAGCGCCTCGACCCTGGACGCCAGGCTGGCCGGCGGCAGGCTGACCCAGGCGCGCGACTCGGCGCCGTCGCGTTCGACGCGCGCCCCGGCCTTGTGCAGGATGTGCAGCATCGCCGCGTTCTCCGACAGCGCGTGGACCAATAGATGATCGACACCGCGGTTGCGCGCATGCAATGCCGCGTGCTCGAAGAGCCGGTCGCCGCAGCCGCGGCCACGCGATGGCCGGGCGACCGAGACGCCGAACTCGGCGGCGCGCGGCGACGTCCCGGCCAGATAGGCAAGGTGCGCGAGGCCGACCAGATGCAGCCGCCGGTTGAAGATGCCGAACAACTCGTCGCGCTCGAAGTCCATCTGGGCGGCGTAGTCGGCAATCTGCGCGTCGCTGGCGGCACAGCCGAAGCGAAGGTGGCGATCGTGCTCGCCCAGGCGCAGCAGATGGTCGAGGATGCGCGCCCGGTGCTGCGCGCCGAGCCGCCGGATCGGCACCCAGCGTGAATGGCCGCGTGCAGGCGATGGCGCGGTTGCGGCCGGCGCGCGATCGGGCGTGCCATCGCGAGCGTCGCGGAGCTGCGCTCCGTCCATTCAGGAACTCCTTGGCATCAGTGTTTACCCGCATGTTATAGACGACGCCTAGAGCGTCTGCCCCAGGCGACGCGGGCCATCCCGCGTTCGAAGCGCGTTCGGCTGCGTGTATACTGTGCGGCTTTCCCGACGACGGCGGGGTGGAGGCGCACAGGGCAACAAGCCTGGTGTGTTTTGCCTGGTTGACCCGAGAGGCCGCCAAGACGAGCGGTGCCGCGGGCAATTGGTCACATTCCGAACAGCCGTGGCAGGTTGCGCCGCTCGCGTCGGCGCGCCGATCTTCCAGAAAGTCCCTCATGAAGACCTTCAGCGCCAAACCGGCCGAAGTGAAGCACGAGTGGTATGTGATTGACGCCACCGACAAGGTGCTCGGACGTGTTGCCAGCGAAGTGGCACTCCGTTTGCGCGGCAAGCACAAGGCCATCTACACGCCTCACGTCGACACCGGCGACTTCATCGTCATCGTCAACGCCGACAAGATCCGTGTCACCGGCAACAAGGCCAGCGACAAGATGTATTACCGGCACACGGGCTATCCGGGCGGCATCTACGCCACGTCCTTCAAGGACATGCAGGCGCGGCACCCGGGCCGAGCCATCCAGAAGGCCGTCAAGGGCATGTTGCCCAAGGGCCCGCTGGGCTACGCGATGATCAAGAAGCTGAAGGTCTATGCAGGTGCGGTGCACCCGCATGCCGCCCAGCAACCCAAGGCGCTCGAAATCTGAGGACACCCGCGATGATCGGTAACTGGAACTACGGCACCGGCCGCCGCAAATCTTCGGTGGCGCGGGTGTTCTTGAAGAAGGGCAACGGCCAGATCACGATCAATGGCAAGGCGATCGACCAGTATTTCGGCCGCCAGACCTCGATCATGATCGCGCGTCAGCCGCTGTTGCTGACGGCCAACGAGGCCGCCTTCGATGTCAACGTCAACGTGCATGGCGGCGGGGAATCCGGGCAGGCCGGCGCGGTGCGCCACGGCATCACGCGCGCGTTGATCGACTACGACGCGGGCCTGAAGCCCGAGTTGAGCCGGGCCGGATTCGTCACGCGCGACGCACGCGAAGTCGAGCGCAAGAAAGTCGGCTTGCACGGCGCGCGCCGCCGCAAGCAGTTCAGCAAGCGCTGATTTGTCCGCCGCCCACCTGCACCCGTGCGCCGCAAAGGCCGCACAGGTGCTGGGTATAGGGTGGCCGTGCGATCATTCGCCATCGTTTGCGCGAGGTACCGTCATGACTGCAACCGCCGAATCCGCACAAGCCGGCCTGGACACGATGCCGCCGCCGCTGATCTTCACCGACAGCGCCGCCGAGAAGGTGCGCGACCTGGTGGCCGAGGAAGGCAACCCCGACCTGAAGCTGCGCGTGTTCGTGCAGGGCGGGGGGTGCTCGGGCTTCCAGTATGGTTTCACCTTCGACGAAGTCATCAACGAGGACGACACGCAGATGACGAAGAACGGCGTCACGCTGCTGATCGATGCGATGAGCCTGCAATATCTGGGCGGGGCCGAGATCGACTACAAGGACGATCTGCAGGGCGCCCAGTTCGTCATCAAGAATCCGAACGCGGGCACCACCTGCGGCTGCGGCTCCAGCTTCTCGGGCTGAGCGTCGCACCGGTCGATGCAAAAGGGCTGCCGCGTGCAGCCCTTTTTGCTGCGTGCTTCAGGCGGCTGGATACAGCGCGCCCAGCACACGCGGGCCGCGTGCGCCGGTGACGGCCGGCAGGTTGCCGGGCAGGCGTGCGGCGAAGGCCTGCGCCAGCCACGCAAACGCCAACGCTTCGACCTGCAGCGGTGCAATGCCGGCTGCCTCGGTGCTGCGTACCGCACAACCCGGCAGCCGGGCCGCAAGGCGGCGCATGAATTCGTCGTTGAAGGCGCCGCCGCCGCACACCAGCAGTTGCGACGTGCGCGGCGCCAGCGACTGCAACGCGTCGCTCGCCGCGCGGGCGCTGAATTCGGTCAGCGTGGCCTGTACATCGACCGGCGCCACGGCGCCGCGTTGCCGCAGCGCACGTTCCAGCCACGCGGCATTGAACAAGTCGCGACCGGTACTCTTTGGCGGTGGCCGCTGCAGGAAGGGCTCGTCGAGCAGGATCTGCAGCAGCGATGCGTCGACCTCGCCCGAGGCCGCCCAGCGCCCCTGTGCATCGTAGGGGCCGCGCTGGTGGCGCCGATACCACAGGTCGAGCAGCACGTTGCCCGGGCCGCAGTCGAAGCCGCGCACGCTGCCCTGTGCCGGCAGCAACGTCAGGTTGCCGATGCCCCCCAGGTTCAGCACGGCGCCGTCGCGGCCCGCCCGGGCAAAGAGCGCGGCGTGCAATGCCGGCACCAGCGGTGCGCCCTGGCCGCCGGCCGCAACGTCGCGGCTGCGCAGGTCGCACACCACGTCGATGCCGCACAACTCGGCGAGCAGCGCGCCGTTCATCAGCTGCAAGGTGTAGCCGGTGCCGTCGAATTCCTGCGGCCGGTGGCGTACGGTCTGGCCATGGGCGCCGATGGCGCGCACCTGCGAGGCCGGCACACGGCAGGCGCGCAGCAGCGCGTGGACCACGCCGGCATAGACGCGCATCAGCGCATTGGCCGCCAGCGCGCCGCGGTGCAGCTCGTCGGCACCGGGGTCGTTCAAACGCAGCAACTCGGTGCGCAGCGCCTCGGGCAGGTCAGCCTGCCGGTGCGCCAGCACCCGAAGCCCGGCGCGGGCGGGCGATGCCGGATCGAATTCGGCGAGAACGCCGTCCACCCCGTCCAGCGAGGTGCCCGACATCAAGCCGATGAACAGGCTCATGGCTGCGTGCTGAGGGCTGCGTGCACGGCACCGCCGCCAGGCGCCGCTGCCGCGGCCCGCCGCGTGCTCACTCCAGGGGGACGCGGCCCCCGGCCAGGGTATCGGCCAGATCGAGCTGCAGCTTCGCGCTGCGCGACAACTCGGCAAAGCGTGCGCGCGCTGCGCTGTCGATCGTCAGCGGATCGGCGGCCTTGGCGATGCTCAACGGGTCGACGTGCTGGCCGTTGATCTGGAACTCGAAGTGCAGATGGGGCCCGGTGGCCCAGCCCGTGGCGCCGACTGCGCCGACACGCTGCCCCTGTTCGATGGACTGGCCCGGGCGGACGTCGATGCGGCTCAGGTGCGCATACAAGGTGCTGCGCTCCTTGCCGTGCTGCAGCTTGACGACGTTGCCGTAGCCGCTTTGCCAGCCGGCGAACTCGACCACGCCGTCACCCACCGAGCGCACCGGCGTGCCGTAGGGCGCTGCGTAGTCGACGCCGCGGTGGGCACGCAGCGTCTGCAGGATCGGGTGGAAACGCATCGCGAAGCCCGAGGTGACGCGCGAGAACTCCATCGGGCTGGCCAGGAAGCTGCGGCGCCGGCTTTGGCCATCGAAGCCGAAATAGGCGCCGCGGCCGCTGGCGTCGGCGTACCACAGCGCGTGGTAGGCCTTGCCGCCGTTGACGAACTCGGCCGACAGCACGCGCCCGGTGGGTGTGGCCCAGGTGACCGGCTCGCCATCGGCCGTCAGCGCCTCGTAGACGACGCTGAAGGTGTCGCCCTTGTGCAGCTCGCGGTGGAAATCGATGTCGGCCGCGAAGATCTCGGCCAGTTGGGCCGCCACCGCATCCGGAATGCGCGCTTCGTCGGTGGCGGCAAACAGCGTGCTGCGGATCGTGCCGCTGGCCAGGCGCACCTGCGCCACCAGAGGCAGCACTTCGGTGCGGCTGACCCAGCGATCGCCCTGGCGCGTCAGGCTCAACCGGGTGAACTGCGGTTCGCGGCGGGCGTTGTCGGCCGCGGCGTAACGGGCCACCAGCTCAAGCAGCGCGCCGTTGCTTGCGGCGCGCGCCTGCACCATCTTGCCCGGCTGCCCGTCCAGCAGCCGCTTGGCCAGCGCATCGCTGCGCAAGAAGGCCGCCGCGTCGGCGTCGACGACGCCAAGCCGGCGCAGCAAGCGGTCGACGTTGTCCGTGGTGCGGGTCAGGTCGCTGCGCCACAGGTCGAGGGGGTGGTCGGCCAGCGCGTCGAGCTGCTCGTTCATGCCTGGCGACGCAATGGGCTGCGTGACCAGACGCTGCGGCGGGTCCGCCGGGTCCGGCAGCAAGGGCGCTACACCAAAGGCGGCAGCGGCAAAGCCGCCGAGCAGCACGACGAACCCGGTGCTCAAGCCGCGGGAATGGCGCGACAGCCAATCGCGGGCGGGCAGCAGCGGGGCGGGCAGGCGGTCCAACGACATCGGCAGTCTGTCCTTCGGCGGGACGGGCGCACTGAAGCACCCTGGAAGCAATCACGTCGACGGGCAAGCCCGACATCGCTACGAACGGTCCGCGGCATACCCTGGAACTAGAATCACCGCCGGCCTGAGCGCACCCCCCATGAACAGGGGGGTTCAAGCGCGGCGCGAGTATAGCAAGTCGAGCGCCGATCCAATCAACGCAAGCGAATGTATCAACCCCCATGCCCGGGACCCAGAATCCGAGTGAACACCTCGCAGGCCTGAGCCAGCGGGTGCGCGAAGCCTTGGCGATCTCGCTGCGCGGCTGCGACGAACTGCTGCCGCAGGCCGAATGGCTGAAGAAGCTGCAGCGCTCCGAGGCCACCGGCCAGCCGCTGCGCATCAAGCTGGGCCTGGACCCGACGGCGCCGGACATCCACATCGGCCACACCGTGGTGCTGAACAAGCTGCGCCAGCTGCAGGACCTGGGCCACACGGTGATCTTCCTGATCGGCGACTTCACCTCGATGATCGGCGACCCGTCCGGGCGCAACACCACGCGCCCGCCGCTGACGCGCGAGCAGATCGAGGCCAACGCACGCACCTATTACGCGCAGGCCAGCCTGGTGCTGGATCCGCAGCGCACCGAGATTCGCTACAACAGCGAATGGAGCGACGCGCTCGGTGCGCGCGGGCTGATCCAACTGGCGTCGCGCTACACCGTGGCGCGCATGCTCGAGCGCGACGATTTCACCAAGCGTTACAAGGCCGGCACGCCGATCAGCGTGCACGAGCTGCTGTACCCGCTGATGCAAGGCTACGACTCGGTGGCGCTGAAGGCCGACCTCGAACTGGGCGGCACCGACCAGAAGTTCAACCTGCTGGTCGGCCGCGCCTTGCAGGCCGAATATGGCCAGGAACCGCAGTGCGTGCTCACCATGCCGTTGCTCGAAGGGCTCGACGGCGTGGAGAAGATGTCCAAGAGCAAAGGCAACACGGTCGGCATCACCGACGCGCCGAACACCATGTTCGCCAAGCTGCTGTCGATCAGCGACGAGATGATGTGGCGCTATTACACGCTGCTGTCGTTTCGCAGCGAAGCGCAGATCGAGCAGTTGCGGCAGGAAGTGCAGCAGGGCCGCAACCCCAAGCAGGCCAAGGTGCTGCTGGCGCTGGAGATCACCGAGCGCTTTCACGGCAGTGCGGCGGCGCAGCGGGCGCAGGCCGATTTCGAGCTTCGTGCGCGCGGCGGCGTGCCCGATGAGATCCCCGAAGTCGCGCTGCAAGGCGCGCCGCTGGCGATCGGCAGCCTGCTGCGGCAGGCCCATCTCGCGCCCAGCAGCAGCGAGGCGCTGCGCCTGGTGGAGCAAGGCGGCGTGCGCATCGACGGCGCCACCATCGCCGACAAGGCGCTGAGGCTGAGCGCCGGGTGCTACGTGGTGCAGGTGGGCAAACGCAAATTCGCGCGCGTCACGCTGGCGGCGTGACGCTGCCATGAGCGTCAGCGCCTATCTGAAGCTGTCGGTGGCGGTGGCGCTGGCCACCATCGTGCTGAAGACGGCCGCCTGGTGGGTCAGCGGCTCGGTCAGCCTGCTGTCGGACGCGTTGGAATCGCTGGTGAACCTGGCCGGCGCCACCTTCGCGCTGCTGATGGTCAGCGTCGCCGCGCTGCCGGCCGATGACGGGCACCCGTACGGGCATCACAAGGCCGAGTATTTTTCCAGCGGCTTCGAAGGCGTGCTGATCCTGGCGGCCGCATTGGCCATCATCGCCGCGGCGCTGCAGCGGCTGCTGAGCCCGCAGCCGCTGCAAAGCCTGGGCTGGGGGCTGGGGCTGAGCCTGGCCAGCACCGCGCTGAACGGCGCGCTGGCCTGGGCCATGTTGCGCAAGGCGCGTGAGCACCGCTCGATCGCGCTCGAGGCCGATGCACGGCACCTGTTCACCGATGTATGGACTTCGATCGGCGTGGTGCTGGGGCTGCTCGCGGTCCATTCGACCGGCTGGCTGTGGCTGGATCCGGTGGTGGCAATGGCGGTGGCGGCGAACATCGCGCGCGAGGGGCTGATGCTGGTGCGCCGCTCGGTCGACGGCCTGATGGACCGCTCGCTGGAGCCGCAGGTGCTGGCCCAGGTGCAGGCGGTGCTGGCCAGCTTTGGCGACCGGGTCGCGCGTTTCGATCACGTCAGCTCGCGCCGCGCCGCCTCGCGGCGTTTCGTCGACCTGCACATGCACCTGCCCGGCCAATGGAGTCTGGAGAGCGCGGCCGCGCTGCGCAACGACGTCGAGCGGGCGCTGATGGACGCGGTGCCGGGGTTGCGCGCCACCATCCAGCTGCTGCCCAGCGACGTCGAGGCCCATGTCGACGGCCACGGCGCGGCCGATGCCCGATGATCGCCTTGGTGCAGCGTGTGGCCGGCGCGCAGGTGGTCATCGGCGGTGCGCCGGTGGGCGCCATCGGTCGCGGCGCCCTGGTCTTCGTCTGTGCCGAGCCGCTGGACACGCCGGCGCATGCCGAGCGCCTGGTGAGCAAGCTGCTGGCGCTGCGCATCTTTGCCGACGCCGACGGCAAGATGAACCTCAGCCTGCGCGACACCGGCGGCGGGCTGCTGCTGGTGTCGCAGTTCACGCTGGCCGCCGACACCACGCGCGGCAACCGGCCCGGCTTCTCGGGGGCGGCCTCACCCGCCTTGGGCCGTGAACTGTTCGACGCCGTGGTCGCCTGCGCGCGGCGACGCCACGCGCCGGTGGCCGCCGGCGTGTTCGGCGCCGACATGCAGGTGCATCTGGTCAACGACGGGCCGGTGACGGTGCCGATCACCCTGCGCTGAGAGCGCGGCGGGCCCCGCAACGGCCAGGCCGCCCGCAGGCGGCCTGGCCGGCGCGAAGCGCAGGTCTTCGTGTCCTCAGTCGGCGTACTCGCCTGCCGCCTTGATGGCCATGCCCCATTTGCTGATCTCGGCTTCGACGAACTTCTTGTGCTCGGTCGGGTTCATGCGCGCGTCGGTGACGACCACCGCGCCCAGCGCCTCCTCGCGCTTCAGGAACTCGGGGTCCTTCAGCGTGGCGCGCAGCGCCGCGTTCAGCTGTTCGACCACTGCCTTCGGGGTGCCCTTGGGCGCGTACAGGCCGTGCCAGATGCTGACGTTGAAGCCCTTCAGACCGGACTCGTCCAGCGTCGGCAGCTTGGCCAGCGCGGGCATGGTCAGCCGCTTCGGCGTGGTCACCGCGAAGGCCTTGACCTTGCCGCTTTCGATCTGGCCGGTGGTGTTGGTGGTCTGGTCGCACATGATGTCGACTTGGCCGCCGAGCAGGTCGCTCATGGCCGGCGCGGTGCCCTTGTAGGGCACGGTGGTCATGTCGATCTTCAGGCTTTGCTGGAACAGCAGCCCGCACAGGTGCGAGGCCGAGCCCAGCCCGGCGTTGGCCAGGTTGATCTTGCCCCTGTTGGCCTCGAGCCACTTGGCCAGCTCGGCGTAGTTGTTGGCCGGCAGCGCGGTCTTGCCGATCAGCGTCATCGGTACCTCGTTGATCAGCCCCAGGTACTCGAAATCCTCCAGCGGCTTGTACGGCAGCTTGCGGTACAGCGCCGGCGCGGTCGACATGCCGATGTGGTGCAGCAGCAGCGTGTAGCCGTCGGGCGCGGCCTTGGCCACCTTGTTGGCGCCCAGCGTGCCGCCGGCGCCGCCGACGTTCTCGATGATGATGGTCGCGTTGTTCAGGTGCTTGCGCAAGGCGTCGGCGAAGTCGCGCGCCACCTTGTCGGTGGGCCCGCCGGCGGTGAAGGGCACGACGATGGTGATCGGCTTGTCCGGAAAGGCTTGCGCCGCCACGCTCAGTGTGGCGGCAGCGAAGGCCAGGCTCAGATGCTTGAGGGTCTTCATCGCGATCGGCTCCGGCAACGGGTGTGCTGAAAGGGCCGATGGTAGGGACGCGGCGTGGCGGCTGCGTGCTGGAAACTACCCGGGCAGGGCGCGAATCAGTTGATTTGCCGCAAGTCCTCGATCACCTTGCCGTCGTTGGGCAGCGTGCCCGGCGCGACCAGCCGCACCTCGCAGCGCAGCTTGGTCAGCTCGCGCACGCCGCCGGCAAGGGCCGCGGCCAGGCCTTCGGCGGTGCCGGCGACTTCCGCGTGCAGCGTCATGCGGTCGTTGGCCATCTCGCCTTCGACCACCAGCCGCGCGCGTTGCACTTCGGGGTGGCGCTTGGCCAGCTCGGCCACCTGAGCGGCATGCACGAACATGCCGCGTACCTTGGCGGTCTGGTCGGCGCGGCCCAGCCAGCCCTTGATGCGTGCATTGCTGCGACCGGTGGGGCAGCGCCCGGGCAGGATCGCGCTCAGGTCGCCGGTGCCGAAGCGGATCAGCGGGTAGTCGGGGTTCAGCGTGGTGACCACCACCTCGCCGACCTCGCCGTCGGCCACCGGCTCGCCGCTGCCGGGGCGCACGATCTCGACGATCACGCCCTCGTCGAGCACCAACCCCTCGCGCGCCGCGGTCTCGTAGGCGATCAGCCCCAGGTCGGCGGTGCCATAGCTCTGAAAGGCCTCGATGCCGCGCGCGCGCCAGGCGTCGCGCAGCGCCGCCGGGAAGGCCTCGCCGCCGACCGAGGCCTTGCGCAACGCGGGCAGCGCGATGCCCGCCTCGTCGGCCTTGTCCAGCACGATGCGCAGGAAGCTGGGCGTGCCGGCATAGGCGTCGGCGCGCAGCTCGGCCAGGGCCTGCAGCTGCAGCTCGGTGTTGCCGACGCCGCCCGGGAACACGGCGCAGCCCAGCGCCTGCGCGCCGGTGTCGACCATCGAGCCGGCCGGCGTCAGGTGGTAGCTGAAGCTGTTGTGCACCAGATCGCCGGCGCGAAAACCCGCGGCGAACAAGGCACGGCCGAAGCGCCAGTAGTCGGCCGCCGCGCCCTCGGGCTCGTAGAGCGGGCCGGGCGACTGGAACACGCGCCGCGCCGTGCGCGCCGCGCCCAGGCCGCGCCAGCCGATGGCGGCAAAGCCGCCGAAGGGGTCCGACGCGCGGCCCGCCTTCTGGCGTTCGAGCAGTTCGTGCTTGCGCGTCACCGGCAACTGCGCCAGTGCGCTGCGCGAGCCGATGGCCGCGGCATCGACGCCGCGCAGGATCTCGGCGAAGGCCGCCGTGGCCTGCGCCGCGGCGACCTGCGCCGGCAGCGCGCGCAGCAGCGCGGCTTCGCGCTCGCCGGGGTCGCGCTTTTCCAGTGCGTCGTAGAACTCAGTCATCGCGATCTCCCCATTGCTGCAATGCGCGCTTCACTTCATTGGCGAAGTCGCGTACCGCGGCGTGGTCGGCCAGAGCGCGCGACCGCCAGCGCGGGCTCGCCCGACTGGGGCGCTCGACCCGCGCTGCAGCCAGCTGCGTGCCTTCGATGCGCGCCCGCGCGATGGCCAGGCCGCGGCGCTCGAACACGCCGCCGCGCTCGCTCAGACCCAGCTCCCGCAACTCTCGCCGCAGGCGCTGCAGGGCCTCGTCGGGCTTGAAGGGGGGTGGCGCGAAGGCCGCGTCGTCGCTCATTGCCTACGCCAGCCAGCGCTTGCGGCGCTTGTAGCTCTTCACGTCGCGGAAGCTCTTGCGGTCGCCGCCGCCCATGCCCAGGTAGAACTCCTTCACGTCCTCGTTCTCGCGCAGGTCCTTGGCCGCGCCTTCCATGACGATGCGCCCGCTTTCCAGGATGTAGCCGTGGTCGGCATAGCGCAGCGCCATATTGGTGTTCTGCTCGGCGAGCAGGAAGGTGGTCTTCTCCTTGGTGTTCAGATCCTTGACGATCTCGAACACCTCCTCGACGATCTGCGGCGCCAGCCCCATGCTGGGTTCGTCCAGCAGCACCATCTTCGGGTTGCACATCAGCGCGCGGCCGATCGCGCACATCTGCTGCTCGCCGCCGCTGGTGTACGCCGCCTGCGACGTGCGCCGCGTCTTCAGCCGCGGGAAGTAGGCATAGACCTTTTCCAGCGTGGCCGCCACCGCCGCCTTGCCGTCCTTGCGCGTGTAGGCGCCGGCCATCAGGTTGTCCTCGATCGTCAGGTGCGCGAAGCAGTGGCGCCCTTCCATCACCTGGATCACGCCGCGCTGCACCATGTCGGCGGTGGACAGCTTCTCGATGCGCTCGCCGCGCAACTCGATGCTGCCCTTGGTGACCTCGCCGCGCTCTGCGGCCAGCAGGTTGCTCACCGCGCGCAGCGTGGTGGTCTTGCCGGCGCCGTTGCCGCCGAGCAAGGCCACCACGCCGCCTTCGGGCACG
>CAYZGL010000033.1:0-24127 GCA_964477985.1 uncultured Rubrivivax sp. | reverse complement strand
TCGCGTTCGGCGTCGATCGCCTGACGGTTGACGATCAACTGGTCGAGCAGGCCGATCTGTCCGGCCTCGCGCGACTTGGCGGAGAGCTGCTGGTTGTCGGTGGACGCCGGCACCAGCACGCGCTGCAGGCGCTGGATGCGTTCGCGCTGGCTGACCAGGCGGCTCCAGAGCTGGCGCACGCGCACCTCGGTGTCTCGCAGCGCACTGGCGCGTTCGACCTCGGCCTGGGTCATGTCGGTCATCGCCTGGCCGATGGCGGCGTCGTTGCGCTTGAACAGCGGCAGCGGCAGCGACAGCGACACGATCGCCAGGCGCTCGGTGCTGTCGCTCGGGCCATCGCGGCCGACATGCACGCCGACCGTGACATCGGGGTTGCGGTTGCCGCGTTCGACGCCGAGCCTGGCGCGGGCAGCGTCTTCGCGTGCCGCAAGAGCGCGCTGCCGGGGCAGGTTCTGTACCGACGCGAGCAACTGCTCCAGCCGGTACGGCAGCGGGTCGATCGTGCTGCCGAGTTCGCCAGCGACTTCGGGCAACGCGGCAGGGGGCAGGCGAACCGCGGTGCCCAGTTCGCTGCGCGCATCGATCAGTCGCTCGTTGGCCAAAGCCAGCGCGTTGCGCGCACGTTCGGCCTCGACCAGCGCCACGTTGGCATCGAGCCGCGTGTCCTCGCCGGCCGCGCGCCGCCTGGCGACCGCCTGCGCGCTGCGCTCGAACAGGTCCACCGAACGCTGTTCTAGCTGCACGCGCTGCTGCGCCGACAGCACGGCGAGGAAGCGTGTCGCGGCTTCGATGCGGGCCTGGCGGCGCGCGTCGTCGATCTCGGCGCGCAGAGCATCCAGGCCCGCAGCAGCGGCTTCGCGGCGTTTCGTCTGCTGCCCGCCAGTCTCGAAGGGCTGGGAAATGCCGACACTCCACTCGTTCCACGAACTGCCGGTTGCATTGGCGCGGCGACGTATGCCCTCGGTACCGAGCGCAGGGTTGTTGAACAGCAGCGCGGCGGCCTCGCGCTGCGTACCTTCGGCGGCGGCGAGCTGCGCCTCGCGGGCGAGCACGGACGGGTGCGCGGCCTCGGCGAGGCGCATCGCCTCGTCCAGGGTCAGCGCTGCTGGGGCGGCTGTGGTTTGCTGGGCGCCCGCGGGGGCTGCAATGGCGGCCAGCACGAAGGCCAGCGCCACGATGGGGAATCGCATCGAATCATCCTTCTCGTCTCACGACAACAAAGCGATTCGGCAGGGCAAAGCCAGATGGTGTCAGCTGGGAAGCGGACGAGCTCGACCTTGCCGCCGAAGCGCGCGGCAAAGGCGAGTCAGGCGATGTCCGGGCGCTCCGGCCCCGCGGGGGTGTGCGATCGGTAGCGTGGCGGGGGCTGCTCGCGCAGCACGTCGCGCGGCGTGGCGGCCAGTTCCACCTTGGGCGGCGACAGTGTTGCGGCGGCTCCTGCATGGCAACTCGCGCAGTCGGCGTGATGGGCGCTATTGCCGGCAGCGTCATCGCCGGCCTTCGCGACATCGCTGCCGCCTTGATGCACGTGCTGGTGGTGCCCCGGATGCTTGCTGGCAGCGCTTGCAGCTTCATGCGCGCAGTACGGCGCAGCCGCTGCCCAGGCGAACTGCAGGGGCAGCACCAGCAACATGAAGACGACGAGCCAACGATGCATGGGCGCGGATTTTAGGGTGGGTCCTGGTGTGGGTGCCGGCAAGGGTCTTGCCGGTTCGCGCGCAGCGTCTGGAATTCGTGCTATTTCGGCGCCGATGCCGCCGGGCTCTGCCAATGCTGCTGCCACATCATGTGGTTCATCATCATCTGCTGCATCGGCGGGTACTGGTCCATCATGTACTGACGCTGGCGCAACTGCTCCGGCGTCAGATTCGAGTAGTAGCCGTGCATGTGGCCCCAGCCCATCATCGGGCCGCCCATCATCATGCCCGGGCCCATGCCGGAGCCGGTGCCGCAGCACGCCGCTCCGCCGGGCCCCCAAATGCCGTGCATCGCCGCCATCGCGGCCTGCATCGAAGTCCAGTGCTCCTGCAGCAGGCGCTGCCGCTCTTGCGGATCGATGGTCCGGCCCATCTTGTCCATCTGCGCCTGCATCTGCTTCATGGTCTCCTGGATCTGCGCCATGCGCTTGTCGAACTCTTCAGGGCTAGGCTGCGCGGGCTGTGCCGCGGCCTTGCTGGCGACGTTGGGCTGCTGTGCCAGAGCGGGGCTGGCACAGGCGGCCAGTGCGAACAACAAGGCGATAGTGGGCGTTGTCTTCATCGCAGAACTCCTCGAGCCGTCGAAATACGCGTCGAAACTGCGACGCGCGGCAGAAGCTGGAGCCTACGTTTGCGGGTCGAAGGCGCCTTGACGACCGTCAACCTCCCGGCCTCGGTTCGGCATCGGAGCACGCCTGCGGCCAGTTCGATGCTCATGCGGCGCGCTCCGCCGTGCGGGGCGGGCCGGCGCGCAACAAGCGCAGGCCGTTGAACACGACCAGCAGGCTGGCGCCCATGTCGGCGAACACAGCCATCCACATCGTGGCGTTGTCGAATACCGCGAGCAGCAGGAACACTGCCTTGATGCCGAGTGCGAGGCTGATGTTCTGCCACAGCACGCGGTGCGTGGCGCGGGACAGGCGGATGGTTTCGGGCACGCGCTGCAGGTCGTCGTTCATGATGACCACGTCGGCCGCTTCCATCGCCGTGTGCGTGCCGGCGCCGCCCATCGCGATGCCGATGTCGGCCTGCGCCAGCGCCGGCGCGTCGTTGATGCCGTCGCCGGCCATCGCCGACAGGCCGAGCCGGGACTGCAGCGCCTGAATGGCCGCCAGCTTCTCTGCCGGCAGCAGGTTGGCCTGTACCTCGTCGATGCCCACCGCCGCGGCGATGGCGCGCGCGGTGGCCGGGTTGTCGCCGGTCAGCATCACGGGCGTCACGCCCAGCGCCTTCAGCTCCTTCACCGCGGCGGCGGATGAAGGCTTGAGCGTGTCGGCCACCGCGCAGACCGCCAGCACGGCGTCGGCCGAGGCGAGCAGCGTGATGCTGCGGCCGGCCTCTTCGTGCACACGTAGGCGCGCCTCGATCGCCGGCGAGCATTGGCCGCGTTCCTCGATCCAGCGGTGGTTGGCGAGCACGACCTCGGCGCCGTCGACACTGGCGCGCACCCCACGGCCGGCCTCGGCAGCGAAGCCCTGCACTTCGACGGTGCCACCGTCCAGGCCGTGCGCGATGGCCATCGACACCGGGTGGTCGGAGCGCGCGGCCAGGCTCTTCGCCAGCTGTGCGAGCCGTGCGCCGTCGACCGCGTCGGTCAGCGCGTCGAAGGCTACCAGTCGCGGCTTGCCTTCGGTGAGCGTGCCGGTCTTGTCCACCGCCAGCGCTCGCAGGCCACGGGCCTGTTCGAGGAAGACGCCGCCTTTGATGAGGATGCCGCGCCGCGCGGCCGCGGCCAGGCCGCTGACCACCGTGACCGGCGTGGAGATGACTAGCGCGCAAGGGCAGGCGATGACCAGCAGCACCAGCGCCTTGTACAGCGCCTGCATCCAGGTCCAGCCGGCCAGCGCCGGCGCCAGCAACACCAAGGCTACCGCCAGGGCGAACACCGCCGGTGTGTAGATCGCCGCGAAACGGTCGACGAAGCGCTGCGTCGGCGCTCGCGAGCCCTGCGCCTGTTCCACTGCGTGGATGATTCGCGCCAGAGTGCTGTCGCTGGCCGGCGCGGTGACGCGGATCTCCAGCGCGGCTGCCTGGTTGATCGTACCCGCGTAAACCTCGTCGCCGGGGCCCTTGTCGACCGGGATGCTCTCGCCGGTGACCGGAGCCTGATCGATCGCGCTGCGGCCCTCGGTCACGCTGCCGTCCAGCGGCACGCGTTCGCCGGGCCGGATGCGCACGATCGCGCCGACCTGCACGGCCGTGGTCGCCGCGCGCAACCAACTGCCGTCCGGTTGGCGCACTTCGGCATCCTCGGGAGCCAGCGCCAGCAGGCTGCGGATGGCGTTGCGCGCACGGTCCACGGCCCGGGACTCGATCAGCTCGGCGATGGCATACAGCGCCATCACCATCGCCGCTTCGGGCCACTGGCCGATGACGAAGGCGCCGGTGACCGCGACGGTCATCAGCGCGTTGATGTTCAGCCGGCCGGCGCGCAGGGCGGCGAGGCCTTTCTTGTAGGTGCCCAACCCCGCCAGTGCGATGGCGGCGAGCGCCAGCGACATGGTCGCCAAGCGCCACGGCAGTAGGTCCGGCGCGAAGAACGCCAGCGCCTCCGCGCCCAGCGCCAGCAGCAGCGCAGCCACCAGCCGCCCCAGGCCCGCGCCGAGCGGCTCCGGGCCTGCGGGGTGGTCGGTCGTTGTGCCTGCCGCCGCAGCGGGATCGGCAGCCGTGGCGACGGAGCGGGGATCGAATCCGATGCGCCGCATCGCCGCCTCGGCCTGCGTGACGGCCTCTGGCGTGCCACTCAGTTCGAGCAGCCGCCGGCCGAGATCGAAGCGCAGATGACGGATGCCGGCGATCGGGTCAATGGCGTGGCGGATCTCCGACTCCTCGGCGGCGCAGTCCATCGTGGCGATGTGAAAGCGCGTCGTGTTCTCGCCGATGGGTGTGGGTGGCGTGGCCGGCGCGCTGTCGCAGGTGCAGCTACCGCAGACCGAGGAGGCTGTGTCGACCTTTGCCGTCGCGTTCGAGTTGTCCATGCAGCAATTGAAAACCCTGTAGCAGGGTTAGAGTCAAGGGGGATCCTGCGGCTGGCATTTGGGAAAGAAACTCGCATGGACGCGCTTTTGAATCGAAACTAGAATCATTATTAATTTGTCTACAGAAGCCCTTCGTCCGTGTCTTGGTCACTCGCGCTTCGCTTGCTGGCAACGTCGCTCTTCACGACCGGCTTGATGCTGAGCGTGCCTGCCTCGGTGCGCGCCGCGCCATTGGAGGTCACCACCAAGGCCAAGCAGATCTGGCAATTGCTTGACTATGTGGCCGTCGACTATGGGGGGGCGGTTTCCGGCGGTGCTGTGCTGAAGGCATCCGAGTATGCCGAGATGCAGGAGTTTGCAGCCGCCGCCGAAGAGCAGCTTGGTGGACTGCCGCCCCAAGAAGGGCGAGACACGCTCCGCAGGCAGGCCGCAGACCTGCGCAGCGCGGTGGCGAGCAAGGCCGACCCCGCACGAGTTGCACAACTGGCGCAGTCACTGGCCCGTGAACTGCAGAAGATCTACCCATTCCCGATCGCGCCGGCGATCGTGCCCGATCTTCGGCGCGGTGCGCAGTTGTTCCAGACGCAGTGCTCAGCCTGCCACGGCGTGCAGGGGCACGGCGATGGCCCGATGGCGGCCGCGCTCGACCCGAAGCCTACGGTACTGTCGGAACCCGAACGTGCGCGCGAACGCAGCCTGTTCGCGCTGTACCAGGTCATCAGCAACGGCGTCAAGGGCACCGCCATGGTGAGCTTCGCCGCTCTGCCCGACGAGGATCGCTGGGCACTTGCCTTCTTCGTCGGCACCCTGTCGTACTCGGACGACGACAGGGCGGCAGGGGTCAAGCAGTGGCAATTCGATGCGGCCGCGCGCCAGACCATGACCGGCCTGGACGCGCTGACGCAGACCTCCGAGCATGCGCTGGCCGACCACCTCGGTGCCGAGTCCGCGAAGGTCGTAACGGCCTATCTGCGCAGCAGTCCCCAAGTCCTGGGCGCGAGCAAGGCCGGCGGCGCAGCGCTCGCCAAGAGCAAGCTTGCACAGAGCGTCGAGGCGCTGCGCGCAGGAGACCGGCTCGGCGCCAGCAAGCTTGCGCTGTCGGCCTACCTAGACGGCTTCGAACCGATCGAGCCCGCGCTCGCAACTCGCGACCACGCACTGTTCGAGAAGATCGAAACGGACATGACCGCTTACCGAGCCAAGGTGGCCAGTGGCAACGCTGACGAGGTGCAGGCGGCCGAGCACGCGCTACAAACCCTGCTCGACCAGGCCGACAAGACTCTGGCACCCGCCGCGGACGACGCGGTCGCGACGTTTGTCGGCGCGCTGACGATCCTGCTGCGCGAAGGTCTGGAAGCTCTGCTCGTCGTTGTCGCGATGATCGCGTTCTTGAAGAAGGCCGAACGCCGGGACGTGCTCGTCTATGTGCACGCGGGCTGGATCGGTGCGTTGGCCGCCGGCGGCGCGACCTGGGCGGTCGCGACCTACTTGGTCGAGGTGAGCGGCGCGAGCCGCGAGCTGACCGAGGGCTTCTCCTCGCTCTTCGCAGCCGTCGTGCTGCTGGGTGTGGGCATGTGGATGCACCAGAAGAGCGTCGCAGGCCGCTGGCAGGTGTACTTGAAGGAGAAGCTGTCCGCGGCGCTCGACAAGCGCGCCGCTTGGTTCCTCTTCTCACTGGCCTTCATCGCGGTCTACCGCGAAGTGTTCGAGACCGTGCTTTTCTACGCCGCGCTCTGGACCGAGGGCAACGGGTGGCCGCTGCTGGCGGGGCTGGTCAGCGGGGCCGCGCTGCTGGGTGTACTCGCAGTCCTGCTGGTGCGCACCAGCACGCGGCTGCCGATCAGCCGGTTCTTCGCGGTAAGTTCGCTGCTCGTGGCCGTGCTTGCTGTCGTGCTTGCCGGCAAGGGCATCGCCGGGCTGCAGGAAGCGGGCCTGCTATCCACCAGCCCGGTCGCGATCCCACGGGTCGACATGCTGGGCATTTACCCGTCGTGGCAACCGCTGCTTGCGCAAGCCCTCACGCTGCTGATCGTCATCGTTGCTTTCGTCGTCAACGTACGCGCCCGTCCGCAAGCAATCACGAAACCCTCTTGAGGTCGAGTCCATCTGCGCGAGCAGTTTGCAATCCTTGAGAACAGCGGGTGTTTGTAGGCCTCGGTGATCCATCGGAGCGCTGTCTCGGGCAGGCTACAGTCGACCGGAGACCCAGACGAGGCGCACCCATGAAGATCGGCGAACTGGCGGCGGCCACCGATACTGCGGTGGAAACGATCCGCTTCTACGAGCGCGAACAGCTCATTCCGGAGCCTGCCCGCAGCGATGCGAACTATCGCCAGTACGGCCCGGCCCATGTGCAACAGCTGGCTTTCATCCGACGCTGCCGGTCGTTGGACATGAGCCTCGACGAGATACGCATCCTGTTGCGCTACCTCGACCGACCCGCGGCGGACTGCGGCGAGGTGAACGCGGTGCTCGACGACCACATCGAGCATGTCGCTCGGCGTGTGCGCGAGCTGAAGGTGCTGGAGAAGCAGCTGCGCGAATTACGTGCGCACTGCAACTCGGAGCGCAAGGGGCAGCCCTGCGGCATCCTCGAGCAACTCAACGACGGTCGGAGAATCGCCGATTCCCCGCGACCGACGCCGTCCGGACGTGCGCATGTCGGTGCTGTGCACGGTCGTCCCGTCGTGGCAAAACGCTCCTGAGCGCTTCCGTCGCGGCCGACGCTTGAGCATGTAGGCCGCCGGCACCACGAGCTGCACTGGCACCGAAACGTCGCCCCTTGTCAGCTATCGACAGCAACGGCCACAGCCGAAGAAGTGAGGCGATGCCTGCGTTCGGCCATTGGGCTGGCTGAGTCAAGGAGCGACGCGGCGACCCATTGCATCGATGACGGGCTCGCCGTCTTCCTTGGCAAAGGCCGCGAGTTGCGGCGACGGCAGGATGCCGAGAACTGTCTCGGACGGACGGCACAAGCGGGTGCCCAGAAGCGTGACGACGATAGGCCGGTTCATCAGGATAGGGTGCGCCACCATGAAGTCGATCAGCTGGTCGTCGGTCCATGTCGGGTCGTCGAGCTTCAACTCGTCGTAGGGGGTTCCCTTCTGACGCAGCACGCTGCGCACAGGCACCCCCATCGCGGCGATGAGCTCCACCAACCTGTCGCGGCCGGGGGGAGTCTTCAGATACTCGACGATCGCCGGCTCGACGCCGCTGTTGCGGATCAGTGCCAGCACGTTGCGCGACGTGCCGCAGGCCGGGTTGTGAAAAATCGTGATGGTGGTGTCGCTCATGTCTTTGGCTGTGTTGTCAGACCGGCTTCATACCAGCCCTTGCTGCGGTTGACGATCTTGACGACCAGCAGCATCACCGGCACTTCGATCAGGACGCCCACCACGGTGGCCAGCGCAGCGCCGGACTCGAAGCCGAACAGGCTGATCGCCGCGGCCACGGCCAGCTCGAAGAAATTGCTGGCCCCGATGAGCGCCGAAGGGCAGGCCGCGCTGTGTGATTCGCCCAGACGCCGGTTCAGCCAGTAGGCCAGGCCCGAGTTGAAGAACACCTGAATCAGGATCGGCACCGCCAGCATGGCGATGATCAGCGGCTGTTCGAGGATGGCCCTGCCCTGAAACGCGAACAGCAGCACGAGGGTTGCGAGCAACGCGGTGATGGACCAGGGACCGATCCTCGCGAGTGCCGCATCGAACGCCGCCTGGCCGCGTCCATGAAGGCCTTGGCCTTTTGCGCGTCGCTGCCTTCAACAGCGGCCGGGTCGGGAACACCCCAATGAGTCGTCATCGGCTGATCCGGCTACACCGGGCAGACCTCGCCGGCCGCGTTGTCGCAGACCGTCAACGCGAAGTCGAGCGTCGGCGCGCCGGGCCGCGCGAACTCGTCCCAGCTCGTGCTGCGAAGGCTGTCCGTCGGAATGCGCCAGGTGGCCAGGGTCCGCAGGGCGAAGGGGTCTACCGTGCCGTTGGGATGGCTGCCCGCCGACCAGGCCTTGAACCGCCCGCCGCCGAGGTGGTTCATCAGCCCCTCGGCCATGATGGAGCGGGCGGAGTTGCCGGTGCAGATGAAGAGAACGTTGTAGACCTTGCCGCTCACGGGTGGCCTCAGCAGCAGGAAGTGGAAGACTTGACCGGAATGCCGATGGGCCTGCGGCGGGGCGTCGGGGTGCAACAGGCCGCAGGCTCCGGGTTTGCCGCCACAGCAGCTTCAGTGGGAGCGCAGCAGGCCGAACCCGTCGGTTCCGGCGCGACGGCTTCGTTGAACACCGGGATGTCGGCCAGCGTGTGAAAGTGTTCCCAGGCGATGCCTTGCGGGTCGGTGACCCAGTGCTTCTCGCTGCGCGCGTAGCAGCACGTCGTCTCGCCTTCGTCGAGCAGCGCCATGTCGGCCGCCTCGGCCCGCGCCTTCATCCCGACGAACTCGGCAGGGTCGTCGGTCTGGATGCCCAGGTGGTCGATGCCGGGCTGCGCGCCGCGGGTGGAGATCGCGAAGTTGAGCGGCGGGTCTTGCAGTATCCACTTGGCATAGTCGCCTTCGAGGCGCGCCGGTCCGGCCGCGAACAACTTCGAATAGAAGCCGACGCTCTGGGCGGGGTCGTCGACGTGCAGGTGGACGTGAAAGCGCTTCATGGTGATCTCGGAGTCAGCAGGGGGTGCAGCCAGGCGCCGGAACGACCTCACAGTCCGCGCCCTGGCAGCAATGCGCGGTGAGGTAGGCGAGCAGATCGTTCATCTGCGCGATGGACGGGCGATAGATGAGGTTGCGACCGTCGCGCTCCTGCACCACCAGGCCGGCGTGCATTAGTTCCTTCAGATGGAAGGACAGCGTCGAGCCGGGCACGTCCAGCGTGGCCAACAGCTCGCCAGGCGTCATGCCCTGGGGCGCGGCGCCAATCAGAACGCGAAAGATGCGCAGGCGCATGCCCTGGTCCAGGGCCGCGAGCGAGGTGACGGCAGTCTTCTATTTCATGATTCCAGTATTATGGAAGAATATGCAGCCTGTCAAGCGGCTTCAACCTTGGGGAAGCGGTGAAAGGTGTTGCACACGCGCGCCAATGGCAGCCTTCGTTTGCTGGTGCCAAGGGCCGGTATCAGGCCAGCAGTCCTGCGGCTCTTCAGTCAGCTGTGGGTGAAGGTGCTATGTTCGGTCGTGTTCCGGCGCATGGTGCACGTCCACCGCCTCGACAGAGGCTGCGATGCGTGGCACTCATGCAGCATGCAGCTATCGCGTTTGGCGATCAACTGACTCACGCGAGTGACAAACACCCGAGTAGTGAACGACCTACACGGTTGCGACACGTTGCCTACTGCTCGGAGGAAGCGTGCCGCCGCAGCAGTGCATAGACCGCCGGCACGACGAACAGCGACAGCAGCGGCGCCGTGACCATGCCGCCGAGCATCGGCGCGGCGATGCGGCTCATCACCTCGGAGCCGGTGCCGGTGCCCCAGACGATCGGCACCAGGCCGGCGAGGATCACCGCCACCGTCATCGCCTTCGGCCGTACGCGTTGCACCGCGCCTTCGCGGATGGCGTCATCGACGATCTCGCGCGTGGCGCTCGCACCCGCCTGCAGACGGTCCTGCAGCGCGTGCTTCAGGTACAGCAGCATGACCACGCCGAACTCCGCGGCGACTCCGGCCAGCGCGATGAAGCCGACGCCGGTGGCCACCGACAGCTGGTAGCCCATCAGGACCAGCAGCCAGACGCCGCCGATCAACGCGAACGGCAGCGTGGCCATGATCAGCGCCGCCTCGTCGAGGCGGTCGAAGGTCAGGTACAGCAGCACGAAGATGATCAGCAGCGTCGCCGGCACCACCACCTTCAGCCGCGCGTTCGCGCGCTCCAGGTACTCGAACTGGCCCGAGTACGCGATGCTCATGCCGGGCTCGAGCTGGACCTGCTGCGTCACCGCGGCGCGCAGGTCATCGGCCACCGCCGCGAGGTCGCGGCCGCGCACGTCGATGTACACCCACCCGGACGGGCGCGCGTTCTCGCTCTTCAGCATCGGCGGACCGTCGCTGATGCCGACCTTGGCGACCGCGCCGAGCGTGATCTGCTGGCCCATCGGCGTCAGGATCGGCAGCGTCGCCAGCCGCTGCGGCGTGTCGCGGACTTCGCGCGGATAACGCAGGTTCACCGGAAAGCGCGCGCGGCCCTCGATCGTCTCGGTGATGTTCTCGCCACCGATCGCGCCGGCAACCACCGCCTGCACGTCGGCGATGTTCAGGCCGTAGCGCGCCGCAGCGGCGCGGTCGATCTGCACGTCGACATAGCGCCCGCCGGTCAGCCGCTCGGCCAACGCCGACGACACCCCAGGCACGCCCTTGGCCACTTGCTCGACATGCAGCGCGACGCGGTCGATCGCGCCCAGGTCGGCGCCGGTGACCTTGACGCCGATCGGGCTCTTGATGCCGGTGGCGAGCATGTCGATGCGGTTGCGGATCGGCGGCACCCAGATGTTCGACAGCCCAGGCACCTGCACCGCGCGATCCAGTTCCTCGACCAGCTTCTCCGGCGTCATGCCGGCGCGCCACTGCTCGCGCGGCTTCAACTGGATCGTCGTCTCGAACATCTCCAGCGGCGCCGGGTCGGTGGCGGTCTCGGCGCGGCCGGCCTTGCCGAAGACGCGCTCGACCTCGGGGACCGTCTTGATCATGCGGTTCGTTAGCTGCAGCAGCTCGGCCGCCTTCTGCGCCGACAGCCCCGGCAGCGCCGACGGCATGTACAGCAGGTCGCCCTCGTCGAGCCGGGGCAGGAACTCGCCGCCCAGGCGCAGCAACGGCCAGGCGGTGGTGGCCAGCGCCAGTAGCGCGATGACCAGCGTGGCTTTCGGCCATTGCAGCACCCAGTCCAGCGCCGGGCGGTAGACGGCGATCAGCGCGCGCGTGATCGGGTTGCGCCGCTCGTCGGGGATGCGCCCGCGGATCCAGTAGCCCATCAGCACCGGGATCAGCGTCACCGACAGCCCCGCGGCCGCGGCCATCGCGTAGGTCTTGGTGAACGCCAGCGGGCCGAACAGCCGCCCCTCCTGCGCCTGCAACGTGAACACCGGGATGAACGACAGCGTGATGATCAGCAGCGAGAAGAACAGCGCGGGACCCACCTCGACCGCGGCATCGGTGATCACCTGCCAGCGCTCATCGCCGTCGAGCTGCCGGTCGGGGTGGGCGTGCTGCCAGGCCTCGATCTTCTTGTGCGCGTTCTCGATCATCACCACCGCGGCGTCGATCATCGCGCCGATGGCGATGGCGATGCCGCCGAGCGACATGATGTTGGCGTTGATGCCCTGCCAGCGCATCACCAGGAACGCGACCATCACGCCGAGCGGCAGCGCGATGATCGCCACCGCCGACGAGCGCAGGTGCCACAGGAAGATCGCGCACACCAGCGCGACGACGATGAACTCCTCGACCAGCTTGAACGACAGGTTGTGGATCGCGCGTTCGATCAGCGCGCTGCGGTCGTAGGTGGTGACGATCTCGACGCCTTGCGGCAGGCTCTTCTGCAGTTCGGCCAGCCGCGTCTTCACCGCCGCGATCGTGGCCTGCGCGTTCTTGCCCGAGCGCAGCACGACCACGCCGCCGGCGACCTCGCCCTGGCCGTCGAGCTCGGCGATGCCGCGGCGCATCTCCGGGCCGACCTGGATCGTCGCCACGTCGCCCAGGCGCACCGGGACGCCGCCGCGTGCGGCCAGCGCGATGTGGCGGAAGTCGTCGAGCGTCTTCAGGTAGCCGCTGGCGCGCACCATGTATTCGACCTCGGCCAGCTCCAGCACCGAGCCGCCGCTCTCCTGGTTGCCGGCGAGCAGCGCGTTGCGCACCTGCTCGTGGGTGATGCCGTAGGCGACCAGTTTCGCCGGGTCGAGCAGCACCTGGTACTGGCGCACCATGCCGCCGACGCTGGCGACTTCAGCGACGTCGGGCAGGCTCTTCAGCTCGTACTTGAGGAACCAGTCCTGCAGCGCGCGCAATTGCGACAGGTCGTTGCGCCCCGAACGATCGACCAGCGCGTACTGGAAGATCCAGCCGACGCCGGTGGCGTCGGGGCCGAGCGCAGTCTTCGCGCCGGCCGGCAGCCGGCCCTGCACCTGGTTCAGGTATTCGAGCACGCGCGAGCGCGCCCAGTACAGGTCGGTGCCGTCCTCGAACAGCACGTAGACGAAGCTGTCGCCGAAGAACGAGAAGCCGCGCACCGTCTTCGCGCCGGGCACCGACATCATCGTCGTCGCCAGCGGGTAGGTGACCTGGTTCTCGACGATCTGCGGCGCCTGCCCCGGCCAGCTGGTGCGGATGATGACCTGTATGTCGCTCAGGTCGGGCAGCGCATCGACCGGC
Organism: uncultured Rubrivivax sp.; assembly: GCA_964477985.1. Lineage (GTDB taxonomy): Bacteria > Pseudomonadota > Gammaproteobacteria > Burkholderiales > Burkholderiaceae_C > Rubrivivax. Next base: position 11,107 of record CAYZGL010000033.1, on the reverse strand, counting down.
GTCGTGCGCAGTCCCCAGAGACCCGCGACCGTCAGGAAGGCCGTGGCCAGCAGCACCAGGAAGCGGTTGGCCACCGACCAGCGGATCAGCGCGGCGATCATCGCGCTGCTCCCGATGCGGCGCGACGAGGCTCGATCGCCGTGACGCGGAAGCCGCCCCCCTGCTGGTCGAAACTGAAGCTCACCAATTGCCCCGGCTTGAGGCCTCGCGCCAGTGCCGGGTCGGCCAGCGTGAACGGCATCGTCATCGCCGGCCAGTTCAGCGCCGGCACGGCCGCGTGGTCGAGCGTGATCTGCTGGTCATCGATCTCGACGACGAGGCCGGTCGTGCGGTACGACTCGGTGGCTGCAGGGGCCGCGGCGCGCGCCATCACGCCCTGCAGGTTGGCCTCGGAATCGATCAGAAATTGCCCCGATGCCACCACCTGCTGCCCGGCGACGAGGCCACTGCGCACGACGATCCATTCGTCGACCTGCTCGCCGATCTCGACTTGCACCGGCCGGTAGCGGCCGGGCTGCTCCGACACGTAGACCAGCGCGCGCTTGCCGGTGCGGATCACGGCTTCGGCCGGCACCACCAGCACCTCGCGCGTCGCGCCGCGCAGGCTGACCTGTGCGAACAACCCGGCCTTCAGCTTCTGACCCGGGTTCGGCAGTTCGATGCGCAGCCGCAGCGTGCGCGTGTCGCGGTTGGCTTCGGCCAGCACCGCAGCCACCTTGCCGTCGACGACTTCGCCGGGCAGCGCCGGAAAGCGCGCCTGCACCGGCTGGCCGGGCCGGATCGCCGCGGCCAGCGCCTCGGGCAGCGCGACCTCGAGCCACACCGTGCCCAGGCCGTTGATCCGCGCCAGCGTCATGCCCGGCGCCACCGTCATGCCCTGGCGCACCATCAGCTCGCTGATGACGCCGCCGACCGGCGCAGTGATCGTCTGCAGCGCCGCCGGTTGGCCCGTTGCCGCGACGCGTTCGACCAGCGCGGCCGGCATGCCGAGCAGCACCAGCCGCTGCTTCGCGGCCTGCGTCAGCGCGGCGTCGCCGGTGGCCTTGACCGCCAGGTATTCCTGCTGCGCACCGAGCCATTCGGGGTTGAACAGCTCGACCAGCGGTGCGCCGGCGGCGACGACGTCGCCCGGCGCGCGGCCAAAGACGCGCTCGACGAAGCCGCCGGTGCGCGCCTGAACGATCGCGATGTCGCGCTCGTTCAACTGCACCGTTCCCACGGCCTCGACCGTCGCGCCGAGCGGGCGCTTCTCGACGCTGGCCAGGCGCAGCCCGAGCGCCTGCTGCGCCTGCGTCGAGATCGCCAACGCGCCAGGCGTTGCGCCGGGCGCGCCCGCCTGCGCTTCGCCTTCGTCGGCATAACGCGGCAGCAACTGCATGTCCATGAACGGTGACTTGCCAGGCTTGTCGAAGCGCTGCGTCGGCGCCATCGGGTCGTACCAGTACAGCACCTTGCGCTCGCCGGCCGACGCGGCGGCCTGCGGCGCAGCCGCGCCGTCGGGCGCGTGCCGGCCCTGCCATTGGCCGAAGCCCCAGCCGGCCAGCGCGCCCAGGCCGAGCAGCGCGGCGGCACCGGCGATGCGTGCGAATGTCGTGGCCATCTCGTCACTCCGCGATCAGGTTGTTCAGGCGCACGCGCAGCGCGGCGCGTTGCGCGTCCAGGTCGATCAGCCGCAGCCGCGTCTCGACGGCCTCGCGTCGCGCGACCAGCACCGCACCCAGATCGCCGCGGCCGGCCTGATAGCTGGCCAGCGCCAACGCGACCCGCTCGGCGTTCAGCGCCAGCGCCTGGCGCTCCAGACGCGTGTGCTGCGCATCCAGCGCCTTCAGCTCGGCGAGCTGCCCGTCGATCTCCTCGGCGTGACGCCGCATCGTGTCGGCGCGCTCGGCCTCGATGCGTGCCGCCTCGCGCAGCTTGGCCGTCAGCTGCGGCTGTTGGCGGCGCTCGCGGTCCCAGGGCAGGTCGAAGACCAGCTGGAAGGACATCATGTCGCCGTACTGCGGGCGGCGGCTGTACACCACCTCCCAACCCCAGTCGCCGCGCTGCTCGGCATCGGCCTCGCGCGCCTCGGCCCGCGCCATCGCCTGCATCGCGTCGTAGGGCGCGATCTCGGCGTGGCGGTGCAGATCGGCGCGCAGCCGCTCGGCGCTGACCTGCAGCGGCGGCGGGCCGCCTTCGAGCGGCTCCGCGGCGCGCGCACCGACCCAGCGGCGCAGCGAGGCGCGTGCGCGCTCGACGTCGCGCAGCGCGTCGTCGCGGCGGTCGGCGACCATCAGCGCGTCGATGCGCGCCATCGTGCGCTCGGCCGGCAGCGCCTTGCCCGAGGCGATGCGCGCATCCAGCGTGTCCTGCAGCAGCCGGTTCTCGCGTTCGAGGCTCGTCAGCTGCGCGGCGCGGTCTTCGGCGAAGTACACCGCCAGCCAGGCCAGCGCGGCGTCGCGCCGCACCGTCAGTTCGGCTGCCGCCAGGACCGCGCGTTCGCGCTCGATGCGCGCCTGCGCGCCGGCCGCCCGCGCCTCGCGCTTGGCGGCGTTCGGCACCTCCTGCATCACGCCGATGCGCTGCATCGTCATGAAATCGGCGCTGGTGCTGAAGCGGTCGGCGCCGGTCACCGGCAGGTTGTCCAGGCCGACGATCAGCCGCGGGTCGGGCAGCGTGGCGGCGGCCGGCAGCAGGGCCTGCGCGCCATCGAGCGCGCTGCGCTGCGCCTGCAGCGCCGGCGCCTGGTCGCGGGCCAAGCGTGCGGCCTCGTCGAAGCTCAAGCCTGCACTGGCCAGCAGCGGCAAGCCCAGCAGCAGGTAGACGGCGGCGCGCATGCGCGTGAGTGAGAAGTCCATGTCGCATCCTTCATCGCAAAGGCAAGGGGTTCGCGAACGACGGCGCGGCGCCTCGCGGGCGCCTGCGCCGCACACGACCTCGCTAGTTGCGCAGGACGAGCAGCGACAGGTAGATCGGTGGCGAGCCCGGCGGCACGGCGCCCGGCGGCGAACCCGACCACGGGCCCGCTTGCGAGCGTGCCGGCGGCAGGGCGGTCTGCGCCGCTTGCCGCCAGTCGAGGACGGCCAGCAGCAGCGGCATCGGCGTCCAGTCGCTGACGGGCGCTGCCGCGCCGACGACCTGCTCGCCCTGCTGGCAATGGGCCTTGCACAGCTGCGGCTGGTCGGCGTCCATGGTGCGCGGCATGTTGCCGTCGCAGCCAGGCATCGTCTCCACCGCCGCGTCGGTACGCAGCGCCTGCAACTCGGTCGGGCAGGCATAAGCCGCCGTCGCCAGCTGCGTGAACAGCAGCAGCATCACCAAGGTGCCCGACACCCAGCACTTCAACCTGCGAGGCATTCGCATATTTTCAGTCTATGTCGGCGCGGACTGATGGGTTTGACCTCACGCAAGGCGATGCAGGTGTTCGGTCACGCGTCATGCAACGCCGCCGCGCGCAGACGAAGCGCGTTGCCGATCACCGAAGCCGAACTCAGGCTCATCGCCAGCGCAGCGATCATCGGCGACAGCAGCCAGCCTGTGAACGGGAACAGCACGCCAGCGGCCAGCGGTACGCCGAGCGCGTTGTAGACGAACGCAAAGCCGAGGTTCTGCTTCATGTTGGCCACGGTGGCCTGCGACAGTTCCCGCGCCGTGGCGATGCCGCGCAGGTCGCCCTTGACCAGCGTGAGCTGGGCGCTGTTCATCGCCACGTCGGTGCCGGTGCCCATCGCGATGCCGACATCGGCGCGCGCCAGCGCCGGTGCGTCGTTGATGCCGTCGCCGGCCATCGCGACCACGCGGCCCTGCGCCTGCAGCGTCTCGACCAGCTTCAGCTTGTCTGCCGGCTTGACTTCGCCGTGCACTTCGTCGATGCCCAGGCTCTGGCCTACGGCGCGGGCCGTGGTCAGGCCGTCGCCGGTGGCCATCACGACGCGCAGGCCGGCGCGGCGCAACGAGGCGAGCGCCTCGGGCGTGGTCGCCTTGATCGGGTCGGAGACCGCCAGCAGCCCCGCCAGCCGCTCGCCCACCGCCAGATGCATGACGCTCGCGCCGCGTCCGCGCAAGGCCTCGGCTTCGCTGGCCAGCGCGGCGAGGTCGATGCCGAGCTGGCCCATCAGTGCGGTATTCCCCAGCGCGAGTGCCTTGCCGCCGACGACACCGCGCTCACCGATGCCCGACGCCGAATCGAACTGCTCGGGCTTGTCCAGCGTCAGCCCCTTGTCGCGCGCCGCAGTGACGATCGCCGCCGCCAGCGGATGTTCGCTGCCCTGGTCCAGGCTGGCGGCCAGGCGCAGCACCTCGTCGGCGTCGAACTCCGCCGTGCCCACCGCACGTTCGAAGACGGGCCGGCCCTCGGTCAGCGTCCCGGTCTTGTCGACGATCAGCGTGTCGACCTGGCGCAGCTTCTCGATCGCCGCGGCGTCGCGGAACAGCACGCCGTTCGTCGCGCCGCGGCCCGTCGCCACCATGATCGACATCGGCGTCGCCAGACCCAGCGCACAGGGGCAGGCGATGATCAGCACGGCCACGGCATTGATCAGCCCGTAGACCCAGCTCGGTTCGGGGCCGAACAGACCCCAGCCGAAGAAGGTGAGCAGCGCGATGCCGACCACGCCCATCACAAACCAGCCGGCCACCGTATCGGCCATGCGCTGCATCGGCGCGCGCGAGCGCTGCGCCTGGGCGACCATCTGCACGATCTGCGCGAGCACCGTGGCCGCGCCGACGTGTTCGGAGCGCATGACCAGCGCGCCGCTGCTGTTCAGCGTCGCGCCGATCAGCTTGTCGCCGGGGCGCTTGGTCACCGGCAGCGGCTCGCCGGTGAGCATCGATTCGTCGACCGCGCTGCGGCCTTCGACGACCACGCCGTCGACCGGCACCTTCTCGCCGGGCCGCACGCGCAGCAGGTCGCCGACGTGAACATGGGTGAGAGGCACGTCTTCCTCGCTGCCGTCGGCGCCGATGCGGCGCGCCGTCTTCGGTGCCAGGCCGAGCAGCGAGCGGATCGCGGCCGAGGTCTGCGAACGCGCCTTCAGTTCCAGCAGCTGGCCGAGCAGCGTCAGCGAGATGATCACCGCGGTCGCCTCGAAGTACACGGCCACCCGGCCCATCGACATGAACGACGCTGGGAAGACCTGCGGCGCCAGCGTGGCCACCACGCTGTAGACGAAGGCCGCGCCCGTACCCAGGCCGATCAGCGTCCACATGTTCGGACTGCGGTTGGCGACCGACTGCGCGCCGCGCACGAAGAAAGGCCAGCCGGCCCACAGCGCGATCGGCAGCGTCAGCACCAGTTCGATCCAGCTCTGCGTGGCCATGTCGAACCAGCCGAGGCGGTGGCCGAACATGGCCAGCACGGTGACGATGACGGTCAGCGGCAAGGTCCACCAGAAGCGCCGCTGGAAGTCGCGCAGCTCGGGGCTCTCGCTCTCGTCCAGGTCGGGCAGCACTGGCTCCAGCGACATGCCGCACTTCGGGCAGTTGCCCGGATGGTCCTGACGGATCTCCGGGTGCATCGGGCAGGTGTAGATCGTGCCGGGCGCAGCTTCGGCGGCAGGCGGCGCGGGTGGTGCTTCGGCCGCTGCAGGCTGCAGGTACTTCCCGGGCTCGGTGCTGAACTTCGCCAGGCACTTCGCGCTGCAGAAGTAGTAGGGCCTGCCGTCGTGCTCGATGCGGTGCGCCGATTGTTCGGTCACCGTCATGCCGCAGACCGGATCCTTCAACTCGGCAACACCCGTCGATGGCGGGTGCCGCGCATGCGAGTGCGCATGATGTTCATGGCCGGCGTGAGCGCGTGTGTCCATGACTCCTTCACTCCTTGATCGATGACGAATTCGTCATGACCACTGCACGATAGAGCTTCCCACGATGGCAATGTCAAGCGCTGCAGCGGACCCAGCGGTCAAGGCTGCAGCGCGCGTTGCGCATCGCGGACCATCGTTCGCACGCACCAGCGCGCGTAGGCACGCCCCAGTACGAGCCCCAGCCAGCGCGCGACACCGCGCGAAGGCAGTTGATAGTCGATGCGCAGCATGAGTGCAGCATCGCCGCCGGCGGCCTCGAGCTCGAAACCCATGCGGTAGGCGCCGATGACCAGCAGGCTCGGCTCGCCGACCGTCTCCCAGGCCTTGCGGCGCGGTGGCTCGCGCACCACTACCTGTTCCTGCAGAGCCAGCGGCAGGCCGAGCACCCGCCCGTGCATGCGCAGCCGGCTGCCGACCGCGCGGAAGCGGCGCGTGTCGAACTCGGTGTGCATCGACGAACCGGCCATCATCCACGACGACGACGCCATGTGCGACGACAGGTGGCGGTGATCGTCCAGCCAGGCGAAGGCTTGCGGCACGCCGGCTGCCAGCCGCGCCCGGGCTTGCTCGCACCGGGGCCGTGCCTGCGCCATGGCACTCAACGCGCCGAGCGGCGCCGGCCGGCGCCCAGCGCGGGGACGAAACGCGGCGTGCGCGCCGCATAGTCGTCGTAGACCGGACCGTGCAGCGACCGCATCTCGGCCTCCTCGTTGACCGCCAGGCGCGCATACATGAACACCAGCACCGGGAACATCGCAAGCGTCAGCAGCGTTGGCCACTGCAGCAGAAAGCCGAGCAGGATCAGCACGAAGGCCACGTACTGCGGATGCCGGATGCGCGCATAAGGGCCGGCCGCCGCCAGACCGTGCCGCCGCTGCGCGTGGTACAGCACATGCCAGGCGCTCGACAGCAGCCAGAAGCCGCCGCCGAGGAAGACATAGCTCGCGATGTGCAGCACGCCGAAGTGAGGGTCGCCCTTTTCGCCGAGCAGCGTCGACCACAGGTGCCCGCTGTCGTGCGACAGGACGTCGAGCCCCGGATAGCGGGTCTGCAGCCATCCCGACAGCAGGTAGATCGTCAGCGGAAAGCCGTACATCTCGACGAACAGCGCGACGACGAAGGCGGCGAATGCACCGAAGCTGCGCCAGTCGCGTGGCGTCTGCGGCTTGGTGAAGCTGAAAGCGAAGATCAGGAAGACGGCCGAGTTCAGGATCACGAGCCCCCAAAGGCCGTACGCTGGTGCGTCGTGGCTCATCGCGGCTCCTCACGGTGGGGCGGTGCGGCAGTTCGATGGCCACCGGTACCACCCCCATGGTGTCCGTGGTGCCCACGATGCATGAACAGGTGCATCACCGGACAGGCCAGCAGCAGCAGGTAGGGCAGCGCGCCCAGCATGTGCGCGCGGTGTTCTTCCCACAGGAACCATCCTGCCACCGCGGCAAGTACCAGCCAGCCGAGACCGAAGCGGCTGCGCCAGAAGCTCGGCGGGCGTGCGTCGTGCGATTCATGGTCCATCGCAAGCTCCCGGCGCGGCCTACTTCGAGGCAGGCGGCGCGGCCTGCATGCGGTCGACCATCATCTGCATCATCGACTGCATCATCTCCATGCGCTTTTCCATGAACTGCTGGCGCGCCTCCGGCGTCATCGCGCCGCCGCGCATGCCGCCCGGGCCACCCATACCGCCACCCATCATGCCCATGCCCATGCCGGGTCCCATTCCGCCCATCGTGGCCATGCCCTCCTGCATCAGCTTCATCTGTTCGGTCATCAGCGCCTGGCGTTCCTCGGGGGTGCGGGCGCTCGCCATCTTCTCGTGCATCGCCTGCATGGCCTTCATTTGCGCGTCCATCCTGGACATGTGTTCGGCCATCGGCGCCGGCATCGATGCCGCGGGCGCAGGGCGCTTCGCGGCGGGTGCGGGCTGGGTCTGCGCGGCAGCGGCCGTCGCCGCGACAAGGGTGGCAATCAGGGTGATCGAGCGAATGGTGTTCATAGGGGCTCCTGGTTCACGAGTCGAGGTGGGAAGGACGGCACAAGCGCCGCTGCCCCGGCGTCGACAGGCGTCGGCCGAGGCGATGCGGGGCCGCAGGCGCGGTAGCGCCGCCAGCCCCGAGGGGAGGGTCTAGATCGTCAGCCGCAGGAAGCGGATCGCCACCGGCGGCTCGCACGGCGGCGCGGCGCCGGGCGGGCGAAGGCGGGGCGCGGTCGCCGCTGCGATGACGGCGCTCCACGGCGCAGCCGGCAACAAGGGCGCCGAGCCCAGGTCAGGGGCGGCGGGCAGCTTGTTGCTCGGGATCGTGCTCTGCTCATCGTCGCAGACGTCCTGGCATGCGGCGCGCGCCGCTCCTGCCCCATCGTCGTCGCTGCCCTGGTGATCGCTGTTGGCAGCATGCGGAGCGGCGCCGGACTCGACAAGCGCCACCGATTCGACGTGCGTCGCGTGGCCGGCTTGATCCGCGGCGCGGCCCTGCAGCAGGCATGCATTCGCCCAGCCCGAAACCAGTGCGAAGAACCAGGCGAACAGAACCATCCTCAGCACGAGGACTCGGTTCCGGGGTCGACGCAAAGCCTTCACGGGAGACTTGAATTCACGCGAACCAGTTGGACATGATCGCAAAGGGATTGTGCAGCCGCGCCGTCACCTCTGTATGACATGCGTCAACGACTTCGCACCCGACCGACGCGGCGACGGCTGGCCAGATGAGCGTCACCGATGCCAGCGCGATCGGAGACTCCCGTTCGATCCGCCTCATGGCTTGGCCTTCGACATCCGGTTCATCTCGTCGTGCTTGGAGCGCACCTCGGCGGGCCACCGGGACTTGATCCACGACAACACCGCGATGATCTCGTCGTCGGTCAGCACGCCTTCGTAGGCCGGCATCGCCGAGTCGTAGCCGGGCAGGCCGGCCGCCTTGGCCACGCCGACCTTCGTGATGCGAAACAGCAGTTCGTCGGGGTGGTGCCAGGTGTGGCCGGTGGTGTCGTGCGGCGGTGCGGGCAGGCGGCCCTGCGCATCGCGCTGCCGCCAGTTCGGCTGCCCCTCGAGGTTGGCGCCGTGGCAGGCCGCGCAGCGTGCGGCGTAAATCCGTTGGCCGAGCACGGTGATTGCTCCGTCGTCCGGGCGCAGCACGACCCGTCCCGCCTCGGGCGCCAAGAAGCGGATCGCCAGGACCACGCCACCCACGATGACCAGCAGTAGGACCAGCAGCCAGCGGCGTCGCTGGGTGCGGCTTGCAGCGTCCACGTGCAAACCCCTCGGCGTTACTTGACGACCTGCAGGCCGCTGATCGTGAACTTGCCGGCTTCGTTGACTGCCTTAAACAGCACCTTGTCACCGGGCTTGACCAGGTCCAGCAGCGCCGGATCCTTTACGCCGAACACCATCGTCATGGGCGGCATGTCGAGGTTCTTGATCTCGCCATGCTTGAGCGTGATCTTGCCGGCGCCTTTGTCGACCTTGCGGACTTCGCCTTCGGTCATGTCGGCAGCCGCCGGTGCATGGTGCGCGTCATGGTTGTTGGCCTTTGGCTGGGCCAGTGCCGGCAACGTCGCTGCGAGCGACACAGCAATGACTACGATCGTCTTCTTCATTGGATTCTCCGGTTGTGGAGGACGCTTCGCGAGCGCCCTTCGTTGGGCAATTCAGGGCTTCGTGGCCACAGCCGCCGCGACGACCTCGATCGTGCCGGCCATGCCCGCCTGGTAGTGGCCGGCGATCAGGCAGGCGAACTCGAACTGCCCGGCGCGGTTGAAGGTCCAGACGATCTGGCCGGTCTTGCCCGGCGCCACGTGCGCCATGTACGGCTCGTCGTGCTCCATGCCTGGGAACTTCAGCATCAGCGCGGCGTGTCTCTCGTTCTCGGCCTTCGTGCCGATGACGAACTCGTGCAGCAACTTGCCGTCATTGCGGGCCACGAAGCGCACGGTCTCGCCGAGCTTGACGGCGATGCGCTCGGGCGTGAAGCGCATGGTGTCGGACATGCCGATGTCGATGCGGCGTTTGGCCTGGGCTGGGTCGCCGGCGATGCCCCAGTCCTTCTGCTCTTTTTTTGCCGGGCCGCTCTTGGCCGGGTGCGTCTCGTCGCCGTGCGCGAGCACGCGGCCGGCGCAAGCGAGCAAGCTGGCTGCAGTGGCGACGATCACGCTTCTCTTGCTGAGTTGCATGGTGTGTCCTTCTCCTCAGTGACCGGAGTGCCCGCCCAAGGGCTTGCGCACCTTGACTTCGGTGGCAGAGGCTGGCCGGGCGACAGGCGGCATCGAGCCGCTGCCTTCGGCCTTGAAGCGCGCCGGATCGGGCAGTGCCCCGGTCCATTCGTAGGCCACCGTGCCCGGCGGGTGTTTGAACCAGCCCGGGTCGCCGTAGTCGCCGGGCTTCTGGTCCTTGCGCACCTTGACGACGCTGAACATGCCGCCCATGCCCACCGCGCCGAACGGGCCCTGGCCGGCCATCATCGGCGCGGTGTTGTCCGGCAGCGGCATCTCCATCTCGGTCATGTCGTGCATGCCGCGCTCGCCCATCACCATGTAGTCGGGGATCAGCTTGGTGATCTGCCGCGCGACGCCGCGGTGGTCCACGCCGATCATCGTCGGCACGTCGTGGCCCATCGCGTTCATCGTGTGGTGGCTCTTGTGGCAGTGGAAAGCCCAGTCGCCTTCCTCGTCGGCCAGGAACTCGAGCTGCCGCATCTGGCCCACGGCGATGTCTTCGGTGACTTCGTAGCGGCGCGTGCTCTTCGGCGTCGGGCCGCCATCGGTGCCGGTGACCAGGAACTCGTGGCCGTGCAGGTGGATCGGGTGGTTCGTCATCGTCAGGTTGCCGATGCGGATGCGCACCTTGTCGTTCTTGCGCACCACCAGCGGGTCGATGCCGGGGAAGATGCGGCTGTTCCAGCTCCACAGGTTGAAGTCGAGCATCGTCATGATCTTCGGCGTGTAGCTGCCGGGATCGATGTCGTAGGCGTTGAGCAGGAAGCAGAAGTCGCGGTCGACTTCGTCGATGAGCGGATGCCTGGTGCGCGGGTGCGTGACCCAGAAGCCCATCATGCCCATCGCCATCTGCACCATCTCGTCGGCATGCGGGTGGTACATGAAGGTGCCGGGGCGGCGTGCGACGAACTCGTAGACGAAGGTCTTGCCCGGCGGAATGCCTGCTTGAGTCAGCCCGGTCACGCCGTCCATGCCGTTGGGCAGCCGCTGCCCGTGCCAGTGCACGCTGTGCAGCTCGGCCAGCTTGTTGGTGACGAAGATGCGCACGCGGTCGCCTTCGACGACCTCGATGGTCGGCCCCGGGCTCTGGCCGTTGTAGCCCCACAGGTGGGCCTTGA
>CAYZGL010000032.1:0-24616 GCA_964477985.1 uncultured Rubrivivax sp. | reverse complement strand
TCCTGCATCGAACGCGCCGGGTGGTTCTCGGGGCTGTTCAGCGCGGTGAAGTTGTACCAGTCGGTCTCGATCTCGGGGCCGTCGGCGACGTCGAAGCCCATCGACGCGAAGATGGTTTCTATGCGCATGATCGTGCGCGACACCGGGTGCCAGCCGCCCGTGCCGCGCTGGCGCCCGGGCAGCGTCACGTCCAATGCCTCGGCACGCAGTTGCGCCTGCAATTCGGCATCGGCCAGCGCGTCGCGGCGCGATTGCAGCAGCGCCTCGACCTGCTGCTTGGCCTGGTTGATGGCCGCGCCGCGCGTCTTCTTGTGCTCTACGCCGAGTGCGCCCAGGCCCTTCATCAGTTCGGTCAGTTGGCCTGACTTGCCGAGGAAGCGTGCCTTGGCGTTCTCGAGTTCGGCTGGCGTCGGCGCGGCGTCGAAAGCCGATCGCGCCGCTTGCACCAATGTATCCAGATCGTTCATGGCCTCTAGGGTGAAGCCGCGAAGCGGCGGGTCATCAACAAAAATGGCCGCCCTTGCGTGACGGCCATCGAATGCTAGCGAGTCAGTCGCATGCCCCGATACGGGGGCATGGACGCCTGATGTCGATCAGCCGAGCTGGGCCTTCACCTTCTCGACGATGCTGCCGAAGGCCGCCGGGTCGTTGACGGCCAGATCGGCGAGGACCTTGCGGTCGATGTCGATCTGCGCCTTCTTCAGCCCGGCCATGAACTTGCTGTAGCTGACGCCCAGCTCGCGCGAAGCTGCGTTGATGCGCGCGATCCACAGCCGGCGGAACACGCGCTTGCGGGTGCGGCGGTCGCGGTAGGCATATTGCCCGGCCTTCATCACCGCCTGTTTGGCGATGCGGAAGACGTTCTTGCGGCGGCCGCGGTAGCCCTTGGCCAGGGCCAGGATCTTCTTGTGGCGCGCGTGCGCCGTGACTCCACGTTTGACGCGAGGCATGTGCTGCTCCCCTCAAAGACCAGCGAAAGGCATCATCTTGGCGATGCTGCCCAGGTTGGTGTCGTGCACCTGCTTGACGCCGCGCAGGTGGCGCTTGCGGGTGGTGGACTTCTTCGTGAGGATGTGGCGCTTGAACGCCGCACCGCGCTTGACGGTGCCCCCCGGACGCACGCGGAACCGCTTGGCTGCGCTCTTCTTGGTCTTCATCTTGGGCATTGCTGCTCCTTCCCTGTCGATATTGCCGTCTGCAGGCGACCGTGTGCGTTACGCGATGCTTGTTGGCCTGCAGCAGCTTCTTGTCGCACCCGAGGCGACCAGACCTCGGGCGCGAATCCCTTGCATCACTTTCTCTTCGGCGCCAGCACCATGATCATCTGGCGCCCTTCCAGCTTGGGCATGTGCTCGACCACGGCCACGTCGGCCAGCTCATCGCGGATGCGTTCCAGCAGCCGCATGCCGATGTCCTGGTGGGTGATCTCGCGGCCGCGGTAGCGCAACGTGACCTTGCCCTTGTCGCCGTCCTCGGCGATGAAGCGGCGCAGGTTGCGCATCTTGATCGCGTAGTCGCCTTCGTCGGTGCCGGGGCGGAACTTGACCTCCTTGATCTCGATGATCTTCTGCTTCGCCTTGGCCTCGGCGGCCTTCTTCTGCTCCTGGTACTTGAACTTGCCGTAGTCCATCAACCGGCACACCGGGGGATCGGCAGTGGCGGCGATCTCGACCAGATCGACGTCCTTGTCACCGGCCATCTGCAGCGCATCCATGAGGCTGACGATGCCCAGCGGCTCGTTGTCCACCCCATTCAGGCGCACCTGAGGCGCCATGATCTCCCGGTTCAACCTGTGCTTGCGCTCCGCATTCGGAGTGCGGCGGTCCATGAAGGTAGCGATAGTTCAAACCCCTTTGAGACAGCCTGAAGGCACACCAGGCCGCACCAAACGACAAAGGCGCGCCGAAGCCTGCTAGACCTTGCGGCGGATGTCGTCGGCGAGCTTCGCAGCGAAGTCGTCGAGCGCCATCACGCCCAGATCCAGGTTACCCCGAGCGCGCACCGAAACGGCCCCGCTTGCCTTCTCCTTGTCGCCAACGACCAGGATGTACGGAACCTTCTGCATCGATTGCTCGCGTATCTTACGCGTGATCTTTTCGTTGCGCAAATCGCTTTCGACCCTAACTCCTTGTTTTTGAAGCGCTTTCGCCACGCTTGCTGCGTAATCCGCCTGCGCGTCGGTGATCGGCGCCACCACCACCTGCAGCGGCGACAGCCAGGCGGGCAGCGCGCCGGCATGCTGTTCCACCAGGATGCCGATGAAGCGCTCGAGGCTGCCGACGATGGCGCGGTGCAGCATCAACGGCCGCTGGCGGCTGCCGTCCTCGGCCACGTATTCGGCGCCCAGGCGCTCGGGCATGTTCGGGTCGATCTGCATCGTGCCGCACTGCCACTGCCGGCCGATCGCATCCTTCAGCGTGTATTCGATCTTCGGACCGTAGAAGGCGCCCTCGCCCGGCGAGACCTCGAACTCGACGCCGCTGGCGCGCAAGCCGGCCATCAGCGCCTGCTCAGCGCGGTCCCAGGCTTCGTCGCTGCCGATGCGCGCGTCGGGGCGCGTGGCCACCTTGTAGATGATGTCGCTGAAGCCGAAATCGGCGTAGACCTGCTGCAGCAAAGCGGTGAAGGCCGCGCACTCGGCCTGCACCTGGTCCTCGGTGCAGAAGATATGCCCGTCGTCCTGCGTGAAGCCGCGCACGCGCATGATGCCGTGCAACCCGCCGCTGGGCTCGTTGCGGTGGCACTGGCCGAACTCGCCGTAGCGCAGCGGCAGCTCGCGGTAGCTCTTGATGCCCTGCTTGAAGATCAGCACGTGGCCCGGGCAGTTCATCGGCTTGAGCGCGTAGTCGCGCTTCTCCGACTCCGTCGTGAACATGTTCTCGCGGTAGTTCTGCCAGTGCCCCGTCTTCTCCCACAGGCTCTTGTCCAGGATCTGCGGTCCCTTGACCTCGTGGTAGCCGTTGTCGCGGTAGACCGCGCGCATGTACTGCTCGACCTGCTGCCAGATCGTCCAGCCCTTCGGATGCCAGAACACCAGCCCGGGCGCCGTCTCGTCCATGTGGAACAGATCGAGTTCGCGGCCCAGGCGGCGGTGGTCGCGCTTCTCCGCCTCCTCCAGCATGTGCAGGTACTGCTGCAATTCCTCCTTCGTCGCCCAGGCCGTGCCGTAGATGCGCTGCAGCATCTCGTTGCGGTGGTCGCCGCGCCAGTAGGCGCCGGCCACCTTCATCAGCTTGAAGTGCTTGAGCTTGCCGGTGCTGGGCACGTGCGGGCCGCGGCACAGGTCTTCGAAGCCGCCTTCGCGGTACAGCGACACGTCTTCGTTCGACGGGATGCCGGCGATGATCTCGGCTTTGTAGAACTCACCCAGGCTCTTGAAGTAGGCCACGGCTTCGTCGCGCGGCAGCACGCGGCGTTGCACCGGTTCGTCGCGCTTGCTCAGCTCGAGCATGCGCGCTTCGATCGCCTGCAGGTCCTCGGGCGTGAACGGGCGCTTGTACGAGAAGTCGTAGTAGAAGCCGTTGTCGATCACCGGGCCGATGGTCACCTGCGCTTCCGGGTACAGCTCCTTGACCGCATAGGCCAGCAGGTGCGCGGTCGAATGGCGCAGCACTTCCAGGCCTTCGACGCTCTTGTCGGTGACGATGGCCAGCGACGCATCGGCGTCGATGCGGTGGCTCAAGTCGACCACGCGCGTGGCTTCGCCGCTGCCGATCTTGCCGGCCAGCGCCGACTTGGCCAGGCCGGGGCCGATGGCGGCGGCCACGTCGGCCACGCTCACCGGCTGCGCGAACTCCCGCTTGGAGCCATCGGGCAATGTGATAACGATCATCGGATAGACCTTCGGAAAACGAAAAAGCGCGGTACGGAACCGCGCTTCATCCAGACAGTACAAGAAGTTGCAGGCGTGACGGCGCGGCCGATCAGGGTTCGGCAGTGAAGCCCGTAGTTCGCGGTGTCATAACCCTTGCGCCTTTCGATCTTCTTGTTGAGCCCGAAGCGGGCGATTCTAGTGTGTGCCGGTGACGAAGCCCTCGACCCACGCGCGACACGGTTCACGACGCTACGATGCACCGATGCGCCACGCTCACCATCCCGATCACGAAGCCACGCACGACCACGAGCACAGCGAACTCGGCGAAATGACGCTGCGCGTTCGTGCGCTGGAAACCGTGCTGACGCAAAAGGGCTACATCGATCCGGCCGCCCTGGACGAATTGATCGACACCTACCAAACGCGCATCGGCCCGCGCAACGGCGCGCGGGTCGTGGCCAAGGCCTGGGTCGATGCCGCCTACCGCGAATGGCTGTTGCGCGACGCCACCGCGGCCATCGCCTCACTGGGCTACAGCGGGCGCCAGGGCGAACACATGGTGGTGCTGGCCGACACCCCGACGCGCCACCACTTGGTGGTGTGCACGCTGTGCAGTTGTTACCCCTGGCCGGTGCTGGGCCTGCCACCCACCTGGTACAAGAGCGCGCCTTACCGCTCACGCGCGGTGAAGGATCCGCGAGGCGTGTTGGCCGACTTCGGCGTCACCCTGCCCGAGACCACCGAAATCCGCGTCGTCGACTCCACCGCCGAGGTGCGCTACCTGGTGCTGCCGATGCGCCCTGCCGGCACCGAGAGCTGCAGCGAGGAACAGTTGGCCGCCTTGGTGACGCGCGATTCGATGATCGGTACCGGGCTGCCGCTGCAGCCGCCGCAATGAGCTGCCTCAGCCACGCCGATCTGGGCGGCCAGACCCACCGCGAGCCGGTGCTGCCGGAGGCCGAGGGCGAGGTGTTTCATGCGCCATGGGAAGCACGCGCGCTGGCCGTGACACTGGCGATGGGCGCCACCGGCAGCTGGAACCTCGACATGAGCCGCGCCGCGCGCGAGACGCTGAGCGACTACGCCGCATCGAGCTACTACCGCATCTGGATCGCTGCGCTGGAAAAGCTGCTGGCCGAGCGTGGGCTGGCGCTGAGCGACGAGTTGGCGGCCGGGCGCACGCTGCATGCCGCCAAGCCGGTGGCGCGGGTGCTGCGCGCGGCCGATGTCGCGGCGACGCTGGCCAAGGGTTCGCCCACCGAGCGCGCGCCGCAGGCCCCGCCACGCTTCCAGCTCGGCGACCTGGTACGCACGCGCAGCCATCGCGTCGGCCACCACACCCGCCTGCCAGGCTACGCGCACGGCAAGTCGGGCCGCATCGAAAGCGTGCACGGCGTGCACGTCTTTGCCGACACGAACGCACAAGGCCTGGGCGAGCAGCCGCAATGGTTGTACCGCGTGGCCTTCAGCGGCCCAGAGCTGTGGGGCGACGAGGCCGCCCCGGGGCTGAGCGTGGCGCTCGACACCTGGGAAAGCTGCCTGGAGCCCGAGACATGAACACCACCGCCACGGCGGCACCCGCCGCCGATGCCGCCGTGCACGCCCTGCCGGGCCAGCCGCTGCAGTGCGGCGAACCGGTGTTCGCCGAGCCCTGGCAGGCGCAGGCCTTCGCGATCACGCTGGCGCTGCACCGGCGCGGCCTGTTCAGCTGGCCCGAATGGGCCGACGCGCTGTCGCGGCAGATCGCCGCGGCGCAGGCCGCGGGCGACGCCGACCTGGGCGACACCTACTACCACCACTGGCTGGCCGCGCTGGAGGCGCTGGTCGCCGGCAAGGGCGCGAGCAGCGCCGGCGAACTGGCACGCTGCCGCGACGCCTGGGAGCATGCGGCCGGGCGCACGCCGCACGGCCAGCCGATCGAACTGCGCGCCGAGGACTTCTCAGCGCGCTGAACGCAGTCTGGCGAAGGCCTCGGCCATCGCCGAGTGGGCCGGCGCAGCCCCGGCGCGCGGCGCGCGTTCGCCGCGCGCCGCCGGCCTGAAGGCGTTGTCGGCGCTCTTCGCGGCCGGTTTGGCATCCAGCTTCATCGTCAGCGCAATGCGCTTGCGCGCCTGGTCGACCTCGAGCACGCGCACCTTGACGATGTCCCCGGTCTTGACCACCTCGCGCGCATCGGCGACGAAGCGGTTGGCCAACTGGCTGACGTGCACCAGCCCGTCCTGGTGCACACCCAGGTCGACGAAGGCGCCGAACTGCGCGACGTTGCTCACCGTGCCTTCGAGCAGCATGCCCGGCTTCAGGTCGCGCAGTTCGTGCACGCCTTCGTTGAAGCGCGCCACCTGAAAATCGGGCCGCGGGTCGCGCCCCGGTTTTTCCAGCTCGGCCAGGATGTCCTTGACCGTGATCACGCCGAAGCGCTCGTCGGCGAAGGCCTCGGGGCGCAGCGTCTTCAGCACGTCGCTGGCCCCCATCAGCCGCTCGATCGGCCGCGCGGCGGCGTCGAGCATGCGCTGCACCAGCGCATAGGTCTCGGGGTGCACGCCGGTCATGTCCAGCGGGTTGTCGCCGCCGCGGATGCGCAGGAACCCGGCCGCCTGCTCGAAGGTCTTGGGCCCCAGGCCGGCGACGTCGAGCAGTTGCGCACGGTTGCGAAACGCGCCGTTGGCATCGCGCCAGCGCACGATGCCGGCCGCCACCGCGCCGCTCAGCCCCGACACGCGCGCCAGCAGCGGCGCCGAGGCCGTGTTCAGGTCCACGCCCACCGCGTTCACGCAGTCCTCGACCACGGCGTCGAGCCGGCGCGCCAGCTCGGTGGGGTTCAGGTCGTGCTGGTACTGGCCCACGCCGATGCTCTTGGGTTCGATCTTCACCAGCTCGGCCAGCGGATCCTGCAGCCGCCGCGCGATGCTGACCGCGCCGCGCAGGCTCACGTCCAGCGCCGGCAGCTCCTTGCTGGCGAAGTCGCTGGCCGAATAGACCGACGCGCCGGCCTCGCTGACCACCACCTTCTGCAGCTTGGCGTCGGGCGCGGCCGCGCTCACGCGGCGCATCACTTCGGCGGCCAGCGCATCGGTCTGCCGGCTGGCGGTGCCGTTGCCGATCGCGATCAACTCGACGCCGTGCGCCGCCACCAGCCGGCCCAGCGTGTGCAGCGCGCCGTCCCAGTCGCGCCGCGGTTCGTGCGGGTAGACGGTGGTGGTGTCCAGCACCTTGCCGGTGGCGCTGACCACCGCCACCTTGACGCCGGTGCGGATGCCCGGGTCCAGCCCCATCACCGCACGCGGGCCGGCCGGCGCGGCCAGCAGCAGGTCGCGCAGGTTGTGGCCGAAGACCTTGATCGCCACGTCTTCGGCGTGCTCGCGCAGCTTAGCGAACAGCTCACGCTCCAGGCTCAGGCTCAGCTTGACCTTCCAGGTCCAGGCGATGGTCTTGCGCAGCAAGTCGTCGGCGGGCCGCGCGGCGTGGCGCCAGCCCAGGTGCAGCGCGATGCGGCCTTCGGCGGCCGACACCGCCAAGCCTTCGGCCTCGTCGGGCGGCGCCAGCCGCAGCTCGACGATGTCCAGCGCACGCGCGCGGAACACCGCCAGCGCGCGGTGCGAAGGCACGCTGCGCAGCGCCTCGTCGAAGTCGAAGTAGTCGCGGAACTTGGCGACCTCGGCCGCGTTCTCGTCCTTGCCCGCGGCCAGCTTGGCGCGCAGCCGGCCGGCACCCCACAACCAGTCGCGCAAGCCGCCGACCAGCGCCGCATCCTCGGCCCAGCGCTCGGCCAGGATGTCGCGCACGCCGTCGAGCACCGCTGCCGCATCGGCAAAGCCGGCCTCGGCGTTGACGAAGGCCAGCGCCTCGGCCAAGGGCTGCAGCGCGGGGTCGGCGAACAGCCGGTCGGCCAGCGGTTCGATGCCGGCCTCGCGTGCGATCAGCCCCTTGCTGCGCCGCTTGGGTTTGTACGGCAGATACAGGTCCTCGAGCAGCTGCTTGGTCGCCGCCGCGTCGATGGCGGCGCGCAGCGCGGGCGTCAGCTTGCCCTGCTCTTCGATGCTTTTCAGCACCGCCTCGCGCCGCTGCTGCAGCTCGCGCAGGTAGACCACGCGCACTTCGAGTTCGCGCAGCTGGTTGTCGTCCAGGCCGCCGGTGGCCTCTTTGCGGTAGCGCGCGATGAAGGGCACGCTGGCGCCGCCGTCGAGCAGTTCGACGGCGCTGTGTACCTGGGCGGGGCGCACGCCCAGCTCGGCGGCGATTTGCGAAACGATGGGGTCCAAGGCGGCAGGCCCCGACGGCGGGGCGACAAGTCAAAAAGGCGGCGCAGTGTGCCACGCGCTCCGACCGGCGCTGCTCAACCCGACAGCGCGCCATCGACGGCACGGTGCAGCCAGCGCGCCGCGCCCTCGCCGGCCACACGCCCGCTGGCCATGCAGGCCGTGAGCAGGTAGCCGCCGGTGGGCGCTTCCCAGTCGAGCATCTCGCCGGCGCAGAACACGCCCGGCAGCTCGCGCAGCATCAGCCGGTCGTCCAGTGCCGCCAGGCACACGCCGCCGGCGCTGCTGATGGCCTCGTCGATCGGGCGTGCCGCGCTCAGGCTCGCGGGCAGCGCCTTGATCAGCCGCGCCAGGCGGGCCGGGTCGGCCAGCGCCGCCTTGTCGGCCGCTTCGTACAGCAGCGCCGCCTTCACCCCGTGCAGCTTCAGGCGCGACTTCAGGTGCGTGGCCAGCGAGCGGCTGCCGCGCGGGTGCGCAAGTTCGGCTGCGACCCATTCCAGGCTGCGCGCCGGCAGCAGGTCCAGCCACAGCGTGGCCTGGCCGCCCGCGCCGATGGCGTCGCGCAACGCGGCCGACGCGGCATAGACCGCGCTGCCCTCGATGCCGTAGTGCGTGACCACGCATTCGCCCAACTGGCGCTGCTCGGCGCCGGCCGCGTCGCGCCATTGCAAGGCCACGTTCTTCAGCGGCTGGCCGGCGTGGTGTTCGACGAAGTGGGCGCTCCAGCCGCCGGTGCGCTCGAAGCCGCAGTTGGACGGGCGCAGCGGCGCCAGCGCCACGCCGCGCTGCTGCAGCAGCGGCCACCAGCGGCCGTCCGAGCCCAGCCGCGCCCAGCTGCCGCCGCCCAGCGCCAGCACCACCGCGTCGGCGCTGCGCTGCACCGGGCCATCGGGCGCAGCGAAGCACAAGGCGCCGTCGTGCGCCCAGCCGGCCCAGCGGTGGCGCATGTGCAGCCGCACGCCCATCGCGCGCAGCCGCTGCAGCCAGGCGCGCAGCAGCGGCGCGGCCTTCATGTCGCGCGGGAAGACGCGGCCCGAGCTGCCGACGAAGGTTTCGATGCCCAGCCGCGCCGCCCAGTCGCGCAGCGGCTGCGGGCCCAAGCGCTCGAGCCAGGCGCCGACCTCGGCCTGCGCCGCGCCGTAGCGGCCGACGAAGCGGCCGAGGTCCTCGGCGTGCGTCAGGTTCAGCCCGCCCTTGCCCGCCAGCAGCAGCTTGCGCCCCACCGAGCGCATCGCGTCGTACAGATCGACCGCCACGCCGGCTTCGGCCAGCGCCTCGGCGGCCATCAGCCCGGCCGGGCCGCCGCCGACCACCGCCGCGCGAGGCGGCTTCATGCCCCGGCGCGCTGCGCGCGCGGTCCGTGCTGCACGTGCTCGGCGGCGACGATGGCGCAGGCCGCGCGCACGCCGCCGCCGGGTGCGCATGTTCGTGTGCTGCCCGGGCTTTTGTCAGTCGGACGCATCGGGCGACTGGATGCGCCGGCCCTCGACCGGCAGGCCGGACAGGAACTTGAAGGTGCCGGTGGCGTGCGCCAGGCGCTCGCCGGCTTCGCCGTACAGCGTGCCTTCGCAAAAGGCCAGCGCGGCACTGCGGTGCAGCAGCTTGCCCACGCAGCGCACGCGCCCGCGCGCCGGGCGCATGAAGGTGGTCTTCATCTCGATGGTGACCACGCCGCGCGGGTCGGGGCCTTCCTCGGGCTTGCGCGGCGTGCGCGTGGCCTGCGCCATCGCCACGTCGAGCAGCGTCATCAGCACGCCGCCGTGCGCCACCTGCCAGGAGTTGTGCAGCTCGTCGCGGATGTCCAGCGCGATCTCGCTCTCGCCCACCTCGAAGCGCAGCAACTGCGCACCCAGCAGGTGCAGGAAGGGGATGTGCCGTGTGAACTCCATGGCCTCAACCCCCGGCGTGCACCGCGCTGACGCCACCGTCCACCGCCAGGACCTGCCCGGTGATGTGCTTGCCGGCGGCCGACGCGAACAGCAGCGCCGCGCCCTTCAGGTCGTCGTCGTCGCCCAGGCGCTGCAGCGGCGCGTGCGCTGCCATCTTGTCGGCGCCCAGTTGGGCGATCAGGCCCTGCGTCATCTTGCTCGGGAAGAAGCCCGGCGCCAGCGCGTTGACCGTGATGCCGTAGGCGCCCCACTCGCCGGCCAGCGTGCGCGTGAAGTTGACCACCGCGCCCTTGCTGGTGCCATAGGCGATGAACTTGACCTCGGTCGAGCCGCCCAGGCCCGCGATCGACGCCAGGTTGATGATGCGGCCGCGGCGGCGCGGGATCATGCTGGCGCGGCCCACCGCCTGGCTCATCAGGAACAGGCTGCGGATGTTCAGGTTCATCACCTTGTCCCAGGCCTGCAGCGGATAGTCCTCCATCGGTGCGCCCCAGCTGGCGCCGGCGTTGTTGACCAGGATGTCGATGTGGCCGAGCCTGGCCATCGCTTCGTCGCACACCTTCTGCACCTGCGCCGGGTCGCTGGTGTCGGCCGCCACCCAGTGCGCGTCGATGCCCTTGGTCTTCAAGTGGGCGGCGGCCTGCTCGAGGTCTTCGGCCTTGCGCGCGCTGAGCATCAGCCGCGCGCCGGCCTCGCCCAGGGCTTCGGCGATCTGCAGCCCCAGGCCGCGCGAGCCGCCGGTGACGAGTGCGGTCTGGCCGCGCAGGTCGAACAGTTGCTGCACCGGGGTACTCATCGCGATGACTCCTGTGGCCGCGGCGTCGGCGCACGCGTGCCGCGCATCATGAACCCAACCGCTCGCTGGCCACCAGCGCCATCGTCGCCGCGGCGCGCAGCACGTGCACGCGATCGCTGCCGCGCAGGCACCAGACATCGGCCTCGGTGAAGCGGATCTGGCGCCCCGGCTTGACCACGCGCGCTTCGCACAGCAGCCGCTGGCCGCTGGCCGCGCGCAGCAGCCGCACCGACAGCTCGGCGGTGATGACGACGAAGCCCGGCGCCGCCAGCGTCTGTGCCGCCGCACCCATCGAGTGGTCGGCCATCGTCGTCATCACGCCGGCGTGCACCTGGCCGGTGTGCTGCAAGTGGCGCGGCTGCAGCGCGAGCGTGGTGTCGATGCGCCCTTCGTCGCCGCCGCTGGGCTCGACGCCCAGGTCGACCATGAAGGGCGCGCGCGCGAAGAACGCGCGCAGGGTGTCGATGTCGGGTTTCATCGGGGTGTGCGTTGCACGGTGCAGGAATTCACAGCGACGCAGCCCGCTACAGCACCTCGAACACCCCGGCCGCGCCCATGCCGCCGCCCACGCACATCGTCACCAGCACGCGTTTGGCGCCGCGGCGTTTGCCTTCGATCAGCGCATGGCCGGTCAGGCGCTGGCCGCTCAGGCCGTAGGGGTGGCCCACGGCGATGGCGCCGCCGTTGACGTTGAGCCGCTCCATCGGGATGCCGAGCTTGTCGGCGCAGTACAGCACCTGCACCGCGAAGGCTTCGTTCAGCTCCCACAGGTCGATGTCGTCGACCTTCAAGCCCAGGCGCTTCAGTACCTTGGGCACCGCGTACACCGGGCCGATGCCCATCTCGTCGGGCTCGCAGCCGGCCACCGCGAAGCCGAGGAAGCGGCCCAGCGGCTTCAGATTCTTCTGCTGCGCATAGGTGTCGCTGACCACCACGCAGGCGCCGGCGCCGTCGCTGAACTGGCTGGCGTTGCCGGCGGTGACCACGCCGCCGGGAACGGCCGGGCGGATGTTGCGGATGCTGTCCACCGTGGTGCCCGGGCGCAGGCCCTCGTCGGCGCTGATCGTCACCTCCTGGGTGCGCATGCCCCGTTGCGGGTCGGCCACGCCGGCGGTGACGGTGCACGAGATCATCTCGTCGGCAAACTTGCCGGCTGCCTGCGCGGCGCAGGCCTTTTGCTGGCTGGCCGCGCCGTATTCGTCCATGCGCTCCTTGGACATCTGGTAGCGCTTGGCCACGGTTTCGGCGGTGTGCAGCATCGGCATGTAGATCGCCGGCTTGTGCTGCACCAGCCAGGAGTCGGCCGCCATGTGCTGGTTCATTTCCTGCTGCACGCACGAGATGCTCTCCAGCCCGCCGGCCACCATCAAGTCGCCTTCGCCGGCGATGATGCGCTGCGCCGCCATGGCGATGGTCTGCAGCCCGCTCGAGCAGAAGCGGTTGATCGTGGCCGCCCCTACCGACACCGGCAGCCCGGCGCGCAGCACCGCCTGGCGTGCGATGTTGTGGCCGGTGGCGCCCTCGGGGTTGGCGCAGCCCATCAGCACGTCGTCGATGGCACCGGGGTCGACGCCGGCACGCTCGACCGCGGCCTTGATCGCCAGGCCGCCGAGCGTGGCGCCATGCGTCATGTTGAAGGCCCCCTTCCAGCTCTTGGCCAGGGGTGTGCGGGCGGTGGAGACGATCAGCGCTTGGGTCATGGCTTCCTCCGTTTCGATTCGATTCGACGCGATGTTCAGGTCAGGCTCTTGCCTTCGGCCACCCGTCGCGCCAGCAGCGGCGCCGGTTGCCAGAAGGCCGCGTCGTCGTGCGGGTTGCGGGCAAAACGCTGCATCGCCTGCACCACGTTGAACAGGCCCACCGTGTCGGCATAACACATCGGCCCGCCGCGCCACAACGGGAAGCCGTAGCCGGTGAGGTAGATCATGTCGATGTCGCTGGCCTTGCTGGCGATGCCTTCTTCGAGAATCCTGGCACCCTCGTTGACCAGCGCGTAGACCAGCCGCTGCACGATCTCGTCGTCGCCGATCCGGCGCGGCTTGATGCCTTGTTCGGCGCGGTACTGGTCGATCATGTCGGCGACGAGCTGGCTCGGGATCGGGTCGCGCCTGCCGGCCTGGTAGTCGTACCAGCCGGCCTGGGTCTTCTGCCCGAAACGGCCCATCTCGCACAGCCGGTCGGCTGATCTGCTGTACTTCATGCCGGGTTGTTCGACCGCGCGGCGCTTGCGGATGGCCCAGCCAATATCGTTGCCGGCCAGGTCGCCCATGCGGAAAGGCCCCATCGCGAAGCCGAACTTCTCGATGGCCTTGTCCACCTGCTGCGGCGTGCAGCCTTCGTCGACCAGGAAGCCGGCCTGACGGATGTACTGCTCGACCATGCGGTTGCCGATGAAGCCGTCGCATACACCGGAAACCACCGCGGTCTTCTTGATCCTCTTGGCCACCGCCATCACCGTGGCCAGCACGTCCTTGGCGGTCTTCTCGCCGCGCACCACTTCCAGCAGCTTCATCACGTTGGCCGGGCTGAAGAAGTGCATGCCGATCACGTCGTGCGGGCGTTTGGTGAAGGACGCGATCTGGTTCAGGTCCAGCGTGCTGGTGTTGCTGGCGAGGATGGCGCCGGGCTTCATCACCTGGTCCAGCTTCTCGAATACGCCGCGCTTGACGCCCATCTCTTCGAACACCGCTTCGATCACCAGGTCGGCATCTTCGAGGTCGTCGCAGCTCAGCGTGGTCTTCAGCAGGCCCAGACGCTGCTCGTATGTGTCCTGCTTCAGCTTGCCCTTCTTGACTTGGGCCTCGTAGTTCTTGCGCATCACGCCCACACCTCGGTCCAGCGCCTGTTGTGTGGTCTCGAGCAGCGTCACCGGGATGCCGGCGTTGAGGAAGTTCATCGCGATGCCGCCGCCCATGGTGCCGGCGCCGATCACCGCCACCTTGTCGACCCTGCGCTGTGGCGTGTCCTCGGGCACGTCGGGGATCTTCGCCGCCGCGCGCTCGCCGAAGAAGGCGTGGCGCAGCGCCTTGCTCTCGGGCGTGAGCATCAGCGCCATGAAGGCGCTGCGCTCGAAACGCAGACCGTCGTCGAACTTCATCTTCACCGCGGCCTCGACGCAGTCCACACACTTGGCCGGCGCCGGCAGGTTCTTGGCGATCGCCTTGACGGTGTTGCGCGCGAAGCCGAAGTAACCGTCGGCGTTGGCGTGCACGGCCTTCAGGTGGCGCACCAGCGGCAGCGGGCTGCCGCTGGCATGGCGCTCGGCGACTTCGGCCGCGAACGCCAAGGCGCCGGCCAACGGATCACCATCGATCAGCTTGTCGAACAGCTTCTGCCCTGGCAGCGCGGCCAGCACCTCGCTCTTCACCGCATCGCCGCTGACGATCATGTTGAGCGCGGTTTCGACGCCCAGCACGCGCGGCAGCCGCTGCGTGCCGCCGGCGCCGGGCAGCAGGCCGAGCTTGACTTCAGGCAGCGCCACCAAGGTGCCGGGTGCAACGACGCGGTAGTGGCAACCCAGCGCCAGCTCCAGCCCGCCGCCCATGACCACGCTGTGCACCGCGGCCACCACCGGCTTGACGCTGGCCTCGAGCAAGGCGATCACGCTTGGCAGGTTGGGCTCGGCCATCGCCTTGGGCGTGCCGAACTCGCGGATGTCGGCGCCGCCGGAAAACGCCTTGCCGGCGCCGGTGATCACGATGGCCTGGATCGCGGCATCGGCGTTGGCGCGCTGCAAACCGTCGGCGATGCCGCGCCGCGTGTCGAACCCCAGGCCGTTGACCGGCGGGTTGTGCATCGTGATCACGGCGATCGCGCCGCGGGTTTCGTAGCTGGCTGTCATGACCGGGTCTCCACTCGAAATACTGGACAACGAACGCTCGAGCGAGTCTAGGCCGCCGCCCGGCTGCCGGCCTGTAACCCGAGCGACAGCGCGGCCGGACGCGCCTGCGGCTGCTGGGCGGCACTGCCACACACTACACTGCGCCGCACCCGCCGTTGCACCTTGCTGTTGCCATGAGCAAACCCATCGACGACCCCAGCTACCCGGTGCGCAAGACCGACGCCCAATGGCGCGCGCAGCTCGACCCGATGCAGTACCAAGTGGCGCGCCATGCTGCCACCGAACGCGCTTTCAGCGGCCGCTACTGGGACCATTTCGCGGCGGGTTCGTATGCCTGTGTGGGCTGCGGCGCGCCGCTGTTCGACTCCGGCGCCAAGTTCGACGCCGGCTGCGGCTGGCCCAGCTACGCGTCGGCGATCGACGACGCGGCGGTCGAGCGGCTGCGCGACACCAGCCATGGCATGGTGCGCATCGAGGTGCGCTGCCGCAACTGCGGCACGCATCTGGGCCATGTGTTCGACGACGGCCCCGCGCCCGCCGGCGAGCGTTTTTGCATCAACTCGGCGGCGATCGACTTCGCGCCGCGCGACAAATGAAGCTGCCGCCTTCGGCTGCGGCCGGCGTCAGCCGCGAGGCGATCGAAGCCGCGCTGCGCGAAGCGCTGCAACCCACCGAGATCGAAGTGCAGGACGACAGCCACCTGCATGTGGGCCATGCCGGCGCGCGCGAAGGGCGGCATTTCAGCGTGCGGCTGACCAGCTTGCGCTTCGCCGGTTGCACCCGGGTGGCTCGACATCGCCTCGTGTATGATGCCCTGCGCTCGTTGATGCCTGCCGGCATCCATGCGCTGGCCATCGAGGCCTACGCCCCGGGCGAACGCCAAACCCCTGCGCAGTGAACGTTGTTCGATCGCGGGCATCGAAGCCTGCCATTGCGGCGCCGTGCTCGCGCAGCGTGCGCATCCCACCCCACGAAGGATCTCCCATGAGCAGCAAATTCCCGGCCGTGCGCATCGCCGCGCTGGCCCTGTCCGCCGCTGTGCTGATGCCTGTGGCGGCGCTGGCGCAGAACATCGCGCTGGTCAACGGCAAGGCCGTGCCCAAGGCGCGCGTGGACAACCTGATGCAGCAGGCGGCGCGCGCCGGCCAGAAGGTCGGCCCCGAGATGGAAGCGCAGGCCAAGGACCAGGTGGTGCTGCGCGAGATCTTCACGCAGGAAGCCGAGCGCCAGGGGATCGCCGCGTCGCCCGATTACCGCGCGCAGATGGAGTTGGCGCGCCAGAGCATCCTGATCCGCGAGCTGTTCGAAAGGTTCAAGAAGGAGCACCCGGTGAGCGACGCCGAGGCCAAGGCCGAGTACGACAAGTTCAAGGCCCAGCTCACCGGCACCGAATACCGCGCGCGCCACATCCTGGTGGCCGACGAAGCCGAAGCCAAGGCGCTGATCAAGCAGCTCGAGGCCGGCGCGAGCTTCGAGGAGTTGGCCAA
Organism: uncultured Rubrivivax sp.; assembly: GCA_964477985.1. Lineage (GTDB taxonomy): Bacteria > Pseudomonadota > Gammaproteobacteria > Burkholderiales > Burkholderiaceae_C > Rubrivivax. The sequence goes on along the minus strand of CAYZGL010000032.1, from coordinate 8,533 downwards.
GAAGTACTCGAAGGACCCCGGCTCCGGCGCGCAGGGCGGCGACCTGGACTATGCCAAGGCCGACGCCTACGTGCCCGAATTCGGCCAGGCGCTGACGCACCTGAAGAAGGGCGAAGTCACCGCCGAGCCGGTGAAGACGCAGTTCGGCTGGCACATCATCAAGCTCGAGGACACGCGTGAGGCCGAATTCCCGGCCTACGAGGACGTGAAACCGCAGATCGTGCAGCGCCTGGACCAGCTGAAGCTGGCGCAATACCAGGAGCAACTGCGCAACGCGGCCAAGACCGACTACAAGTTCGCGCAACCCTGATCGCCGCCGCAGGCCTGCGGCGGTTTCACGAGCAAGGGCACAGGTACGCACGGCCGCAGTCGGCGCAAAGCGGCCTTCGGCCGCTTTGCGCCTTGGGCGCTATGCACCGCTCCCCCGCGCCCCCTCCGAGAGGGGGCTCCAGTTCGTTCGACCGGTTGGCCTGGCGGCCAACAGAAGGGCGTAGCTGGCCTTCGCCGGCCCCAAGGCCGGCTCGACGGCCATGCTGGAGCCCCCTCTCGGAGGGGGCGCGGGGGAGCCGCATCAATGCGCCTTGGCGCAAAGCGGCCGAAGGCCGCTTTGCGCCGACGGCCGTCATCGACGGCCGCGCGCTCATTGCCAGCCGGCCTGCTGCATCAGCGTCATCACGCGCTGCGCCGTGAGCCGATGCACGTAGGGCGTGGGATGCACGCCATCGGCGAAGGCGTAGCGGCTGGTGTCACCGCCGATCAGGTTGCCGGCGTTGCACACGATCGACGGGCCGACGGGCTGGCCGAAGGCGTTCGGCCCGCAGGCCGGCGTGGTGACGTTGCTCAAGCCGAACTTCGCCGGATCGGCGGTGATGTCATGGCTGGTTTGGTAATCGTCGTACACGATGACGCCGGTGCTGCCCGCCAGGCCGCTGCCCAACTTCGAGTTGAAGGCTTGCGTCATCGCGGTGACCAAGCCGCGTGTGGCCGCATCGAGCGCCAGGCCGTCGGGCGTGACGTTGATGTCGCCCAGATTGCGCACCAGCACGTACCTGGCGCGCTTGGCGAGCACCAGGGCGTTGATGTCTGCTGCCAGCTCGGCGCCGGCCTGGCCCATCGCCGCCACCGCGGCGGCGCCAACAGCCTGCACGGCCGGCGCACCGCCTTGCGCCACCACGTCCAGCGTGGCCTGCGGCCAGCCGGCGACGGTGCCGGTGGCGACGGCAGCCGCGCCGCCGCCGGCGGCGGCATCCACCGCGGCCAGCTGCACGAAGACGTCGTTGCCGCCGCCGTTGACCGTCACCAGGTCGGTGCGGTAGTAGCCGCCGGCCTTGGCCAGGTGCGCCTGGAACTGCTCCTTCAGCGAGATCGCCATGAAGCCGAGGTTCTTCTGGCCCAAGGCCGCCTGCAGTGCCACGCCGTTGGGGCCGGTGCCGCTGGAGCCGATGCGGGCGCTGCCCTGCGCATAGTTGTAGCAGCTGGCGCTGTCGCGCACCGGCGCCCCGGTCGTGCCGTTGTTGGGCAGCATCCCGGTCTGCGCCGCGCACTGTGCCGGTGCGCCAACGGTCTTGGCCAGCACTTCGGTCCAGGTCAGGCCATCGGGCCCGTTCACCGTGAACTTGCCGCCGCCCAGCGCCGCGACCGTTCCCACCTTGTAGGTGCCGGCGTCGCTGTAGCTGTCGCCGAAGGACACCACCGTGGTGAAGTGCGCCTTGTCGCCGTCGCCGCCGCCGCAGGCCGAAACCAGCACGGCCATCGAGATCGCGGCGAACCGCCAGCCGAATGCTTGCATTGCCTGCCTCCTTCACGCGAACGGTGAGCACCCACCGCGCGCGGATTCTGTCATCGCCTGCGGCACCGCGCCGTGCACCGCCCGGATCACTGCGCCACGACGAAGTTCACCGCCAGCGCCAACGCCACCAGCGCGAGCATGAAGTTCAACCACACGCCGGGCTCGGTCCAGTAGCCGCGCGGGATCTCCTTTTCGCCCAGGCCGCGCACCACCTTGCGGAACTGCCACGCCGAGCTCAGCGCGGCGGCCGCACCCAGCAACATGAGCACCACGCCCAGCCACAGCGAAAAGCCGCGCTGCGCCAGCGACAGCGACTGGCCGCTGACCATGCGCAGGAACAAGCCGAAGCGTTCCACCACGAAGCCGAAGCCCATCAACGCGATGGCCGTACGCTGCCAGGCCAGCAGCGTGCGCTCGGCAGCGAACAGCACACGCGGATCATCCAGGTAGGACATGGTCGGCATCAAGGAGGCGATCCGCGCATTGGGCCACAAGCCGCGCCGCGCCGCCGCTGCGCTATGGTTGCATCCCGCATTCGACTAGGGAGTGACGACGATGGGCAAGATGGTGGAAATCGAGCGCCCCGATGGGAAGAAGTTGCAGGGCTACCTGGCCGAACCCGCCGACGCGGCGGCCGCGGCCGCCGCACCGGGCGTGGTGGTGATCCAGGAATGGTGGGGCCTGAACACGCAGATCCAGGGCGTGGCCGACCGCTACGCCAGCGCCGGCTACGCGGCGCTGGTGCCCGACCTGTACCGCGGCAAGGCCACGGTCGAGGCGGCCGAAGCCGAACACCTGATGTCGGGCCTGGACTTCGGCGACGCCGCCTCGCAGGACGTGCGCGGCGCGGTGCAGTTCCTGAAGACGCGAGGGCCCAAGGTCGGGCGCAAGGCCGGCGTCAACGGCTACTGCATGGGCGGCGCGCTCGCGCTGCTGGCCGCGGTCAACGTGCCCGAAGCCGACGCCGTGGTCGTGCACTACGGCTACCCGCCGCTGGAAACCATCGACGCGGCGAAGATCCGCGCCGCGCTGCTGGCGCACTGGGCCACCGACGATGGCTTCTTCGCCATCGCCGGCGTCGATGCGCTCGAGCACAAGCTGCGCGCCGCCGGCACGCGCTTCGAGTTCCACCGCTACGCCGCCAAGCACGCCTTCGCCAACGAGACGCAGCTGCCGCCGAACTGCCCGCCGACCAACGAATACAACCCGGCCGCCGCCGCGCTCGCCTGGCAGCGCACGCTGGACTTCTTCGCGCGCGAGCTGCGCTGAGGCCGCGCGCGGCTACTTGGTCAGGAAAGCCAGGATGCGATCGGCCAGCTTGCCGTAGGGCGGCATCAGCAGTTTCATGGTGGGATAACGCGCCTGCTGGAACACCGGGCGCAGCTTGGAGAAGGTCTCGAAACCTTCCTTGCCGTGGTAGTGGCCCATGCCCGAGGCGCCCACGCCGCCGAAAGGCAGATCGTGCTGGCCGACGTGGAACAGCGCGTCGTTGACCGACACGCCGCCGGACATCACGCGCTGCAGCAGCTGCTGCACCCTGGCCGCATCGCGGCTGAAGGGGTACACCGCCAGCGGCCGCGGCCCGGCGTTGATGCGCCTGAACAGCGCGTCCGGCGAATCGAAAGTGCGCAGCGGCAGGATCGGACCGAAGATCTCGCGTTGCATCAGCAGGCACTCGTCGGGCGCGTTCAGCACGATGTGCGGCGCGATCTTGCGTGTGGCGCGGTCGTAGGCCGGGCCGTCGATCAACTGCACCAGCGTGGCGCCGTGGCGGCGTGCGTCGTCCAGCGCGTACAGCAGCCGGTCGAAGGACCGCGCGTCGATGATCGAGGTGTAGTCGGGCGAATCCAGCCGCGGGTAGCGGCGCGGCACGATGCGCTGCGCCAGGCGCACGAACTCGTCGATGCGCTGCGGCGGCAGCCAGGCATGGTCGACCGAGGTGCAGATCTGCCCGGCATTCAGGAACTTGACGAACAGGATGCGCTCGGCCGCGGTGCGCAGCGGGAAGTCGTCGAACACGATGGCCGGCGCCTTGCCGCCGAGCTCCAGCGTCACCGGGCACAGGTTGCGCGCCGCCGCCGCCATCACCGCACTGCCGGTGGCACCCGAGCCGGTAAACAGCAGGTGGTCGAAGGGCAGCTTGGAGAATTCGACACCGACGCCGCCGGTCTCGTCGAAGCCCTGCAGCTTGTCGGGCGGGAAGTACGCCGGCAAACGCTCGATCAGCAGCCGCGCCAGGTGGCGCGAGTTCTCGCTCATCTTCACCATCGCGCGGTTGCCGGCGGCGAAGATGCAGGTCAGCGGAATCAGGCTCAGGTTCAGCGGGAAGTTCCAAGGCACGATCACGCCGACCACGCCCAGCGGCTGCGGCAGCACGCGGTTGCGCGCGCCGGCGAAGGTGCGCCAGTCGACCGCGCGCTTTTGCGGCTTCATCCAGCCGCGCAGGTGTCTGACGGCGTGGTCTATGCCGTCGACCACCGGGAAGACCTCGGCCAGCAGCGTCTCGTGGCGCGAGCGGTGGCCGTAGTCGGCACGGATGGCGTCGATCAGCGCTTCCTTGTGCTCGCGCACGAAGCGCTGCAGCGTGCGCAGGTCGGTGCGGCGCTGCTCGAAGCTGGGCACCGGCTGCGCCAGATAGGCTGCGCGCTGCAGCGCCAGCGCGTCGGCCAGGCGTTGCACGGTGGCGGCATCGGCCAGGTTCAGCGTCATGTCGTTCATGGGTGGGACCTCGATCGTGCGGCGCGAGCGCGCCGCGGTGGCATCGGGCATTGTCGCCCTCGCAGATCGCCACACACGTGGCAGGCGGCCAGCGTGCGCACGTGCGCGCTCGCCCGTCGGCGCCCGGCGCATTGCTCCCGCGCCGCCGCCACGCTGCGGCGCGGGAAGTTCTAGTGCCGCCGCAGCGACGTTGCAGCGTTGATCCGGCAGCGCTGAGCGCGCCGCGTTGCCCGAGCGCGAGTCCAAGCACCGGACGGCGCGCGACGCCACTGCCGCACGACGGCCGGGCACGCCCACCGCGCATGAGGCCGCACCCCATCGACCCGGGGTTGCAAGGCGTCTGCGCACGGCTGCGACCGAGCTTGGCGTGGTCATGCCCGGGCGTGCATCGGCCGCATGCGGCCGCATCAGCGCTTACCGAGCTTGTGCGTCGGCTTGCCGGTGCCGCACGCGCCGGCGATCAGGCTCCGAGATAGGCCTTGCGCACCTCGGCGTTGGCCAGCAGGTTGGCGCCGGTGTCCTCGAGCACCACGCTGCCGTTCTCCAGCACGTAGCCGCGGTCGGCGATCTGCAGTGCACGGTTGGCGTTCTGCTCGACCAGGAACACGGTGACTCCAGCGGCGCGGATCATCTGGATGATGTCGAAGATCTGCGCGATGATCAGCGGCGCCAGACCCAGCGTGGGCTCGTCCAGCAGCAACAAGCGCGGCTTGCTCATCAGGGCGCGGCCGATCGCCAGCATCTGCTGTTCGCCGCCCGACATGGTGCCGGCGCGCTGCGCGGCGCGGTCGCGCAGGCGCGGGAACAGCTCGAACACGTGCGCGATGCCGGCGTCGGTCTCGCTCTTGTCGAGGAAGAACGCACCCATCTTCAGGTTCTCGACCACCGTGAGGTTCGAGAAGATGCGGCGTCCTTCGGGCGAGACGGCGATGCCGCGGCGCATGATCAGATGCGTCGGCTGCTGCGTGATGTCGTCGCCCTCGAAGCGCACGCTGCCGCCGCTGGCGCGCGGCGCGCCGCACACCGTCATCAGCAGCGAGGTCTTGCCGGCGCCGTTGGCGCCGATCAACGAGACGATCTCGCCCTGGTTCACATGCAGGCTCACGCGGTTGACCGCGCAGATGGCGCCGTAGTGCGTGGAGATCGAGTCGACTTGCAGCGTCGGCGTCGACATCAGGCTTCTCCCAGGTAGGCCTTGATCACCCGCTCGTCGCTGCGGATCGCCTCCGGCGTTCCCAGCGCGATCGGCTTGCCGTACTCCATGACCAGAATGCGTTCGGACACGCCCATCACCAGCCCCATGTCGTGCTCGATCAGCAGCACGGTGACGCCGTACTGCTGGCGCAATTGATCGATCAAGCCCTGCAGATCCTTCTTTTCCTGCGGGTTCAGGCCCGCGGCCGGCTCGTCGAGCATCAGCAGGCGCGGCTTGGTGATCATGCAGCGGGCGATTTCCAGGCGACGCTGGTGGCCGTAGGCGAGGTTGCCGGCTTCGCGGTTGACGAACTCGCGCAGGCCCATCACATCGAGCCAGTGCAGCGCCTGTTCGATCTTCTGCGCCTCGCTGCGGCGGTAGCTCGCGGTGTTGAACAGGCCGGCGAGCATCGGCGCGCGCGACTGGCGGTGCTGGGCCACCAGCAGGTTTTCCAGCACCGTCATCGCCTTGAACAGGCGCACGTTCTGGAAGGTGCGCACCACGCCGTGATTGGCCACCTGATGGCTGCTGTTGCCGGTGATGCTGTGTCCCAGCAGCGCGATCTGGCCGCCGCTGGGCCGATAGAAGCCGCTGATGCAGTTGAAGACCGTGGTCTTGCCCGCGCCGTTCGGGCCGATGATCGCGAATACCTCCTTCGGCGTCACGTCGAAGCCGACGCCGTCGACGGCCAGCAGGCCGCCGAAGCGCATGCTCAGGTCCTTGACTTCGAGCAGTGCCGCGCTCACGTGGGCACCTCGACGTGATGGCGCTTCATCGGCAGCAGGCCCTGCGGGCGCCACATCATCATCAGCACGAGGACCGCACCGAACACGGCCATGCGGTATTCGGAGAACTCGCGCGCCAACTCCGGCAGCACGGTGAGCACGACGGCGGCGAAGATCACGCCGAGCTGCGAGCCCATGCCGCCCAGCACCACGATGGCCAGGATCAGCGCCGACTCGATGAAGGTGAACGACTCGGGGTTGACGATGCCCTGGCGCGCCGCGAAGAACGCGCCGCCGAAACCCGCGAACATGGCGCCGAGCGTGAACGCCGAGAGCTTGACCTTCATCGGGTTCAGCCCCAGCGAGCGGCAGGCGATCTCGTCCTCGCGCAGCGCCTCCCAGGCGCGCCCGATCGGCATGCGGATCAGACGGTTGCTGATGTACAGCGTCACCAGCGCCAGCAGCAGCGCCATCAGGTACACGAAGATCACCATGTGGATCGACTGGAACTCCAGGCCGAAGAACTGATGGAACGTGGTGCCGCCCTCGACGCTCGGGTTGCGCGCCATCTCCAGCCCGAAGACGCTGGGCTTTGGAATGCTCGAGATGCCGTCCGGCCCCCCGGTCAGCCAGGTCATGTTGACCAGCAGCAGCCGGATGATTTCGCCGAAACCCAGCGTGACGATGGCCAGGTAGTCGCCGCGCAAGCGCAGCACCGGCACACCCAGTACGAAGCCGAACGTCGCCGAGGCCGCCCCGGCCAGCGGCAGCGCGTGCCAGAAGCTCCAGCCGGCCCAATGGAACAGCAACGCGTAGGTGTAGGCGCCCACCGCATAGAAGCCGACGAAGCCCAGATCGAGCAGGCCCGCGAAACCCACGACCACGTTCAGGCCCAGGCTCAGCATCACGTAGATCAGCGTCAGCGTGGCGATGTCGACCGCGTTGCGGCCTGCAAAGAAGGGCCACACGGCGGCGAGCAGCAGCGCGGCGGTCAGCAGCACCTTGCGCTGGCCCGCCGAGGCCTGCGGCAGACTGGGCAGCGCCACCCGCGGCCGCTTGGCCAGCAGCGGGCGCAGCATCTGCACGACGAACACCGCGAGGCAGCCCCACAGCAACGTGCGCCATTCGGGCACGATGACGGTGCGTGTGCCGGCGCGCTCGAGGTGCAGCGTGAACACCGGCAACAGCACGATCGCGGCGAGCGCGGTGGCGACCAGCGCGTCGCGCATACGAAGCGAAAAACCGCGTGCGCCTTGCATCACACCTTCTCCACTTCGGGTTTGCCCAGCAGGCCGCTGGGGCGGAACATCAGGATCGACACCAGCAGGGCAAAGGCGACGATGTCCTTGTACTCGGACCCGATGTAGGCGGCCGCGATGGTCTCGGCCACGCCCAGGATGACGCCGCCGAGCATCGCCCCCGGGATGCTGCCGATGCCACCGAGCACGGCGGCCGTGAAGGCCTTGATGCCGGCAATGAAGCCGATGAACGGATTGAGCTTGCCCACCGCCAGCGCGATCAGCACGCCCCCCACCGCGGCGAGCACCGCGCCGAGCACGAAGGTGAAGGAAACCACCCGGTTGGTGTCGATTCCCAGCAGGTTGGCCATGTGCATGTCCTGCGCGCACGCGCGCGACGCCCGGCCCATGCGCGAGTGCTTGATGTACAGCGTGAGCAGCGTCATCAGCACCACGGTCACCACGATGATCAGAATGCGCGCGTAGGGCATGAAGATCTCGAAGCCGTCGGCGCTGCCGAAGCGCAGCGCGCCCGGGATCAGCGACGGCACGGCCATGTCGCGCGCTCCCTGCCCGAGCGCCACCCAGTTCTGCAGGAAGATGGACATGCCGATCGCCGAGATCAGCGCCACCAGCCGCGGGCTGCCGCGCAGGGGCTTGTAGGCGACCTGCTCTACCACGAAGCCATATACGCCGGTGACGAACATGGCCACCGCGAGCATCAGCGCCACGATGAGCCAGACCGGCAGCCCGGCGTACACGCCGACGGCCGACAACGTGACCAGGCCTGTGTAGGCACCGATCATGTAGAGCTCGCCGTGGGCGAAATTGATCATGCCGATGATGCCGTACACCATCGTGTAGCCGA
>CAYZGL010000031.1:0-24747 GCA_964477985.1 uncultured Rubrivivax sp. | reverse complement strand
TGGTTCCCGCTGGTCATCGGCATCGGCATGTTCACGCTGATGGTCACCTGGCGCACCGGGCGGCGGCTGATGGCCGACCAGCTCAAGCACGACGCGATCGAGCTGCAGGGCTTCCTCGACGCGGTGTTCGTCAGCCCGCCGCAGCGCGTGCCGGGCACCGCCGTCTTCCTCAGCGCCGAGCCGAACATCACGCCGAACGCGCTGCTGCACAACCTGAAGCACAACAAGGTGTTCCACGAGTACAACCTGTTCGTCAGCGTGCGCCACCACGACGTGCCGTGGGTCGGCTTCGACAAGCGCATCGAGATGGAAGCGCTGGGCCACGACTGCTGGCAGCTGACGCTGCACTTCGGTTTCAAGAACGACCCCGACGTGCCCGAAGCGCTGAAGCTGCTCGAAGGCCGCGGCGTGCCGCTGGACGAGATGGAGACCAGCTACTTCCTGTCGCGCGACATCGTGATGCCCACCATCGGCAAGGGCATGGCGATGTGGCGCGAGAAGCTGTTCGCCGGCATGCACCGCAATGCCGCGGCCGCGGCCGACTTCCTGAACCTGCCGGCCAACCGCATCGTCGAGCTGGGCTCGAAGGTGGAGATCTGAACCGGCCGATGCGCAGGCTTTGGCGTGAGCTCTCGCTGTCGGCCGTGATCGCCGGCTTCGTTGCCGTGCTGGTGGGCTTCACCAGCTCGGTGGCGCTCGTCTTTGCCGCCGCGCAGGCGCTGGGCGCGACGCCGGCGCAGACCACCTCGTGGATGTGGGCGCTGGGCCTGGGCATGGGGTTGACCTCGGCCGGGCTGTCGCTGTGGACGCGCCAGCCGGTGCTCACCGCCTGGTCCACCCCCGGGGCGGCTCTGCTGGCCGGCACCAGCGGCGTGGCGATGGGCGATGCCGTCGGCGCCTTCGTCGTGTGCGGCGCGCTGATGCTGTTGGCGGGGTTCAGCGGCATCTTCGAACGCGTGATGGACCGCATCCCGCAGGCCATTGCCGCGGCGCTGCTGGCCGGCGTGCTGGCGCGTTTCGGGCTCGATGCGGTGGCCGCGGTGAAGACGGCGCCGCTGCTGGTATGCACGATGACGGCGGTGTTCCTGCTGGGCCGCCGCGCCTGGCCGCGCTACGCGGTACCCGGCGTGCTGCTGGCCGGCATCGTGGTGGCCGCGGCGCAGGGCCGGCTCGATTTGGGTGCGGTCGAATGGGCGCTGGCGCGCCCGGTGTGGACCACGCCGCAGTTCAGCACGGGTGCGCTGGTCGGCGTGGCGCTGCCGTTGTTCATCGTCACCATGGCCTCGCAGAACCTGCCCGGCGTGGCGGCGCAGCGCGCCGCCGGCTATGCCACGCCGGTGTCGGCCAGCATCGGCGTGACCGGCGCGGCCAGCGTGCTGCTCGCGCCCTTCGGCGGTTATGCGCTGAACCTGGCGGCCATCACCGCGGCCATCTGCATGGGGCGCGAGGCGCACGAGGACGCGTCGCGCCGTTACGTCGCGGCGATGGCGGCCGGCGTGTTCTACGTCGCGCTGGGGCTGGTGGGCGGCGCGGTGGTCGGGCTGCTGCAGGCCTTCCCGCGCGAGCTGGTGCTGGTGGTGGCTGGGCTGGCGCTGCTGGGCACCATCGCCGGCGGGCTGGCGGTGGCCTTGCAGCACGAGGCGCACCGCGATGCCGCCGCGCTGACCTTCCTGGTGACGCTGTCGGGCGTCACGCTGGCCGGCATCGGCTCGGCCTTCTGGGGCGTGGTGGCCGGCAGCGCGGCACTGGTGGTGCAACACTACCGCTCCCGCGTCTGAGCCCCAAGCTGCCGTGAACCTGCTGTTCGTCGCCGACCCGCTGGAGCATTTCAAGCCCCACAAGGACACCACCTTCGCGATGATGCGCGAGGCCGCCGCGCGCGGCCACGGCATCTGGGCCTGCGAGCCGGCGCAGCTGAACTGGCAGCGCGGCGCGCCGGTGCGCGCGGCGGTGCGCGAATTGCGGCTGACCGGCAAGCTCGACGACTGGTTCGAGGCCAGCGAAGCGCAGCCGCGCGCATTGGCCGAGTTCGACGCCGTGCTGATGCGCAAGGACCCGCCCTTCGACAGCGAGTACTTCTACGCCACGCACCTGCTGCAGCGCGCCGAAGCCGACGGCGCACGGGTCTTCAACTCACCCGCCGCCTTGCGCGAGCACCCGGAAAAGCTCGCGATCATGGAGTTCCCGCAGTACATCGGCCCCACGCTGGTCACGCGCGACCCCGACGACGTGCGCGCCTTCCATGCCGAACACCGCGAGATCATCCTGAAGCCGCTGGACGGCATGGGCGGCATGGGCATCTTCCGCGTCGGCCCCGACGGGTTGAACCTGGGCAGCATCACCGAAACGCTGAACCGCCAGGGCACGGTGACGATCATGGTGCAACGCTTCCTGCCGCAGATCGCGCAGGGCGACAAACGCATCCTGGTGATCGCCGGCGAGCCGGTGCCCTACAGCCTGGCGCGCATTCCGCAAGGCAGCGAGATCCGCGGCAACCTGGCGGCCGGCGGCAAGGGCGTGGCGATGCCACTGAGCGCACGCGACCGCGAGATCGCCGTGGGCATCGCCGCCAAGCTGGCGCCGCGCGGGCTGCTGCTGATGGGCATCGACGTCATCGGCGACAGCCTCACCGAGATCAACGTCACCAGCCCGACCTGTTTTCAGGAGATCGCGCAGCAGACCGGCTTCGATGTCGCCGGCATGTTCGTCGATGCACTCGAGCGCGCAGTAGCGCGCTCGTGACCCCTTGCCTGCGCGCGCTGGCCAGGGGCGGCTAGAACCAGGCCGTCAGCATGAAGCCGACATAGCGGCGCCAGTAGCCGGTGCCGCCATTGCCGACGGCAAAGCTCGAACCCGAGCCGCCGGCATACAGCCGCCAGCGCAGGTCCTTGGACACGTCGTGCGCGATGCCGGCCTCCAGCAGGTTGGGGTTGCCGCTGCTGCGCTGGCCGTCGCCGTCGGTCTCACTCGACCAGCCCAGCGCCACGCGCGCGTAGGCGTCCCAGTCGTCGCGGTCGTACCAGACGCCGGCGAACACCCGGCCTTCCGCATAACGCCGCGGGTTCCAGTAGCCGGCCGGCGGCAGCGTGCCCGGCGGCGGCACCGCGGCAAAGCTCGCCGGGTCGGAGTCGCGAAAGGCCGCGCCCTCGACGCCGACCACCACCTTCGGGTTGAAGTGCAATGCGTAGTCGGCGTGGCCGTAGATGCGAGCGCGATCGTTGCCGTCTGAAAAGCCCAGGTGCGACAGCACGCCGCCGAAGCTCCAGCGCGGCGGCAGCCGGTACTCGGCGCCCAGCGATGCGGTGTTGGCGGTGATGCGGTTGGCGATGGCCTGCGGCGTCTCAATCACCTCGCGCCCGACATCGGCGGCGAGCTGCCACAGGTCCTGCGGCTGCCAGCGCACCCTGGCATTGCCGGTGATCGGCGTCCAGCCGTCGTAGTCGTTCCAGGCGATCGTGGCCGACGGCAGCAGCAACCCCGGCGGCGCCAGCCCCGGCGTGCCGATCAGGCCGCGCAGCGTGGCCTGCACCCGTTTGGCGTCGACATCACCCTGCGGCGATTCCAGCCTTGCGCCGCGCCAGCCGCCTTCGAGCCACAGCCCGGGCTGCAGCAGCGTGCCGGCGCCGGCCGTGGCCGACAGGATGTCCAGTTGGTCCTTGTCGGTGGAGTAGTCGATGCCGGCCCAGACGTAGGAACGCTGCTCGCGCTCGGCGCGCCAGTCGCGCAGGAACACCGCCGGCCAGTCGCTGCGTCCGGCCAGCAGCGGCACGGCGGCCGCGTCGTAGCCGGCCCAGCGCACGGCGCGCGCATGGTCCAGCCGCAAGTCAGCGTCGCTGCCGTCGTCCAGCGTGGCGTACAGCCGCACCGCCTCGTTGTGGCGGCCGGCGGCATTGAGGGTGCGCGCCAGGCCGGCCTGGGCGCGCTGGTCCTTCGGGTCTTCGGCCAGCAACGCGCGCCACGCGGCCTCGGCCTGCGCGTACTCGTCCAGCCACAGCAGCACGGTGGCGATGCGGCGCTGCAGATCCTTGTCCCCGGGCGTCAGCGCCAGCGCCTCGCGGTAGGCCTGCAGCGCGCAGGTGTTGTCGCCGGTGTGCACGCAGGCCTCGCCGCTGCCGCGCCACAGCTCGGCCTGCTGCTTGGCATCGCTCGTGAAACCGCGTGCCTGCTCGAACAGCGGCAGCGCGCCGGCCGCATCACCCGACCACAGCGTCTGCCAGGCCAGCGATGCGCTCACGTCCTTGGTGCGCCGCGGGTCCACCTCGATCACGCGGCGGTAGGCAGCGATCGCCTCTTTGTGGCGGTCGGCGTAGCCGTAAACGCGTGCGGCTTCGATCAGCAGGTCGGTGTTGGCAGGCTGTTCGCGCAGCAGCGTTTCGTAGATGGCCAGCGCCGGCGCGTACTGGCGCGCATCGACCTGGTCGCGTGCTTGTTGCAGCGTCTGCGCGTGCGCGACGCCGGCCGCCAGCAGTGCGGCCGCGGCCAGGGCACGCCAGCTCATGCGGCCGGCCCCGTGCGTTGCGTATTCCAGCGCACCGCTGCCGCCTGCGGCCGGCGCAGCAGCCAGCCCAGCGACAGCACGGTGGTCACCGACAGGAACATCCAGTAGATCAGCGGGTACCACACCGCATAGGCATAAAAACGCAGGATGCCGGGGTCGTAGCGCCGGTCGACCAGCGCGCCCACCAGCAACTGCAGCAGGCACAGCGTGCCGATGGTCATGCCCCACAGGTTGGGAATCGGCGAAGCGCCCACCGGCGGCACGCCGATCGACCACGACGCGATCCAGATCGTGGTGAGCACCACGAAGCACAGCGCCCACAGGATCGACAGCGCCGACTCGATGAACACCGGCCACATGCGCCGGTACTTCCAGTGCCGCATCACGTCGGCGTGCTTGTGGAACACCTGCATCAGCCCGCGCGCCCAGCGCAGCCGCTGGCTGAACAGGCCCTTAAACGACGTGGGCACCGTCATCCAGACGATGGCGCGCGCTTCGTAGCGCACGTCGTAGAAGCGCTTTTGCAGCTTCCAGGTCAGCTCGATGTCCTCGGTGGGCATGTTCGGCGAGAAGCCGCCGACGTCGAACACCGCGCTCTTGCGGAAGGCCGCGACCACGCCCGACACCGTGACGATGCGCCCCCAGATGCGCTGCGAGCGGCGCAGCAGGCTGACGATGGAGCTGAACTCGATCGCCTGCAGCCTTGCCAGGAAAGTCTCGAAGTTGCGCACCCGCGGGTTGCCGGTGACCGCGGCGACGCGCGCGCTCTTGAAGTGCGGCACGATGCGCCGCAGGATCATCGGGTCGGGCGCGGCGTCGGCGTCCAGCGTGAGGATGATCTCGCCATTGACCAGCGGCAGCGCGTCGTTCAGTGCCAGCGCCTTGCCTTCGTTGACCAGCTTGCGCACCAGGCGCACGCGCCCGCTGTCGAGGAAGGGCTCGACACGCCGCGCGGTGTCGTCGCTGGAGCCGTCGTCCACCACCACCACCTCGTAGTGCGGGTAGTCGATGCGGCAGGCGGCGCGCAAGGTGTCGGCGATGACTTCGGCTTCGTTGTGCGCCGGGATCAGCACCGTGGCCAACGGCAACTCATCGTCGCTGATGCTGTCGGGCGGCGGGCCGCCGCGTTCCCAGCTGCGCAAGAAGTACATCGACGTGGTGATCCACATGATGCTGGTGACGATCGGGTAGGCGGCAAAGAACACCAGCGCCCACAGGTAGGGCCAGGTGGTCTGAAGGTCGACGATCAGATGGGCCAAGGAATTCATTTCATCGGTGCGTCGTGCAGCGCGCCGGGGCGCGTCGGTGCGGGCGCGGCGCCGGCGGCGCGTGGTGCGTCGGCGCGCAGGCCGTGGTAGCGCTTGTCTTCACCCTCGACCTGGATCAGCACCAGCCGGCTTGCGCGCAGCGCGCCGAAGTCCGCGTGCACGCGCCGGCCGTGCCAGTCGTGTTCATAGCCCATGTCGACGCTGGCGACGCTGCGGCGCTCGCCCTTGCGCCGCGCCAGCGCGCGGTTGTGCAGCACCCACGCGCCGGTGAGCAGCGGCATCACGACCAGCGAGCCGACGATCAGCCACACCAGGCCGCGCGAGTCCCAGGGCCGCGACGCGACCAGGCTCCACATCCAGACGAAGCCGGCCCAGCCGAACACCACCAGCAGCAGATGAGCGACTTTGCGCAGCGCGCCGCGCGCACCCGCGCGTTCGCGCTGCGGCGTGGCGTTGGGCGCCCGGCCATCGGCCATCAAGCCGTCCCTGGGCGGCGCGAGCGTGTGGCGGCCAGCGCCAGCAACGCCGCGCCCAGCAGCGCCGCGGTGCCGGGGGTGGGCACGGCCGCGCCCTGGTCGAACGACGCCAGCAGGTGCTCGGTGGGCACTACGGTCCACTTGCTGCCGCCGCCGCGCGCCCAGGCCAGCTCGACCACGCCGGCGCCCAGCCGGTCGTAGGCGCCCAGCTCGAAGGCGTACAGGCCCGCGCCCAGCAGCAGGTCGTTGCCGAAACCGATGCGTTCACGCGGGTTCAGGAAGTCGTTGCTGATTTCCAGCATGTCGTTGCCGGCGCCGTGCAGCTTGAAGAAAAAACCGTCGTCGTGCAGCACGCTGAAGTTGTACAGGCCCGCCTCGCTGATGCGAATGTAGCCGGCAAAACGCGAGGTCCAGTTGTTCTGCTTGCCGACCGCCAGCGGGGCGCCATCGAACAACGGCGCCAGGTCCACGCTGCCCCAGGTGGCACCGTACAGCAGGTTGTACATCGTGTCGCCGAAGGAGATCTGGTCGACACGCCCGCTCCAGCTGTCCTTGACCATGCCGGCGCTGGGCGCATGGTGCGCGGTATTCCAGTCGGCCAGACCCCACAAGCCGCTGCCCCAGCCGTAGCCGCCGATGGCCGACCCCGAGCCGTAGGTCTTGGTCGCCTCGTTCCACAAGACGGTGCTTTGGTGCCAGTTGTCATCCACCTTCAGGAAGGTCGCATCGACGCCGTTGCCGGCACCGAACTGCCCGGCGTGCTGCGGTGCCAGCGCGATCGGGGCGGCCAGCGCCGAGCCTGCCGCGAAGGCCAGCGCCAGGGCCGCGCCGGCGCGGCGCCAGCCGGTGTTGATTCCCACTCGGTTCATGTTCGTGTTCCGTTGCGTTGGCATGGGGCGGGATGATGCAGGGCGATCGCCTGCCTTTTGCCGATGTAAGCGCAGCGCTTGCTGCGCTGCGGCGAATCCGTCACGCCCGGCGCGCTGCGCCCCCTCGAACACGGGGGCCGATTGACGCAAGGGCACCACGCTTCGCGCGCGGGTGCAGGCCTTCGGCGCGGCAGCCGGCCCGCCGCGCCTGCGGCGCAGCCGCTGCCGATAATCGCGCGCATGGCGATCCTGTCCCTCGGCAATGCGCACTTGGCCTACGGCCACGTGGCGCTGCTCGACGCCGCGTCGTTCGCGCTCGAACCCGGCGAGCGGCTGGGCCTGATCGGGCGCAACGGCAGCGGCAAGTCTTCGCTGCTGAAGGTGCTGGCCGGGCTGGAAAAACTGGACGACGGGCTGCTGCAGACCACGCAGGGCCTGCGCGTGTGTTACGTGCCGCAGGAGCCGCAGTTCGACGCCGCGCGCTGGGTCTTCGACGTGGTGGCCGACGGCGTGGCCGAGGGCCGCGCGCTGCGCGAGCGCTACGAGGCGCACCTGCCCGGCGACGACCTGGACGCGCTGCAGTCGCGCATCGAGGCGCTCGACGCATGGAACTGGGAGCAGCGTGTGGCCACCACGCTGGCACGGCTGCACCTGGACGGCACACAGCGCATCGGCGAGCTGTCCGGCGGCATGAACAAGCGTGTGGCGCTCGCGCAGGCGCTGGTGGCGCTGCCCGAGGTGCTGCTGCTGGACGAACCCACCAACCACCTGGACCTGGACTCGATCGCCTGGCTCGAAGAGCTGCTGCGCGGCTTCAACGGCAGCGTGATGCTGGTCACGCACGACCGCGCCTTCCTCGACGCGGTGTGCACGCGCATCGTCGAACTCGACCGCGGCGTGCTGCGCAGCTGGCCGGGCAACTTCAGCGCCTACGAGCGGCTGAAGGAAGAGCAGCTCGCCGCCGAAGCGCTGGCCAACGCGCGTGCCGACAAGCTGCTGGCGCACGAAGAGGTGTGGATCCGCAAGGGCGTGGAGGCGCGGCGCACGCGCAGCGTGGCGCGCGTGCAGCGGCTGCAGCGCTTGCGCGAACAGCGCAAGGCGCGGCGCGACTCGCTGGGCCAGGTGCGTCTGGAGATCGACGCCGGTGTGCGCAGCGGCAAGGTCGTCGCCGAACTGCGCGACGTGTCCTTCAGTTATGCGGCCCCCACGCCGCCTGCGGCAGGTGCGGCCGGCGCCGCGCCCATCGTCAGCAGCTTCAACGCGACGATCCTGCGCGGCGACAAGGTCGGCCTGATCGGCCCGAACGGTGCCGGCAAAACCACGCTGCTGAAGCTGATCCTGGGCGAACTGCAGCCCGGCGCCGGTACCGTCAGGCGCGGCACGAACCTGCGCATCGCCTACTTCGACCAGCTGCGCAGCGCGCTGGACCTGGACGCCACGCTGGCCGACAGCATCAGCCCGGGCAGCGAGTGGGTGGAATTCAACGGCCAGCGCAAGCACGTCATCAGCTACCTGAACGACTTCCTGTTCGCGCCCGAACGCGCGCATTCGCCGCTGCGCACGCTGTCGGGCGGCGAGCGCAACCGCGTGCTGCTGGCACGGCTGTTCGCTTTGCCGGCCAACGTGCTGGTGCTGGACGAGCCGACCAACGACCTGGACATCGACACGCTCGAGCTGCTGGAAGAACTGCTGCAGGGCTACCCCGGCACGGTCTTCCTGGTCAGCCACGACCGGCGCTTCCTGGACAACGTGGTCACCAGCACCATCGCCTGGGAAGGCGACGACGCGCCGGGGCGCTGGCGCGAATACGAAGGCGGCTGCGAGGACTGGCAGCGCCAGCGTGCACGCGCGCGCGAGCTCGCAGCGGTGGCCGCGCGCGCCAGCGTGGCCGCAGCCGCCGCGCCGCCATCGCCTGCGCCCGCGCCCGCAGCCCCCGCTGCGGCCAAGACGGGCAGCGGCACGCGCAAGCTCAGCCACAAGGAGCAGCGTGAGCTGCAGCAGCTGCCCGAACGCATCGAGGCGCTGGAAGCCGAGCAGCGCGGCATCGGCGAGCGCCTGGCCAGCGCCAGCCTGTACATCGAAGAACCGCAGCGCGTGGCCGAACTGCAGGCGCGCTACACGCAGATCGACGGCGAACTGGGGCAGGCGCTGCAGCGCTGGGAAGAGCTGGAATCGCGATGAGCCGCGCGCCCGGGCACCCCGCCACGCAGGCCGTGGCGCCATGATCGACACCGCGGTGCCCGCCGCCGACGGCCGCGCCGGCGAGGCCGCCGCCACGCGGCGCGGCATGGCGCTGGGCCTGCTGGGGGTGGTCATGTTCGCGATGACGCTGCCGATGACGCGCCTGGCGGTGGGCGCCCGGGCGGCGCCGCAGCTCGATCCGGCTTTCGTCACAGTCGGCCGCGCCGCCGGGGCCGGGCTGCTCAGTGCGGCCTGGCTGGCCTGGCACCGCATCGCGCCGCCGGCACGCCGCCACTGGCCCGCGCTGGCGCTCAGCGCCTTGGGCACGGTGCTGGGCTTTCCGCTGTTCCTCGCGCTGGCCTTGCGCGAGGTCGACGCGATGCACGCGGCGGTGGTCACCGGCGTGCTGCCGCTGGGCACCGCGGTGGCCGCGGCGCTGAGCTTTCGCCAGCGCCCATCGCTCGGCTTCTGGTTGTGCGCGCTGGCGGGGTGCGCGTTGGTGCTGGCCTTCGCCGCGTGGCGCGGCGGCGGTGCGCTGTCGGCGGGTGACGGCTGGCTGCTGCTGGCGGTGCTGTCCACCTCGGTCGGCTACGTCGCCGGTGCACGCGTGTCGGGCGCGATGCCGGCGTCGCAGGTGATCAGCTGGGTGCTGGTCGGCTCGCTGCCGTTGACCGCGCCGCTGGCGCTGGCATGGTGGCCGAGCGCGCCGGTGCAGCTGTCGGCCTGGGTCGGCTTCGGCTACGTCACGGTGTTCTCGATGTGGCTGGGCTTCTTCGCCTGGTACCGCGGCCTGGTGCTGGGCGGCACGGTGCGCGTCAGCCAGGTGCAACTGGTGCAGCCTTTTCTCGCGCTGCTGTTCGCGGTGCCGGTGCTGGGCGAGCGGCTCGATGCGCTGACGCTGATTTTTTCGCTGGCGGTCATCGCGGTGGTGTTCGTCGGGCGCATGATGCCGGTCGACACCGCGGCAGCTTCACGGAAGGCCTAGGCCATGAACCCTCCCGATACGCACTGGCAACTGGCGCACCGCGCCGCACGGCTCGAACCCTCGGTGATCCGCGAGATCCTGAAGGTCACCGAGCGCCCCGGCGTGATCTCGCTGGCCGGCGGGCTGCCGGCGCCGCAGAGTTTTCCGGTGCAGGCGATGCGCGAAGCCTGCCAGCACGTGCTGTCCGAGGCGCCGCACATGGCGCTGCAGTACGCCGCCAGCGAAGGCTTCGGGCCGCTGCGCGAATGGGTCGCCGCGCAACTGAGCGCGCAGGGCCTGCGCGTGGATGCGGCGCAGGTGCTGATCACCACCGGCTCGCAGCAGGCGTTGGACCTGATCGGCAAGGTGCTGATCGACGCCGGCAGCCGGGTGGCGGTCGAAGCCCCCACCTACCTCGGCGCGCTGCAGGCCTTCACGCCCTTCGAGCCCGAGTTCGTGGCCGTCGACTGCGACGACGAGGGCCCGCTGCCGCAGGCTCTGCAGGCCGCGGCCGGCGCGCGTTTCCTGTACGTGCTGCCGAACTTCCAGAACCCCAGCGGGCGCAGCATGGGCCTGGCGCGGCGCGTGGCCGTGGCGCAGGCCGCCGCCCGCGCGCGGCTGCCGCTGGTCGAGGACAACCCCTACGGCGAGCTGTGGTACGACGCGCCGCCGCCCACGCCGCTGGCGGCCGTGGCCGCCGCCGAGGGCGCGGCGGCGATCTACCTGGGCTCGTTTTCCAAGGTGCTGGCGCCGGGGCTGCGGCTGGGCTACGTGGTGGCGCCGGCCGAGCTGTACCCGAAGCTGCTGCAGGCCAAGCAGGCGGCCGACCTGCACACGCCGGGCTTCAACCAGCGTGTGGCCTACGAGGTCATCCGCGCCGGCCTGCTCGACAAACACCTGCCGATGGTGCGCGCGATGTACAAGACCCAGCGCGACGCGATGCGCGATGCGCTGCACAAGCACCTGCCCGACGGCTGCCGCTTCAACGTGCCGGCCGGCGGCATGTTCTTCTGGGTCGAGCTGCCGGCCGGGCTGGACACGCGCACGCTGCTGCCGCGCGCGGTGGACGCCGGCATGGCCTACGTGCCCGGCGCGCCCTTCTACTGCCGCGATGCGCGGGCCAACACGCTGCGGCTGAGCTTCGTCACCGTGGCACCGCCGGAGATCGACAAGGGCGTCGCCGCGCTGGGCCGCGTGCTGGCCGAAGCCTTGCAGCAGCAGCGATGAAACACCGCTTCGACCAGCTCGACGTGTTCGGCGCCGCGCCGCTGCGCGGCAACCCGCTGGCGGTGGTGCACGACGCCGCGGGGCTGGACGATGCGCGCATGGCGGCCTTTGCGCGCTGGACCAACCTGTCGGAGACCACCTTCCTGCTGCCGCCCAGCGATGCGCGCGCCGACTACCGCGTGCGCATCTTCACGCCGCTGGGCGAGCTGCCCTTTGCCGGCCATCCCACGCTGGGCAGCTGCCACGCCTGGGTCGCTGCCGGCGGGCGGGCGCGCGATGCCGGCGTGGTGGTGCAGCAGTGCGGCGTCGGCCTGGTGGCGGTGCGGCGCGACGCCATGGCGTCGCCGCAGGGCGACGCCGCGCGCTGGGCCTTCCAGGCGCCGCCGCTGCGCCGCAGCGGGCCGCTGGACGCGGCGACGCTGCAGCGCATCCGCGCCGGCCTGCGGCTCGACGCCGACGCTGTCCATGCCCATCAATGGGTGGACAACGGCCCGCCATGGTGCGCGGTGTTGCTGGAGTCGGCGGCGCAAGTGCGCGCGCTGGTGCCCGACTGGGCGCGGCTGGGCCGGATCGACCTGGGCGTGGTGGGGCCGCATCCGCCCGGTGCCGACGCGCAGTTCGAGCTGCGCGCGTTGATCGGCAGCGGCAGCGGCAGCGGCTACGAAGACCCGGTCACCGGCAGCCTGAACGCCAGCGTCGCGCAGTGGCTGATCGGCGCCGCGCTGGCACCCGCCAGTTACGTGGCCAGCCAGGGGGCGGCGCTGCAGCGCGACGGGCGCGTGTTCATCCACAGCGACGGCGCCGCGGTCTGGGTCGGCGGCGCGGTGCACGAGTGCGTGCGCGGCGAGGTGACGCTGTGAGTGCGGCGGCGATGGCCGAAGCACCCGACACCCTGCCCGACCGCGAAGCGCTGCGCAGCGCGCTGGCCATCGTGCGCGCGCAGCAGATCGCGGCTACACCCACGATCCGCTGGCCGCTGCTGGAACAGCGCCTGGGCACCACGGTGCATGTGAAGCACGAGAACCACACCGCGCTCGGCGCCTTCAAGCTGCGCGGCGGCGCGGTCTACCTGCACGAGTTGCGCCAGCGCGAGCCGCAGCTGCGCGGCGTGATCAGCGCAACGCGCGGCAACCACGGCCAGTCGATCGCGCGCGCCGCCGCGCGGCTGGGCCTGAGCGCGACCATCGTCGTGCCGCACGGCAACTCGGTCGAGAAGAACGCGGCGATGCGCGCGCTGGGCGCCACGCTGGTCGAGCACGGCGACGATTTCCAGCACGCGCGCGAACATGCGGCCGCGCTGGCCGGCGAGCGGGGGTTGCACCTGGTGCCCAGCTTCCACCGCGACCTGGTGCGCGGCGTGGCCAGCTGCTGGATCGAATTCTTCGAACAGGCGCAGCCCGACGTGGTGATCGTGCCGATCGGCCTGGGCTCGGGCATCTGCGCCTGCGCCGCGGCGCGCGCGGCCAGCGGCGCGGCCTCGCGCATCGTCGGCGTGGTCTCGGCACATGCCACCGCGTACAAGGATTCGTTCGACGCCGGCCGCGTGATCGAAGCCCCGGTGAGCACGCTGCTGGCCGACGGCATGGCCTGCCGCGTGCCCGAGGCCGCGGCGCTGGCGATCATGCGGCGCGAGGTCGACGAGATCGTCGCCGTCAGCGACGCCGAAGTGGCGCAGGCGATGCGCATCTATTTCAGCGACACGCACAACGCCGCCGAAGGCGCCGGCGCGGCGGCGCTGGCCGCGGCGCTGCAGCAGCGCCAGGCTTTGGCCGGGCGCAGCCTGGGCCTGGTGTTGAGCGGCGGCAACGTCGACCGCGAGGTCTTCGCGTGCGTGCTGGCCGACGCGCCGCAGCGGCTCACTTAGAGTCGGCATTAGAGTCGGCTCTTTTGCCGCCGCGCGCGTGCATGCCATGACCGAGCCGACCTACACCCCGCCGCCGATCTGGACCTGGAACAAGGCCAGCGGCGGGCGCTTCGCCCACATCAACCGGCCCATCGCCGGGCCCACGCACGACAAGGCGCTGCCCGTCGGGCGCCACCCGCTGCAGCTGTATTCGCAGGGCACGCCCAACGGCGTGAAGGTCACGGTGATGCTGGAAGAGCTGCTCGCCGCCGGCCACCGCGGCGCCGAATACGACGCCTGGCTGATCCGCATCGGCGAGGGTGACCAGTTCGGCAGCGGCTTCGTCGCGGTCAACCCGAACTCCAAGATCCCGGCGCTGCTGGACCGCAGCGGCGCGCAGCCGATCCGCGTGTTCGAATCGGGCGCGATCCTGCTGCATCTGGCGGAGAAGTTCGGCGCCTTCGTGCCCGGCGCCGGCGCCGCGCGCGCCGAGTGCCTGTCGTGGCTGTTCTGGCAGGTGGGCAGCGCGCCGTACCTGGGCGGCGGGCTCGGCCACTTCTACGCCTATGCGCCCGAGAAGATCGAATACGCGATCGACCGCTTCGCGATGGAGACCAAACGCCAGCTCGACGTGCTCGACCGCCGGCTGGCCGAGGCCGAGTACCTGGCCGGCGATGCCTACACCATCGCCGACATCGCGGTATGGCCCTGGTACGGCGCGCTGGCCAAGGGGCTGCTCTACGGCGCCGGCGACTTCCTGCAGGTGCAGCACTACCGGCACGTGCAGCGCTGGGCCGGGCAGATCGCGCAGCGCGTGCCGGTGCAGCGCGGGCGCATGGTCAACCGCGTCGTCGGCGAGCCGTCGAGCCAGCTGCACGAGCGCCACGATGCCGGCGACTTCGACACCCGCACGCAGGACAAGCTGGCGAGCCCGGCGGCGCGGTCGTGACCAACGCCGCCACCACCGAAGAACTGTTCCGCGAGGACGCGGCGCTGCTGCAATGCCGCGCACGCGTGATCGCGGTCGATGCCGGCGGTGTGCGGCTGGACCGCACCGTGTTCTATCCGCAAGGCGGCGGCCAGGCCGGCGACGCCGGCTGGCTGCGGCTGGCCGACGGCCGCGAACTCGCGGTGGCCGACACGCGCAAGGGTGCGCTGCCCGGCGAGATCGTGCACCTGATCGGCGCCGGCGCCGATGTCGCGGCGCTGCAAGCCGGCGCCGAAGTGACGGCGCATATCGACGCCGCGCGGCGCCGCGCGCACATGCGCTTCCACACCGCCACGCACCTGCTGTGCGCGCTGGTGCCGCATGCGGTGGACGGCTGCTCGATCACGGCAGCGTACGCGCGGCTGGACTTCCACACCCACGAGCCGCTGGACAAGCAGGCGCTGAACGACGGCATCGCGCGCCTGGTGGCCGGGCGGCATGCGGTGCGCCACCGCTGGATCAGCGAGGCCGAGCTCGACGCCAACCCGCAACTGGTGCGCAGCATGAGCGTGCGCCCGCCGCGCGGCCAGGGGCGAGTGCGTGTGCTCGAGATCATCGGTGTGGACCTGCAGCCCTGCGGCGGCACGCACGTGGCCAACACCGCCGACATCGGCAACGTCGTCGTGACCAAGATCGAAAAGAAGTCGGCGATGACGCGCAGGGTCGTCCTCGGCTTTGCCGAGGCGGCCGCCGGCCGCGGATGACTGCTTTCGGCGCAGGCTCGCATCGCGCAGCGATGTGCAGCGGGCGCAGCCGGATGGCCGGATGCGCAGCCGGCAGGGCTGCCCCGTTCCCCGGCCATCGCTCGGAGCCGACAATGCCGCCATGACGCTGACCGAACTGCGCTACATCGTCGCCGTCGCGCGCGAGCGGCATTTCGGCCATGCCGCCGAGGCCTGCCATGTGTCGCAGCCCACGCTCAGCGTGGCCATCAAGAAGCTGGAGGAAGAGCTCGAGCTCAAGCTGTTCGAGCGCGGCGGCGCCGAGGTCACGGTCACGCCGCTGGGCGAGGAGATCGTGCGCCAGGCGCAGGCGGTGCTCGAGCAGGCGGCGGCGATCAAGGAGATCGCGCAGCGCGGCAAGGACCCGCTGGCCGGGCCGCTGCGCCTGGGCATCATCTACACCATCGGGCCGTACCTGCTGCCCGAGCTGGTGCGCGAGGTCATCGCGCGCAGCCCGCAGATGCCGCTGATGCTGCAGGAGAACTTCACCGTCAAGCTGCTGGAGATGCTGCGCACCGGCGAGCTGGACTGCGCGATCCTGGCCGAGCCCTTCCCCGACGCCGGGCTGGCGATCGCGCCGCTGTACGACGAACCCTTCGTCGCCGCGGTGCCGGCCAAGCACCCGCTGGCGGCGCGCAAGTCGATCAGCGCCGAGCAGTTGAAGCAGCA
The DNA here is from genome assembly GCA_964477985.1 of uncultured Rubrivivax sp. Taxonomy (GTDB): domain Bacteria; phylum Pseudomonadota; class Gammaproteobacteria; order Burkholderiales; family Burkholderiaceae_C; genus Rubrivivax. Next base: position 9,042 of record CAYZGL010000031.1, on the reverse strand, counting down.
GACCATGCTGCTGCTGGGCACCGGGCATTGTTTTCGTGACCACGTGCTCGAGGTGTGCCCGGAGTTCGCACGCTTTTCCAGCGACGCCGAGGGCATCCGCAAGAGCTTCGAGGGCAGCTCGCTCGAGACGATCAAGCACATGGTGGCCTCGGGCATGGGCGTGACCGTGCTGCCGCGCTTGAGCGTGGACGCCGGCGCGCAGCCGCACCTGCGCTGCATCCCGTTCAGCGCGCCGGCGCCGTCGCGCCGCGTGGTGCTGGCCTGGCGGCGCAGCTTCACGCGCTACGAGGCCATCGCCGCGCTGCGCAACGCCGTCTATGCCTGCAGGCTGGACGGCGTGACGCGGCTGTCCTGAAGCGCGGGCGCACCGGCCGCGGGGCAGCGCCTGTCGCTCGGCGCTGCGCCGCAGGAGGCCGGCCGGGGCGATCAGAACGCCTCGGCCTCGCGTGCGTCGACCAGGCGTTCGGCGTCCTGGCGGCCGAACAGCCAGAACATCGCCGGGGTGAGGAAGGTGTCCAGCAGCGTCGAGCTGATCAGCCCCGAGAAGATCACCACCGCCACCGGGTGCAGCACCTCGGTGCCGGGGCGCTCGGCCTCGAACAGCAGCGGCGCCAGCGCGAAAGCGGTAACCAGCGCGGTCATCAGCACCGGGCTGAGCCGTTCGAGCGAGCCGCGCAGGATCATCGCGTGGCCGAAGTCCTCGCCCTCGATGCGCATCAGGTTCAGGTAGTGGCTGACCTTCAGGATGCCGTTGCGCACCGAGATGCCGGCCAGCGTGATGAAGCCGATCAGCGCGGCCACCGACAGCGGCTGCCCCGACAGCCACAGCCCCAGCACCGCGCCGACCAGCGCCAGCGGGATGTTGGCCATGATCAGCAGCGCCAGGCGCGTCGACTGGTAGCGGCTGTACAGCACCACGAACATCAGCACCAGCGACACCAGCGACAGCAGCCCCACCAGCTTCGACGCTTCCTCCTGCGCCTGGAACTGCCCGCCCAGCGTGACGAAATAACCCTCGGGCAGCGCGTGCCCGGCCACCACGCGGCGGATGTCGGCCACCACCTGCGACAACGCCCGGCCCTGCGCGTTGGCCGAGATCACGATGCGCCGCTTGCCGTCGTCGCGGCTGATCTGGTTGGGGCCGTCGCTGTCTTCGATGCTCGCCAGCTTGGACAGCGGCACGTGGCCGTTCGGCGTGGCCAGCAGCAGGTCGCCCAGGCCCTGCGGCGAGCGTTTGTGCTCGGGCAGCCGCAGCACCAGCGCGAAGCGGCGCGCGCCTTCGACCACCTGCGCCACCTTCTCGCCTTCGACCAGGCTTTGCAGCACCGCCATCAACTGCGGCACGGGCACGCCGTACTGCGCGGCCGCCGCGTAGTCGATGCGCACCTTGATCTGCGGCGCCAGCACCTGCTTTTCGACTTCCAGATCGGCCAGCCCCGGCACCGTGGCCAGCCGCGCGCGCAGGCTGTCGGCCTGGGCGCGCAGCGTGTCCAGCTCGTCGCCGAAGATCTTGATGGCGATGGGCGAACGCACCCCCGACAGCATGTGGTCGATGCGGTGCGAGATCGGCTGGCCGATGGCCACCGCCGCCGGCAGGTTGACCAGCCGCCGGCGGATGTCGGCCTGGATCTCGGCCATCGGGCGCTTCAGCTCGGCCGCGCTCAGCAGGCCGACGTCGAGTTCGCTGACGTGCACCCCTTCGGCGTGCTCGTCGAGTTCGGCGCGGCCGCTGCGCCGCCCGACGTGCGTCACCTCCGGCACCTGGGCGACCAGCGCTTCGGCCTGCTGCGCCACGCGCGAGGATTCGGCCAGCGTCACCCCCGGGTTCAGCCGCAGCCCGATCAGCAGCGTGCCCTCGTTGAACGGCGGCAAGAAGGTGGTGGCAAACAGCGGCACCGCCGCCGCCGCCAGCAGCACCGCCAGCGCACCCAAGGCCACGGCCGGCTTGGGCCGGCGCAGCAGCGCGGCGAGCGCCGTGCGGTAGCGCGCCTTCAGCCAGGCGAGCAAGCGCGTGTCGCCATGGTCCAGCGACTTCATCGACGGCAGCAGGTAGAAGGCCAGCACCGGCGTCACTGTCACCGACACCACCAGCGAGGCCAGCGTGGACACGATGAAGGCCACGCCCAGCGGTACGAACAGCCGCCCCTCCATGCCGGGCAGCGCGAACAGCGGGATGAACACCAGCACGATGATCACCGTGGCGTACAGGATGGCCGAGCGCACCTCGAGCGTGGCGGTCTTCACCAGCTCGAGCGGGTGCAGCCGCCGGTTGGGGTGCGCCTGGCGGTCCATGCGCAGCCGGCGCATCACGTTTTCCACGCCGACCACCGCGTCGTCGACCAGCCCGCCGATGGCGATGGCCAGCCCGCCCAGCGTCATGGTGTTGATCGACAGCCCGAAGTACCTGAATACCAGCGCGGTCATCAGGATCGACACCGGAATCGCGGTCAGCGCGATCAGCGTCGGGCGCAGGCTGCCGAGGAACAGGTACAGCACCGCCGCGACGAACAGCGACGCGCCGATCAGCTTGCCCTGCAGCGTGTGGATCGACGCTTCGATGAAGCTGGCCTGGCGGAAGGTGACGCGCGGCGGCTGCATGCCGGCGGGCAGCGAGCCCTGCAGTTCGCTCAAAGCGGCTTCGATCGCCCGCGTCACGCCGATGGTGTCGGCGCCGGGCTGCTTCTGGATGCCCAGGATCACCGCCGGGCGGCCCTCGAAACCGGCGTCGCCGCGCCGCAGCGCGGCCTCGAAGCCGACCTCGGCGACCTGCCGCAGCAGCACCGGTTGCCCCGCCTTGCTGCCCAGCGCCAGGCTCTTCAGGTCCTCGAGCCGGGTGGTGCGCGCCAGGTGGCGGATCAGCACCTCGCGGCCGTTGATCTCGACGAAGCCGCCCGAGCTGTTGGCCGAAAACCCGCGCAGCGCCGCCACCAGCTGTTCGTGCGTGATGCCCAGTTCGGCCATGCGTGCGGTGTCGGGCTGCACCTGGAACTGGCGCACCTCGCCGCCGATCGGGATCACCTGCGCCACGCCGGGGATGGCCAGCAGGCGCGGCCGCAGCACCCAGTCGGCGTATTCGCGCACCGCCATCGGCGTGGTCTGGGCGGCGTCGATCGGCAAGGCGATCTGCATGATCTCGCCCATGATCGAGCTGATCGGCCCCATGCGCGCCACCACGCCCTCGGGCAGCGCCTGTTCCAGCGAGGCCAGCCGCTCGGCCACCATCTGCCGTGCACGGTAGATGTCGGTGTTCCAGTCGAAGCCGATGTAGACGAAGGACAGCCCGGCGCTGGACACCGAGCGCACGCCCTGCACGCCGCTCAAGCCGTTCATCGCCGTTTCCAGCGGGAAGGTGATCAGCTGCTCGACCTCCTCGGCGGCCATGCCGCCGGCTTCGGTCATCAGCGTGACGGTGGGCCGGTCCAGGTCGGGAAAGACGTCCACCGGCGTGCGCGACAGCGAATAGGCGCCATAGGCCATCAGCGCCAGGCTGGCGATGATCACCAGCAGCCGGTGGGCCAGGCTGCTCTGCAAGAGCCACTTGAACATTCAGCGCACCTGGTTGATCAAGCTGGCGCCTTGGGTGACCACCCGCTCGCCGCTGGCCAGGCCGCGCGTGACGGCGGCCTGCGTGGCGTCCAGCGGCTCGGCGCCGACGACACGCGGCTCGAACTGCTCGGGGGCGCGCTTGACCCAGACGATGGCCTGGTTGGCCGGGCTTTTCACCAGCGCGGCCGAGGGCAGCGCGAAGCCTTCGATGCGCGAGCGCGACTGCACCACCACGCGCACCGGCTGGCCCAGCGCCAGCGCCAGCGCCGGCAGCGCGCCGGCCGGCGCGGCGGCGGCCTGGGCGTCCAGCGCGAACAGCAGCGGCAGCGCCTGCTCGCGCAGGCTGCGCGACGCGCCGACGAAGCGCAGCGGCACGCGCTGCGCGCCCAGCGCCAGGCTGGCCGATTCGACATCGGCGGCCAACGCCGCGTCGTAGGCCAGCGCTTCGATGCGCAGCCGCGCGGGGTCCACCACCTCGAACACCAGCTCGCGCGCTTCCACCACCTGCCCGGCCAGCACCAGGCTGGAGGCGACCACGCCGCTGGCCGGCGAGCGCAGCGCGTCGCGCCCCGACAGGCCGGCGCTCAACGCGGCGATGCGCTCGGCCAGGCTGGCGGCCTCGGCCTCGGCGGCGTCGATGTCCTTGCGCGGTACGGTGTCGGACAGCTCGCGCAGCCGCGCCGCACGCTTGTCGGCCAGCCCCTTGGCGCTGCGCAGCTCGGCCAGTTGCGCCTGCTGCGCCGAGCGTTCCAGCGCGCCGGCCACCGGCACCACCCAGGCCAGGATCTCACCCTTGCGCACCGCCTGCCCGACTTCGGGCAGGCCGCGCGGGCCGGGCTCGAGGCGCCCGGCGACGGCGGCCTGCACGCGTCCGCCGGCGTTGGGGTCCATCACCACCTTGCCCGCCAGTTCGAAGGCTCTCGGCAGCTGCGCCGCGCGCACCGGCAGCGTGCGCACGTCCAGCTGGCGTTGTGCCGGCTTGGGCAGGAACACGCTGCCGTCGCCCAGCCGTTTCGGGCCGTCGGCGGCGGCGGCCGGCGCGGCGTCGCCGTGGTCGTGACCGGCGTCGGCCAGAACCGCGGTGGCCAGCGCGAGCGCGCCCAGGCCCACGGCCAGCCGCCGCCGGGCCGCGCGCCATGCGGGGTGAAGGGTGGGGTACGGGCCGTGAAGATGTGGCTGCTTCATGGTTGGACTCCCCGGCCGGTGCCGGTGCCGGTGCGGCTCAGGCCCAGCGCGGCGGCGAGCAGCGCCGACAGCAAGCCCAGCGCCCAGGGCACCAAGCGCTGCCAGCCGGCGCCGCCGTCGGCGGCCTCGTCCGCGTGCGCGTCGCCGTGGATGTCGAGTTCGCCGGCCAGCTGCTGCGACTCGGCGCCGGCGGCGGCGGCGACTCGGGCGCTGACGTGGATCACGCCCTCGCCCGGCGCTTCGGCCAGCTCGGCTTCGAACTCGCCGGCACCGTGCCGCTGCACGGCGAGCTTGCGCCCGCCGAGTTCGACTTCGAGCGTGGCGTCGTCCACCGGTGTGTTGTCGGCGGCGTGGTCCAGGTACAGCGTCAGGCGTTTGCCGTCGAGCACACCGACCAGCTCGAAGGCGTCGGAGCGGGCGGCAAAACGCGGCAGCGCGGCGGCGGCGGCTTGTTGCGCAGGGTCGTGGCCGTCCTCGGCCAGGGCCGGCGCGGCCGCCAGGCCCGCGGCGAGCGCAAGGCCCGCCAGGGCGCAGGGGAAAGGATGCTTCATCGGGGGGGGAACCAAGAGAGTGAATGGAAGGGCCGCTCACTGCGGCAGCAGCCCGAGGGCCTGGCGCCATGCCGACACCGCGGCGGCGGCTTCGATGCGCAGGCGCGCCGCCTGGCGTTCGGCCGCCACCGCGTCCAGCTCGACGCGCAGCCGCGTCGGCAGGTCGGCCTCGCCGAGCTTGAAGGCCCTGTCGTAGAAGCCGCGCACCTGGCCGGCCAGCTGCGACTGCTTGTCGGCAGCGGCCAGCCGCGCTTGCGCCGCGGCCACGCGCGATCGTGCCGCTTCGATCTCGGCGCCCAGCCGCTCGCGCTCGACGGCGAGCTGGCCTTGCGCTTCGAGTGCGTCGGCGCGCGCACTGGCGGCCTTCGCTTCGGCACGGTCGCCGCCGCCGAAGGGGATGCGGATGCCCACGATCAGGCTTTGGTGGTACGGCTGGCCGTACTGGTCGCGCTCGCGCTGCGTGCCCAGCAGCAGTTCGGGGTTGGCGCGGCTGCGCGTCGCCGCCAGCTCGGCCGCACGTTCGCCCACCGCGGCACGCGAGCGCAGCTCGCTCAGCGCAGGGTGCGCGGCGCCGGGGTCGGCGGCGGGCGCGGCGGCCGGGCTGGGTTCCGGCTGCGGCGCGCCGATGTCGGCGGCGGCCGCGCCGGTGAGCGCGCGCAGCGCCAGTGCGCTGGCGCTGGCGGCGGCCGAGGCCTCGGCCAGCACGCCTTCGGCCTGCGCCAGCGCGCCGTCGGCCTGCGCCCGGTCGGCGCGCGCCAGCTCGCCGGCGCGCACGCGCCGCTGGGTATCGTCGGCCAGCTGCTGCGCGTTGGCCAGCCGCGCGCGCGCCAAGGTCTCGTCGGCGCGGGCGAGCTGCGCGGCCCACCAGGCCTCGCGCACGGTGGCGGCCAGGCGCAGCCGGCTGGCCTGCAGCTTCGTGTCCAGCGCGGCGTCTTCGGCTTCGGCCAGGGCGCCGGCGCGTGCGCGTTCACCGGGCAGCCACAGCGGCGCCGACAGCGCCAGGTCGTACTCGCGCAGGCCGTCGTTGCCGCTGAGCCGGTCGGACTTGGCCGCGATGTCCAGCGCCGGTGCGTCGGACAGCCAGCTCGACGCGGCGCGCCGCGCCGCCTCGGCGGCCTGGCGCCGCGCCGCCTGCGACGCGGCTTCGGGCTGGCGCTGCCAGGCCGCATCGAAGGCCTGCGGCAGCGTGGCGCCGTCGCGCGCCGACGGCTGCGCCGGCGCGACCGCCGGGATCAGCGCCGGGATCAGCGCCGGGACCCGCGCGGCAAGCGCCGCCAGCGCCACGGCGCCGGCGCGGTTGCGGGGACTGCGAAACATCCGATTCTCCGAGGGCAAACCACATGGGGGGACACATGGGAGGAATCGGCGAGGCGCGCGCGCTGCCCGGCACGCCGTGCGGCGCGCGCGGCGGCGCATGGCAGCGCATGGCGATGGTCGGGCCCGTCGGGGGCCGCGAGGCAGGCCTCGCCGTTCAGGCGAGGTCTTGCCAGTTGGGGCGTTCGACGCGCGCCGCGGGCGGCGCGGGCAGCGCGCCGGCCACCCACGGCGGCGGCGGCAAAGCCGCAGGCGCGGCAGCGAATGCGGGCGGCGCGGGTGTCACGCTGGCATGGTGGGCGTGGCAGGCGTGGCAGTCCAGATCGGCGGCGGGCGTGCCGGACGCGCCGGACCCACCCGGGCCCGCGTCGGCCTTGGCGTCGTCGGCCTGGTGCGCGTGCGCGTGGTGGCCGAGGTGGGCCGCGACGGGCGCACTTTCGTGCTGGCAGTAGCTCGCCGCCACGGCCCAGCAGGCCTGCAGCGAGAACACGCACAACAGCAAGAGGGCGGCGAAACGGCGCATGGGGGCGCGATTCTATGGAGTTCCGGCAGCGGCGCAGGCGGCAGACCTTCGGCCGCGACGCGCAGGCTCAATCGTCGAACTCGGCGGCGGCCCAGGCGGCGCCGAGGTAGCGGGCGTCCAGTTCCAGCGGCAGCGCCGGCGCGGTGGGGACGAACTGCTGGTCGACGCGCGACTGCATCGCCGCCTTGCTGCCGCGCGGCCCGGTGAAGCGCCAGCCCTGCGGCGGCTTCTCGTGCGTGGGCCAGACGCGGCAGTGCTGCGCGTCGTTGATGATGATGCCGAAGTCGTCGTGTGGCGGGTGTCGCATGGGCCGGCAGCTTAGGGGCAGCGTGCCGCCCCGCGCCGCTGCAGCCCGGTACAAGTTGGCGCTGCGGCCTGCAGGTTGAAGGCAGCCGCCGCGTGCAGCGCATGCCGCGCCGGGGCTACGATCGCCACCGGCACCGCGCCTGGCGCGTGGTGGCCCACACCACACCCCCAGCCTTGCCATGACGCGATGAACGACCTGCCCGAGTTCCTCTACCTGTTCGTCAACCAGCCGCTGCTGATCGCCGTGCCGCTGCTGGGCTTCGCCGCGCTGGCGCTGTGGAGCGGCTCGACCACCGCGTGGCTGTGCGCGGCGGCCTGGAACCTGTACCTGATCTACGAGCTGGGCATGAAGGCCGGTGAGCTGTGCTCGGGCACCGCCTGCCTGCGGCGCACGCCGCTGTATGTGGTCTACCCGCTGCTGGCGATCCTGTCGCTGACCGCACTGGTGCAGGTGTACGTGCATGTGCGCGACCGGCGGGCGCGCCAGCGGCTGGGGGCGGCCATCGCGGGCGGGCTCAGCCCATGAGGCGCCTTGCGGCGCGTGCGGCGCTGGCGCTGGGTGCTGCGCTCGCTGGCGCGGCTGCCACGGCGTCGGGCACGGTCGCGGTACAGGCCGGTGTGTTCTGGCCTGGGGTCTTTCCCGGCTATCCGATGGTCGCGCCGATGCCGTGGTACCCGGGTGCCTGCGGCCTTTATCTCAACTGCCTGCCGCCGTGGTGGGACGAACGCCGCCACCGCGTGCGTCCTGCACCGCCGCCGCCGCCGTCGACGCCCGCCGAGTCCGACCTCTGGGGTGGCAGCGGCAGCCCCTGGGGTTATGTGCGGCGGCTGCCGCCGCCCACACCCGAAAGCCAGATCCAGCCGCAGTTCCGCGACGCCAGCACGATCCGCCCCGAGTTCCTGCGGCCCTGAATTCGTGCTGCGCGCTGCAGCGTCAGCGGCATCGAGCCGCTCGAGCGTTGGTCGGATACGCGCATGGCACCGATCGGCGTTTTTCCCCCGAAGGTGTGATGCGGACGTCATCGGGGCTGGCCCACAATGCCGGCATGACGGTGCAGCACCCTCGGCCCACCCGCTCGGCAGCGCTGGCGCTGGCGCAAGGCGCGTGGCGGGCACTGTACAGCGATTCGCAGCGCTGCATCGCCGCCGCCGACCAGGCCTTCGAGCGCGCGCTGCGCCGCGGCGACGTGCGCGCGCAAGGCTGGGCGCGCTTGACGCGCGGCTTCCATCTGATCTGGTACGCGACGCCGCAGGAAGCGATGCGCGAGCTGGTCCTGGCGCAGCAGTGCTTTACCGCGCAGCACGACCGCGCCGGCCAGCTGATGACCGAAGTCGGCATCGCGCGCTGCGGCTGGCGCGACGGGCAGTTCCGCGCGTCGCTCGAGCGCGTGCTGCCGCTGCGCGACGAGGGCCTGCGCATCCTCGAACACGACAAGCGCGGCATGCTGCTGGCGACCATCGCCGGCTGCTACTCCGAGCTGGGCGAATCGCAGCCGGCCTTCGCCTACATGTACCAGGCGCTGCACGAGGCCGGGCGCGGCAAGAGCCGCGGCTTCGACGTCGTGCTGTACTGCAACCTGGCGCACGAGCTGATCCAGCTCGGCGACTACCACCAGG
>CAYZGL010000030.1:0-25138 GCA_964477985.1 uncultured Rubrivivax sp. | reverse complement strand
GCGTCATCGTGATGAGCGCGCGCCCCGGGCGCATCAAGCTCGACCGCGAGGTGCCGCTGGCGCACCCGCGCCACTACTCGGTGAAGACCACGCCGGCTTTTGCCGCGCTGAAGGCCGAGCTGACCGAAGCGGTGCGGGTGGAGGTGCGCGCGGCGCAGGCGATGATGCCTTGAGCGGCGCGCGGGCCGCGCTGCCGCGTGCCTCGGCACGGGCCGCGCACGGTGAGGCCGGCTGCGCGTTTCGGGTTCAGGCGCGCGACAGGCCCTCGCGCAACCCTGTGCTGGCGGCCAGCCGGCCGACAGGGATGCCGTTCCAGTTGCGCAGGCCCAGCTCGCTGAAGCCGTGCAGCCAGCCGGCCTCGGCGCGGTCGAGCGTCACGAAGCGCTCGATCAGCGCGGCCATCACCACCTCCGCGGCGCGCGCGTTGTTGCCGTCGTCGATCTTCAAGGCCACGCCGAGGCCGCGCTCGGGCAGGGCCGCGCAGTACATGCCTTCGGCGCCGACCTTGCAGCACACGCGTTCGCCCAGGCGCTGCATCACGCGGGTGTCGAAGCGGCCGCTGCCCGCGACCATGAACGGCGCCTTGGCCACCGCCTGGCGCAGGCGGCGCGCCGCGCGTGCGTGGTCGCCGTCCAGGCCGACGCCCGTGGCCACGCGCGCGAAGGCCAGCGCAAGGTGGCGCAACGCGATGCCGTAGGTGGGGATCGAGCAGCCGTCGGTGCCCTGCGGCGCGTGGCGCAGGTCGCAGCCGGTGGCCGCCTGCAACGCCTGCGTGATCTCGCGCATCAGCGGGTGCTCGGCGCGCACGTAGCCGGCGGCGAACTCGCGCAGCGTTGGCGGTGCCGCCGCGCCGGCACCGCCGCGCGCCAGCACGCAGCCCAGGCAGACGAAGCCGGCATGTTTGCCCGAGCAGTTGTTGTGCAGCGGCGTCGGAGTCTCGCCGCGTGCAGCCATCTGGCGCTGCAGCGCCTCGTGGTAAGGCCAGTGCGCGCCGCATTCGAGCACCGTGGCATCGACGCCGGCCTTGGCCAGCATGGCCGCCGCGGCGGCCACGTGCGCCGGTTCGCCGTTGTGCGACGCGCAGGCCAGCGCCAGCTCCTCGTCGCTCAAGCGCAGCGCATCGGCGGCACCGCTGGCCACCAGCGGCAGCGCCTGCAGCAGCTTGACCGCCGAACGCGGGAATACCGGCCGTTCGACGTCGCCCAATGCGCAGACCAGCGCGCCAGCGGCATCCACCACCGCGAAGGCGCCGCGGTGCGCCGATTCGACGCTGCCGCCGCGCCAGGCTTCGACCAGCACCGGGTTGCATTGCATCGTCGGCACTGTAGCGGCCACGCACAATCGATGCATGGCTCCAGGCATGCAGACAACGCCTTCGACCGCGTTGCTGGGCGTGGACTTCACCAGCGCGCCGTCGCGCCGCAAGCCGATCACCGTGGCGCACGGCCGGCGCCACGGCGGCGTGGTGCATCTGGCCGCGCTGCAGGCCGTCGAGTCCTTCGCCGCATTCGAGGCGATGCTGGCCGCGCCGGGGCCCTGGCTGGGCGCCTTCGACTTCCCCTTCGGCTTGCCGCGCGAGTTCGTCGAGTCGATGCAGCTCGGCGCCGACAGCGGTGCGGTGATCGGCGCGCTGCGCCGGCGCTGTGCCAGCCGCATCGAGCTGCGCCGGCTGGTCGATGCGTGGAACGCGCCGCGCTGCGCTGCCGGCCAGCGCTTGCCGCACCGCCATACCGACCGTGCCGTGCCGGGCATCACCTCGACCAGCCCGCTGCAAACGCGCTTCGTGCCGGTGGCCTTCATGTATTTCGAGGGCCTGCACCGCCTGGTGGCGGCCGATGTGCACCTGCCGGGCCTGCGCGACGGCGACCTGCAGCGCACGGCCGTGGAGGCCTACCCGCGGCTGCTGGCGGTGGAGCTGATCGGCCGGCGTTCGTACAAGAACGACGCCAGCGCCGCGCGGCGCCGCGCCCGCGACGACATGGTCTGCGCGCTGCAGCACGGCAGCCGGCGGCTGGGCCTGCGGCTGCAGTTGTCGGCCGCGCAGCGCGCGCGGTTGCTGGACGACGCCAGCGGCGACCTGCTGGACGCGGTGCTGTGCCTGGTGCAGGCGGCCTGGGCCGCGGGCCGGCCGCGCTGCGGGCTGCCGGCTGCGGTCGACGCGCTGGAAGGCTGGATCGTTACGACCTGAGCCGGCCCACCCCATGCGGCAGGCCGGCGCCGCGGCTGTGCCCGGCTCAGGCCGCTTCGAGCTGCGCCGCGGCGCCGTCTTCGCTGAAGCAGCCCTCGTAGGTGAACAGCAGCGACACGTAGAACACGGTGGAGAACAGCAGGCCGGCCGGCATCGCCACCACGCCGGCGAGCTGGCGCGCGCCGAACAGCGCGAACAGCACGCCGAGCAAGGTGCCGGCGAAGGCGATCAGCGCGGCCCAGGCCAGCGAGTAGGCGAAGAAGGCGCCGCGGCAGCGCCACACCGCCAGCGTGCTCGAAAACAGCGCCTGCGCGGTGCTCTGGCCTTGCCAGTACACCAGTGCGGGCGCATGCCAGAACGGCACCGACAGCAAGGCCGCCAGGCCGAAGCGCGTGAGCAGGCCCCAGGTCAGCCGGGGGTCGGCGAGCAGCGCGTCCAGCTCGGCGTGCGCCTCGTCGCCTTGCGCCAGCAGCCGTTGCAGCCGCTCGAACGTGCCGCCGTCGATCCAGTCGCTGAAGCTCATGATCAGCACCGTGGCCAGCGCATACGCGGCGCACAGCGTCAGCAGCGCATTGCGCTGCACCCGGCCGCTGCGCAGCGGCTCGATGAACAGCCCCGGATGCACCGGCGCGTCCTTGCGCGCGGCGCGGCTGGCCAGCATGAAACCCAGCGTCAGCAGCGGCAGCGCCATCAGCATCAGCACGCCGCCGACCACCGGCAGCACCGCGGCCAGCAGCGCCGCCACCAGGAAGCCGACGAACATGCCGGTGAAGGGCAAGGCGCGGCGCGCGAACAGCACGAAGGCCGCGCGCACCCACTGCACGCCGTCGGCCGGGGTGGCTTGTCGGATCGAAAGGGCCATGTCGGTCGGTTCAGCGCCGAGGGCGCGGCGAATTGGGCGGACGGGTCATTGCAACGGGTGCCAGGGCCGCTCGATGCTGCCGCGCAGCACGCGCTCGAAGTGTTGCGGATCCTTGGGCTGCAGCAACGCGGCCGCGCGCGGCAGGTGCAGGTCCCACAGCCGCGACAGCCAGAAGCGCAGCGCCGCGGCCCGGCGCAGCGCCGGCATCAGCCGCAGCTCGGCGCTGCTCATGGGGCGCACAGCCTGGTAGGCGCCGCACAAGAGCGCGGCGCGCTCCTCGAGCAGCCGGCCGCTGGCCTGGTCGATGCACCAGTCGTTCAGGCACACCGCCAGGTCGAACAGGTAGCTGTCGACGCCGGCGAAGAAGAAGTCGAACATGCCGCTGAGCCGGTCCGCGCCGTGCAGCGGCTCGAACACCACGTTGTCGCGGAACAGGTCGGCATGGATCGCGCCGCGCGGCAGCGCGTGCGCCGCCGCCGACGCGCCCAGTTCGCGCTGGAAGGCCAGTTCCTCGCGCAGCAGGCTCGCGCGCGCCTCGTCGACGAAGGGCAGCACTTCGGGCGTGGTGGCGACCCACCAGTCCAGGCCGCGCAGATGCGGCTGGCGCAGCTCGAAATCGGCGCCGGCAAGGTGCAGGCGCGCCAGCATGTCGCCCAGCTGCGCCACGTGCGTGGCCGACGGCGTGTCGATGTGGCGCCCGGGCAGGCGGTTCAGCAGCGCCGCCGGACGGCCGCACAAGCCGTGCAGGAGGCTGCCGTGCGCGTCGGCCTGCGGCTCGGGCACCGGCAGGCCGCGGCGCGCCAGGTGCTGCATGTAGCGCAGGTAGAACGGCAACTGCTCGCGGTCCAGCCGCTCGAACAGCGTCAGCACCCACTCGCCGGCATCGCTGGTGGCGAAGTAGTTGGTGTTTTCGATGCCGGCGGCGATGCCGCGCAGCTTGCGCAGCCGCCCGCGCCCCAGTGCGCGCACGAAGGCGTCGGCCTGCGCGAAGCTCACCTCGGTGTAGACGGCCATGCGCGAACGCGCGTCAGAACGACAGCAGCTGCCACAGCGCGCGGCCTTCGCTGCGGCGGTCCTGCGAGCTGTCGCGCCCGTCGGCGTCGGGGCCGATCGCGTAGGCCGGCACGCCGGGCAGCTTGGGTTGCACCGTCAGGCGGCGCGTGATGCCGCGCACGCGCAGCTCCTCGATGCGCACGCGCTCGTCCTCGCTGACCAGGTGCTGCACCTTGGGTTCGCCGCCGCGCTGCGGCACGCTGGCCGTGGCCGGCTCCTGCGGCGGCGCGGCCTGCGCCGCGCTCGCGCTGGCCGGCGCCACCGGCTGCGCCTGGCAGCTCAGGCCCAGGCACCAGCACAGGACGGGCAGCACGGCTCTCATGCGTCCCATTCTAGGCGGCGCCTTGCGCCGGGGCAGGCGCCGCGGCGGCCCGGCGTCGGCCGCGCCGGCTGCCGGACAATGCATCGATGAGCGACAAGACGATGCTGCTGGTCGACGGCTCCAGCTACCTGTACCGCGCCTTCCACGCGCTGCCCGATCTGCGCAGCCCGGACGGCTTTCCCACCGGCGCGCTGCACGGCGTGATCGCGATGATGAAATGGCTGCGCGAGCGCCATGCGGCCGAGCACGCGGTGTGCGTGTTCGACGCCAAGGGCCCGACCTTCCGCGACGACTGGTACGCCGACTACAAGGCGCAGCGCGCGCCGATGCCCGAAGCGCTGGCGCAGCAGATCGCGCCGATCCACGAGGTGGTGCGCCTGCTCGGCTGGCCGGTGCTCGAGGTGCCCGGCATCGAGGCCGACGACGCCATCGGCACGCTGGCGCGCGCCGCCGCGGCCAGCGGCCACAGGGTGCTGATTTCCACCGGCGACAAGGACCTGGCGCAGCTGGTCGCGCCGCAGGTCACGCTGATCAACACCATGGCCAAGCCGCCCGAGCGGCTGGACGCCGCCGGCGTGCTGGCCAAGTTCGGGGTGGGGCCCGAGCGCATCGTCGACTACCTGACACTGGTCGGCGACAGCGTCGACAACGTGCCCGGCGTGGCCAAGGTCGGGCCGAAGACGGCGCTGAAGTGGCTGGCCGAATACGGTTCGCTGGACGGCGTGATCGCCGCGGCTGCGCAGATCAAGGGTGCCGCCGGCGACAACCTGCGCAGCGCGCTGGGCTGGCTGCCCACCGCGCGCAAGCTGGTGACCGTGCGCTGCGACTGCGACCTGTCGGCGCAGCTGCCCGGCTGGCCCGCGCCGGCGGCGCTGGATGCGCTGGCGCTGCGCGAGGTCGACCGCACGGGCCTGCTCGACTTCTTCGTGCGCTACGGCTTCAGGACCTGGCGCAAGGAGCTGGAAGACGCTGCGGCCACGCCCGGCAACGGCGGCGCGGCGGGCCCGGCGGCCGCGCCGGCGGCGTCACCGATGGCGGCGGCAGCTGCGGCGTCACCGATGGCGGCCGCACCTGCGGCCGTGGCGATGGCCGCCGCGCCGCCTGGCGTGCTGGCGCACGACTACGAAACCGTGCTCGACTGGCCGCGCTTCGAATACTGGCTGCGCAAGATCGAAGCCGCCGAGCTGGTGGCGCTGGACACCGAAACCGATTCGCTGGACGCGATGCGCGCGCATATCGTCGGCATCTCCTTGGCCACCGAGCCGGGCGTGGCCGCCTACGTGCCGCTGGCGCACAGCTACCCCGGCGTGCCCGAACAGCTGCCGCTGGACCAGGTGCTGCAGCGGCTGCGCCCCTGGCTGGAAGATGCGGCGCGGGCCAAGCTCGGCCAGAACCTGAAGTACGACTGGCATGTGCTGGCCAACCACGGCATCACGCTGCGCGGCGTGCAGCACGACACGCTGCTGCAAAGCTACGTGCTCGAAGCGCACCGGCCGCACGGCCTGGAAAGCCTGGCCGAGCGCCACCTCGGCCGCCGCGGCCTGAGCTACGAAGAGCTGTGCGGCAAGGGCGTGCACCAGATCCCCTTCGCGCAGGTGGACCTGGAACGCGCCACGCGCTATTCGGGCGAGGACAGCGAGATGGCGCTGCAGCTGCACCGCACGCTGTGGCCGCAGCTCGCAGCCGAGCCCGGGCTGCGCTACGTCTACGAGCAGCTCGAGATGCCGACGCTCGAGCTGCTGCAACGCATCGAGCGCCACGGCGTGCTGATCGACGTGGCGCAGCTCGCGCTGCAAAGCCGCGAGCTGGGCGAGCGCCTGCTGGCGCTGGAGCAGCAGGCCTACGCACTGGCCGGCCAGCCGTTCAACCTGGGCAGCCCGAAGCAGATCGGCGAGATCCTGTTCGGCAAGCTCGGCCTGCCGGTGCAGAAGAAAACCGCCAGCGGCGCGCCCAGCACCGACGAAGAGGTACTGGAAAAACTGGCGCTGGACCACCCGTTGCCCAAGTGCATGCTCGAGCACCGCAGCCTGGCCAAGCTCAAGGGCACTTACACCGACAAGCTGCCGGCGATGGTCAACCCCGCCACCGGCCGCGTGCACACCAACTATGCGCAGGCGGTGGCGGTGACCGGCCGGCTGGCCAGCAACGACCCGAACCTGCAGAACATCCCGATCCGCACGCCCGAGGGCCGGCGCGTGCGCGAAGCCTTCGTCGCCCCGCCGGGGCATGTGCTGATGTCGGCCGACTATTCGCAGATCGAGCTGCGGCTGATGGCGCACATCAGCGGCGACGAAGGCATGCGCGCCGCCTTCGCCGCCGGCGAGGACATTCACCGCGCCACCGCGGCCGAGGTCTTCGGGTTGCCGCTGGCCGAGGTCGGGCCCGAGCAGCGGCGCTATGCCAAGACCATCAACTTCGGGCTGATCTACGGCATGGGCGCGTTCGGCCTGGCGCAGGCGCTGGGCATAGAAGCCAAGGCCGCGCGCGACTACATCGAGCGCTACTTCGCGCGTTTTGCCGGCGTGCGCCGCTGGATGGAGGCCACCAAGGCCAGCGCCGCCGAACTCGGCTACGTCAGCACGCTGTTCGGCCGGCGCATCGTGCTGAGCGAAATCCGCGGCGGCAGCGGCCCGCGGCGCAGCGCCGCCGAGCGCCAGGCGATCAACGCGCCGATGCAAGGCAGCGCGGCCGACCTGATCAAGCTGGCGATGATCGCGGTGCAGCGCGCGCTCGACGCCGAGCAGCGCGCGACCCGCATGGTGATGCAGGTGCACGACGAGCTGGTGTTCGAGGTGCCCGAAGCCGAGCTGGCCTGGGCGCGCGAGGCCGTGCCGCGGCTGATGAGCGGCGTGGCCGAGCTGTCGGTGCCGCTGCTGGCCGAGGTCGGCGTCGGGCCGAACTGGGAGCAGGCGCACTGATAGCGCCTTGAACGACCGGCCCGCGCTTCATCACGGCTGAGGATGCGTGCGGCGCCACAGTCGGTTCAACTCACGGCCGTGACCAGCCTCAGCGGAGGCACGCGATGGCGTGCGGTGCGCAGCGCAAGACGAAACCCGTCGACGAGCCGACGCTCGACGACGGGCCGTTCAGCACGGCAGACGTGCTGCGCGACGAACTCGCGCACGTGCTGGGCAGCCCGCGCTGGACCGACTTGCCGCCGCTGCCGTTGGACCGGCTGTGGGCCGAGTTGCACGCGCAACCCGACGAACAGCGTCCGCATGCGCTGTGCCTGTCGGGCGGCGGCATCCGCAGCGCCACCTTCTGCCTGGGCGTGCTGCAGTGGCTGGCGCAGCACGGGCGGCTGAAGGACTTTCATTACCTGTCCACGGTCAGCGGCGGCGGCTGCATCGGCAGCTGGCTGGTCAACGGCTTGCACCAGGCCGCCAAGGACGGCGGCGTCGGCGGCAGCGACGCCTGGCTGCAGCGCGTCGGCCAAAGCTCGGGCAGCGTCGGCGGCGCGGCGTGCGCCGGCGCCGCGCGCAGTGCCGGCGAGGGCAAGGACCCGGTGGCGCCGCTGCGCGCGTTCAGCAACTACCTGAGCCCCAGCGGGGGCATGTCGGGCGACGCCTTCAGCCTGGCGGCGATCTTCATCCGCAACCTGCTGCTGAATGCGCTGGTGTGGCTGTCGCTGCTGGCGGCGATCGTCGCCGTGCCGCGGATCTACGTCGCCTTGCTCGGCGCGGCGGACCTGGCGCCGAGCATTCCCTACGCCTACGGGGTGTTCGTCGCCGCCGCCTTCGCCGCCATCGTCTGGGGCGTGTCCTATGTCGTGGCCGACCTGCCGCAACAAGGCGGCGGGGCGGCCGCGCCGGCCACGCCGACCGCGCCCAGCCCGGCGCAGCGGCAGGCCGCCGCGGCGCGCGCGGCCGCCACGCTCGAGCCGCGCAACCGCTTTGGCCGCTACTGCTTCGCGCCGATCGTCGCCGCCGCCGTCGTGCTGAGCCTCGGCGGCGCCTGGATCGCCACATTGCGCGAGACCGACTGGTGGGTCTTCGCAGTGGCGGGCGCGGCCGCGCACCTGCTGGGCGTGGCGGTGGGCATACCGCGGCGCCTGTGGCGCGGCCTGCCCAAGCGCACCAGCAACCCTGGCGGCGTGTTCGTCATCCTGCTCGTCGGCGCCTTCGGCGGCGCGCTGGCGTCGGTGGCGTTGTCGCAGCTGGGCGCGGTGCCCTCGGCCAGCGCCGACGCCGGCACCCAGCGGCTGCTGTACGCCACCTTCGCGGTGCCGGCGATGACCGGCGCGTTCTGGCTGGCGATGGTGCTGTACGCCGGGTTGATGGGCCGCTGGACCGACGAGCACGACCGCGAATGGTGGGCCCGCGCCACCGCCTACTGGCTGCGCTTCTCGCTGCTGTGGGTGCTGGCCTTCGGGCTGGTGGTGTGGCTGCCGCTGCCGCTGCTGGACTCCCTCGGCGCGGTCGGGACCACGGCGCTGCAGTTCGGCGTCGGCGGCGGCGTCTTGGGCGTCGTCACCAGCCTGATCGGCTACTGGAGCGACAACGGCGCCGCGCTGCAGCGCAAGGCCAAGAGCGTGCTGCGCGCGCTGCGCATCAAGCTGCTCGACGCCATGGCCATCGCCGTCGTCGTGGCCACGCTGCTGGCGCTGTCGCTGGGGTGGAGCGCGCTGCTCGACGCCTGCCACGGCTGGGCCTGGACGCGCCCGCTGTGCGCCGCGGACCTGCACGCGCAGACCGAGTTCCTGCGCGAGCAGCAGCGGCTGCGCGCCGAGTACGACAGCGCGGCCAAAGCGGCTGCCACAACGGCCGCCACAACGTCCGCCACGACGGCCGCCACGACGGCCGCCGCTGCGCCGGCCGCCGCCGCGCTGGCCGGCGTGGTCGACGAGCCCGCCGGCGGCGCCGGCCTGTCGGCGCCGGCGCAGGTGTATCGCCACGTGCTGCTCGAGGGCGCCGCGCCGATGCTGCTCGCCGTTTGGGCCGCGCTGTGGGGCCTGTCGATCGTGCTGGCGCTGTTGATGGGCGTGAACGTGTTCTCGCTGCACGGCATGTACGGCAACCGGCTGGTGCGCGCCTACCTCGGCGCGGGGCGCGCGCTGCGCAGGCCGCACTGGTTCACCGGCTTCGATGCGGCCGACAACCCGCCGCTGGCCGGGTTCGAGCAGCCGCTGCGCGGCGCCGACGGCCGGCCGCGGCTGTATCCGGTGATCGGCATCGCGCTGAACGTGGTCAGCGTGCAGCCCGACCAGCTCGACTGGCAGCAGCGCAAGGCCGCGCCGTTCATCGCCACGCCGCGGCATTGCGGCGCCGCGGCGGTGGGCTTCAGGCCGACCGGCCGCTATCTGGGCGGCATGTCGCTCGGGCGCGCGATGACGATCTCGGGCGCCGCGGCGTCGCCGAACATGGGCTACCACAGCTCGGCGCCGGTGACCTTGGTGATGGCGCTGTTCAACGTGCGCCTGGGCTGGTGGGCAGCCAACCCGGGAGCGAAGGGCCAACGCTGCTGGAGCGACAAACAACCCTGGGCGGGCCTGGACGTGGCCGTCGCCGAAGCCACCGGCCGCACCGGCACCGACGGCCGCTTCGTCTACCTGTCCGACGGCGGCCACTTCGACAACCTGGGCATCTACGAGATGGTGCGCCGGCGCTGCCGCCGCATCGTCGCGGTCGACGCCACCTGCGACGGGCGCTTCCAGTGGGGCGACCTGCTCGATGTGGTGCGCAAGATCCGCGTCGACCTGGGCATCCCGATCGAGCTGCCGGCGGTGCTGCCGGGGCCGGGGCGCGACGGCGCGCCGCTGCGCCACATCGAGGCGCCGATCCGCTATTCGGCGCGCGACGGCAACGCCGTGCGCCACGACGGCAAGCTGATCGTGCTCAAGCCGCGCCTGCTGCGCCCGCAGGACCCGCCCGAGCTGAGCGCCTACGCCGAGGCCAGCGCACCCGAAGGCAGCGCGGCCGACGACCCGGCGCGCTTCCCGCACCAGAGCACGGCCGACCAGTTCTTCGACGAACAGCAGTTCGAGAGCTACCGGCTGCTGGGCTACACCACGGCCAAGGCGGTGCTGGACAAGGACTTGCCGGGTGCAGTGAATCAAGCCGCTGCGGCGGCGATGCGACCCGCCGCTGCCGCGGGCGCGGCAGCCACCGCGAAGCAGTCCGAGCCCGAGCCCGACGCTGCCAAGCGCAGCGCTGCGGCCGGCGGCGGTGGCCTCGGCGGCCTGCTCGGGTCGCTCGGCACCGCCGGCGTGCTGGCCGGCGCGCTGACCATCGGCGTCGTCGGCACGGTGGCGCTGGCGCCCACCGAGCTGCGGCTGTCGGACAAGGACCGCGCGCTGCTGGAAAAAGGGCTGAACCTGCGCCTGGATGCCGCCGCGCTGCAAATCAACGACGCCGACCGTGTGCTGCTGAGCGGCGGCATCCGCGTCAGCGCCGACGGCTCGGCGCTGATCGACCCGGCCAAGCACTTGAGCGATGCCGCCGAGCGGCTGTTCGCCGCGACCAAGCGCTTCGAAGAGCTGAAGTTTCCGCCGCAGCCGCCGCAGCCGCCGCAGCCGATCACCGTCGCGCTCGACCCGGCGCTGGTCAAGGGGATCGGCGACCTGCGCACGCAGGTCGAGCTGCTCAGCCAACGCATCCGCGTCAATGCGCCGGGCGGCCCGCCGCGGCCCGACGATCCCGGCCTGACCGGTGCAGTGGACAAACTGCAGGCCACACTCGCCGCGATCGAAAAGAAGCTGCCGGCCGACCCGGCCCTGGCCACGGCGCTGAGCAATCTGCAGACGGCGGTCGAGAACATCGCCCCGCGCCGCAACGTGCGCGGGCAGGACGGGGGCACGCGATGACGCCCCGCGTACGACCGACGACGCTGCACCGGTTCGCGCTTGTAAGCTCGCGCGCCTTGGGCGTGACGCTGGCAAGCGGCATGTTGCTCGCCGCCGGCTGCGCGCAGCCGCCGTGCCCGCCGTTTCGCGCCGCTTGGTATCTGGACAAGGCCGAGCAGGCCAACCCGACCATCTACCTTGCGCTGCTGAACGAAGGCGCGTCGCCGCTGCCGCTGCAACGCATCGTGCTCAACCCGACCGAGCCCGACGGATCCGGCAAGGTGGTGTTCGCCAGCGCTGCGGCGCGGCCCGATGCGCTGGCGCCCGGGCGCGTGCTGCTGCTGGCGTTGGACGACAAGCTGGGCCGCTGCTATTTGCCGGTGGCGGTGCAGCTGCAGTGCGCTCAGGGGCGTTCGCGCACGCAGCCGGTGGCGGGCCTGCTGCCGAACTACCTGCACGAACAATGGATCGCCTCGTGCGGCGAGGGCGCGCTCGATCGCTACGAACCCGGATCGATGGCGGTGGAACGATGAAACCAACGTCGAAGCCGGCATCGTGCCGCCGCCGCGGGCCGGCGCGGCTTGCCGCCGCGCTGCTGAGCCTGGCGATGGCGGGTGCGATGGCCGGTGCGATGGCGGCCGACAGCCCAGCCGCGGCCATGCCGCGCAGCGATTCACAGCGCCTGCAGCAACGCTTCGCCGCCGCCGTCGAAGGCTGGCGCAAGGCGGTGGTCAAGCACCCCGACATGGAGCCGCACGCGGCGCTGGTGCGCGAGCTGCGCGTCGTCGTCGCGCCGACGCCGTTGCCCTTGCTGCGCGTGCAACGGCGGCTCGAGGGTTCGACCCTGGTCGTCAGCGCCGGCTGGCTGATGCTGCTGGACGAACTGTTGCGCGCCGAGGCGGTGTCGGCGCTGGTGGCCGACAGCGCGGCCTGCCTGAGCAGCTACGAGGACGAGGTGATGGCGGTGGTGCAGCACAACCGCGAACGTGCCAAGTTCCCGTCGCGGCCGCTGCAGGCCTGGCCGCGCCTGAGCGCGTGGGTGGAATCGGGGCAGGCGCCCGAGGCCTGCAAGGCGCTGACGCCCGACGACCTGCGCAGCCCTGCGGTGAAGGCGCGCGTCCAGGCCGACGCCGACGCGGCCGCCCTGTGGTTGCTGACGCGGCAGGCCTGGCTGCTGATCGAGCTGCCGCAGCCGCAGCCTGCCGCGAGTCCCTCGGCGAAGGCATCGGCGGCGGCGCCGCCCGGCGCAGCACCGGCATCGTTGTCCGAACGCGCCGACCACCATGCGCAGCAGATGCTCGACGCGTACGGCCTGCGACAACCCGAGGCGCTTTGCTGGCTGCGCAACTACGCCGCCGACCTGTTCGACGACGCGACCGTGCAGGCGCTGGCGCGCCGGCCGAGCTGGAGCATCGCCTGCTGGAGCGGCGTTGCGCGCCGCTAGTGCGCCGGCCGATGCTGGTCAGCAGTCGACCACTGCTGCCGTAGCACCACCGCCCGAGTAGAGCGCCCACCCTAGGAAAAAAGCCCTGAATTGGGGTGCGCCCCCTACACCTTGCCGGCACAGTGAAGCCATGCCCGATGCACTGCGGTGCCAACGGCCAGTGACCCCAACCCGCAAGGAGAACGTGTTGAGCAACAAGAACCTGTCCAGCGTCGCCGCGAGCGTGATCGACTCGTACGGCAATACCGCGCGCAACGTGATCGGTGTGTACCGCGCCGGTGGCGAGCGCATGATCGGCTTCGTCGACCAGCGCTTCGAGGGGGTGGTCCACCGCGGCGCGGCGGGCCTTCGGGACGGCCTGCGCAGCAACCTGGTGCACACCCAGCAGCGCTGGAGCGGCTACTGCGTCAAGAGTCTGCACTACGGCAGCGAGCGCGCCACCAGCGCGGTCGACGCCGCGGTCGATCTGGCGCACAAGGGCGTGGAGCGCATCGCCGCGAATGCCGAGCGCTTCGACCAGGCGACCCAGCTCGGTGCGCTCGAGGCGATCAGCCGCGTGGCGATGCCCGCCGCCGCCGTGGTGAGCCAGTTCGCCGAGCGCATCGAGTCGGGTTCGAGCAAGCTGATGCAGCGCGTGTCGCGCCAGCCGGCGGTGGCCAGCGCCGTCGCCAGGCAAGCCAAGGCCGCCGCCCGGCAGGCCAAGAGCGTGAAGCAGGCCGCGACCCGCAGCGCCGGCAAGCGCACCGGCAAGGGCCCCGGCAAGGGCACCGCCACGAGCCCCGGCAAGGCCGTCGCAGACAAGGCCGCGGCCCAGGCCGCGGCGGCGCAGAAGACCGTGGTGCGCAAGGCCAAGGCGGTGGTGCGCAAGGCGCAGGCGGATGGGGCCGCGGCCGCCGCAGCCTGAATGGGCGCCAGCGCGCAGCGCCGCCGGCGCGGCGCCGCGCGGCCCCTGCCGCTGAAGACACCGCCCGCCGCGATGTGTGCGGCGGTGCCGGCGTGTGCGGCGCCGACCGGGGCCCATCCTAAAATGGGTCGATGATCGACGACCGCGGCGCCACGGGCGCGAAGCTGCCGGCCGCGGCACCGGCAGCGCCGGCGGCACCGGTGTTCAAGCTGATCAACCGCGAAAGCGCGATCCTCGACTTCAACCGCCGCGTGCTGGCGCAGGCGCAGCGCGCCGACGTGCCGCTGCTGGAGCGGCTGCGCTACATCACCATCGTCAGCTCGAACCTGGACGAGTTCTTCGAGGTGCGCTTCGCCGACTACCTGGAGGCCTCGCGCTCGGCGCACGCCGAGGTGTCCCACGCCGACGTGCGCGCGGTGTCGGCCGCGGCGCACGCGCTGGTCGACGCGCAGTACCGCGTGTTCAACCACGAGGTGATGCCGGCACTGCAGCACCACGGCCTGGTGGTGCTGAACCACGCCGCGCGCGACGCCGCGCAGCGCAAGTGGGTGGCGCGCTTCTTCGCGCAGCAGGTGCGCCCGCTGCTGGTGCCGGTGGGGCTGGACCCGTCGCATCCGTTTCCGCAGATCGCCAACAAGTCGCTGAACTTCATCTGCCGGCTCGGCGGGCGCGACGCCTTCGGCCGCAGCAACCTGATCGCCATCGTCAAGGTGCCGCGCGCACTGCCGCGCGTGATCCGCCTGCCCGACGCGCTCGCCCACGGCAAGCAGGCCTACGTGCTGCTGACCAGCGTGATCCGCGCGCACCTGGGCGAGTTGTTCCCCGGGCGCACGGTGGAGGCGTTCTCGCAGTTCCGCGTGACGCGCGATTCCGACCTGGACGTCGACGAGGACGAGGTCACCAACCTGCGCCAGGCGCTGCGCACCGGGTTGTCCACGCGCCACTACGGCCAGGCGCTGCGGCTCGAGGTGGTGCAGACCTGCCCGCCGCAGCTGTCGCAGTTCCTGCTGGCGCAGTTCGGCCTGGGCGAGGACATGCTGTTTCGCGTCGACGGGCCGGTCAACCTCGGCCCGCTGTCGCAGCTGATCGACCTGGCCAGCGCCGACGCGCTGCGCTTCGCACCGTTCGAGCCGGCCTGGCCGGCGCAGCGGCTGCCGCCGGGGGTGTCGATCTTCGACGCGCTGCGCCAGGGCGACCTGCTGCTGCACCATCCCTTCGAGAGCTTCGACCCGGTGGTGCAGTTCCTGCGCGAGGCGGTCGACGACCCCGAGGTGCTGGCGATCAAGCAGACCATCTACCGCACCGGCGCGAAGTCGGTGCTGATGGAACTGCTGATCGAGGCGGTGCGCCGCGGCAAGGAAGTGACCTGCGTGGTCGAGCTGAAGGCGCGCTTCGACGAGGAGGCCAACATCAACTGGGCCGAGCGGCTCGAGGCCGTGGGCGCGCAGGTGGTGTACGGCATCGTCGGGCTGAAGACGCATGCCAAGCTGCTGCTGGTGACCCGGCGCGAGGGCCCGCAGGGCAAGGGCCGTGCGTCGCCGGGCCGGCTGCGCCGCTACCTGCACCTGTCCACCGGCAACTACAACCCGCGCACGGCCGCGCTGTACACCGACGTCGGCTACCTGACCAGCGACGCCGGGCTCACGCTGGACGCCGACGCCGTGTTCCTGCAGCTGGCCAGCCAGATCAAGCTGAAGCCGCCGCGGCATCTGGTGAGCGCGCCATTCGTGCTGCATCGGCGGCTGATCGCGCACATCGGCCAGGTCGAGCAGGCGGCGCGGCGGCGTGCGCCGGCGCGCATCGTCGCGAAGATGAATGCGCTGACCGACCCGGCGCTGATCCATGCGCTGGTGGCGGCCGGCGCGGCCGGCGCGCAGATCGACCTGATCGTGCGCGGCGCCTGCTTGCTGCCCGCCGGCGTGCCGGGGCTGACCGAGCGCATCCGCGTGCGCTCGGTGGTCGGGCGCTTTCTCGAGCACACGCGCGTGCTGTATTTCCGCTGGGGCCGCGGCGGCGACGACGAGGTGCTGTACCTGAGCAGCGCCGACTGGATGACGCGCAACATGTTCGGCCGCATCGAGTTGGCGTGGCCGGTGCGCGAGCGCGCGCTGCGCCAGCGCGTGATCGACGAATGCCTGGTGCCGTACCTGCACGACACGCTGGATGCGTGGTCACTGGCGGCCGACGGCCAGTACCGCCGCGTCGGCGAGGCCGGCGTCAGCGCGCAGCAAGCGCTGATGCGCCGCTACGACCCCCGCGTGGAGTGAGAGCCTGTGAAGCCTTCCGCCACACCCGCTCATGCGCCCGAAGCGGCGCCGCTCGTCGTTGCAAATGCTCGCCATAGCTCGGGCTATGGCTGCGCTTTGCGCCTAGATCGACCCCGTTTCGGACGCCCGCTCGGGCGCGCCGGAACACCTCACAGGCTCTGAACCGATGGACCTGGAATGGACCTGATCCTTTGGCGCCACGCCGATGCGGGCAACCCGCTGGACGACGCGGTG
This sequence comes from uncultured Rubrivivax sp., assembly GCA_964477985.1. Classification (GTDB taxonomy): domain Bacteria; phylum Pseudomonadota; class Gammaproteobacteria; order Burkholderiales; family Burkholderiaceae_C; genus Rubrivivax. Next base: position 9,083 of record CAYZGL010000030.1, on the reverse strand, counting down.
CTGGACCTGCAACGCCCGTTGTCGCCGAAGGGCGCCAGGCACGCGGCGCGCATCGCCGAGTGGCTGCAGCGGGCGTTGCCCGAACGCACGCGTGTGCTGGTCAGCCCGGCGCTGCGCTGCCAGCAGACCGCGCGTTCGCTGGGCCGCAAATTCCACACGCGCGATGCGCTGGGGCCGGGCGGCGACGTGCACGCGCTGCTCGCGCTGGCGGGCTGGCCCGAGCGGCGCACGCCGGTGCTGATCGTCGGCCACCAGCCCACGCTGGGCGCCGCCGCGGCGTGGCTGATGGCCGGGGCAGCCGCCGGCGGCGCCGCTTTGCGCGGCAGCGGCGCAGCGGCGCTGGAAGCGCACGCGCCTGGCGCGCCGTCCTGGGCGATGCGCAAGGGCGCGGTGTGGTGGTTGCGCCGCCGCGAGCGCGCCGGCAGGGTCGAAGTGGTGCTGGTCGCCGTGCGCGCGCCCGACGAGCCCTGAGCGCTGTCGATCCACCCGTCGTGATGCAGCCCCGCTTGCGGCGCGGGAACGCACGCGGCCGGGGCGGCGCTCAGCGATCGAGGGTCGTGGTCTCGACCTTGGCCTGTGCCACAGCTGTCTGCGCGATGCGAACGCCGCGCTGCAGTGCCGGGCTCGGCGGGCGTGCCGCAGGCTCGCTGCCGGGCGCGGCGGCGCGCGCATACAGCGTCGTGCGCTCGGCCAGCGGCCGCCCGACACCGGCGGCGATGCGGCGCATGTCGCTCTCGTCGAGCAACTGGCCGTTGGCGCCGCCGGCGGCGCGCGTGATCGATTCGTACATCAAGGTGCCGCCCAGGTCGTTGGCACCGGCGCGCAGGCACAGCGCGGCGCCTTCGGGCGCCATCTTCACCCACGAGGTCTGGATGTTCGGGATCAGCGGGTGCAGCACCAGCCGGCCCACCGCGTGCATCAGCAGCGCCTCGCGCAAGGTGGGGCCGGAACGCGACGCGCCCTTGTGCCACAGCGGTGATTCCATGTGCACGAAAGGCAGCGGCACCAGCTCGGTGAAGCCGCCGGTTTCGGCCTGCAGCCGGCGGATGCGCAGCAGGTGCCGCGCCCAGTGCTCGGGCCGTTCGACATGGCCGAACATGATGGTCGCGGTGCTGCGGATGCCCACGCCGTGCGCGTCGCGCATCACCTGCAGCCATTCCTCGGTGTTCAGCTTGTCGGGGCAGATCACGGCGCGCACCTCGTCGTCGAGGATCTCGGCCGCCGTGCCCGGCAGCGTGGCCAGGCCGGCGTCGCGCAGCCGCGCCAGGAACTGCGCGGTGGACAGGCCCAGCGTGCGCGCGCCGTGCAGGATTTCCAGCGGCGAGAACGCGTGCACGTGCATGCCCGGCACCGCGGCCTTCACCGCGGCAACCAGGTCCAGGTAGGTCTGCCCGGTGTAGTGCGGGTGGATGCCGCCTTGCATGCAGACTTCGCCGGCACCGGCCGCCCAGGCCTGCAGCGCGCGTTCGGCGACTTCGCCGGCTTCGAGCTTGTAGGCCGGGCCGCGCAGGCTGTGCGCGCTGCGGCTCTTGGCGAAGGCACAAAAGCCGCAGCGGTGCTGGCAGATGTTGGTGTAGTTGATGTTGCAGTTGCGCACGAAGGTCACGGTGTCGCCGACCACCTCGGCGCGCAGCGCGTCGGCCGAGCGCACCACGGCCTGGAAGTCGGCGTCGCGCGCGGCGAACAGCTGCACGATGCCGGCTTCGTCCAGCTCGTGGCCGTCGCGCGCGCGCGCCAGCAGCGCGGCCACTTCGCGCGTGGCCGGCGCAACCGGTGTGGCGCCGTGCCGCAGCGCGCCGAGCACGGCAGCGCTCAGGCTGGGCGTGGGCGCCGCGCCGGTGCCGGCCAGCCAGGTGTCGGGCCGGGCGAAGCCTTCGGCGTCGGCCAGCCGCAGCACCGCCTTGCGCATCGCCGCGTCGGTCCAGCGCGCCGCGTCGCGCACGCAGGCGGGCACCAGCGCCAGGCGTTCGACCAGTTGCCGGCCGCCCGCGCGCGTCTGCGCTTCGAGCTGGTCCAGATGCGGCCATGCGGCCTCGGGGTTGACGTGGTCGATGGTCACCGGCGACACGCCGCCCCAGTCGTTGATGCCGGCACGCAGCAGCGGTGCCAGCTCGCCCGGGCGCAGGTTCGGCGGCGCCTGGATCGACATCGCGGCACCGAACACCAGCCGCGCCATCGCGATGCTCCAGGCGTGCTCGTCCAGCGACGGCTCGGGCGCGTGCGCCATGCGCGTGCCGGGCTTGGCGCGGAAGTTCTGCACGATCACTTCCTGGATGTGGCCGTGGCGCTCGTGCAGTTCGCGCAGCGCCAGCAGCGAGTGCACGCGCTCGGCGCGGGTCTCGCCGATGCCGATCAGGATGCCGCTGGTCATCGCCACCTGGGCCGCGCCGGCCGCGTCCAGCGTCGCGAGGCGGGTGGCCGGCAGCTTGTCGGGGCACTTCCAGTGCGGCCCGCCGCGCTCGCTCAGCCGCTCGGCCGACGATTCGAGCATCAGCCCCATCGACGCCGCGAGCGGGCGCAGCTGGGCCAGCTCGGCTGCGCTCAGGTTGCCCGGGTTCAGGTGGGGCAGCAGGCCGGTTTCGCGGTGCACCAGTTCGGCCATCGCGGCCACGTAGTCGATGGTGCTGGCGTAGCCCAGCCGCGCCAGCTGCTCGCGCGCCGCGCGGTAGCGCAACTCGGGCTTCTCGCCCAGCGTGAACAGCGCTTCGCGGCAGCCGGCCTGCACGCCGCGCCGCGCGATGTCCAGCACCTCGTCGGGGTTCAGATAGGCGCTGGGCAGCGTGCGCGGCGCGGTGGCAAAGGTGCAGTAGCCGCAGGCGTCGCGGCACAGCCGCGTCAACGGGATGAAGACCTTGCGCGAATAACCCACGCGCAGCCCGTGGCCGCGCAGCGTGAGTCGTTCGGCGCATTCCAGCAGCGCGTGCAGCGGCGCGCCGGCCGCCAGCGCCAGCGCTTGGGCGTCGCTCAGCCGGGCGCCGCCGCCGGCAAGGCCTAGCAGTCGATCGATGGCGTGGTCCATGGCGTGGCCTTCCAGGCGTCAAGGGTGGGGGCGAAGTGCTCGCCGTGGGCGGCCCGCAGCGCGGCGAGGTCGGCCGGCTCGTCGACGTCGAAGGCGAAACCGGGTGAGCGCGCGATGAAGGGCAGCAAGCCGCGCTCGCGTGCCTGCTGCTGGTGGCGCGCAAAGCTGTAGCGCCCGAAGCAGAAATCGAAGGCCAGCGGCGGCGCGACGAAGACGGCGTTGGTGCCGTGGCCGATGCGGTCGCTCGCCAGGCCCAGGCCGCTGTCGCGCGAGCGCACGACGAACTCGTCGATCTCGTCGGCCGCCAGCAGCGGCAGGTCGGCGTGCAGCACCAGCAGTTCGTTCGCGCCCGCTGCGGCCAGCTGTCTGGCGCCGCTGGCCAGCGCCGCGTTCAGGCCGCCGCCGGGGTCGTTCAGCGCCAGCGCGGCGGCAGGCAGAGCAGCGCGTTCCTGCGTCACGATGGCGATGCCGTCGATCTCGTGCGCGGCTGCCAGCGAGCGCACCACATGCTCGAGCATCGTGCGGCTGAAGCTTTCGCGCTGCGCCAACGACAGCACCTGCGCCAGCCGGCTCTTGCCGCAGGCGAAGGACTTCAGTGCGATCAGCGCCCAGCAGCTCATGTCGGCCTCGAACGCCGGGCGCGCAGCGCCGCGGCGCTGTCGTTGCGCAGCTCGGCGGCCAGCTGCAGGCTGGCGCGCGCGACGCGCTGCCGGTCGTCGTCGCACTGCATCAGCGTGTCGCACAGCCGCACCGCCACGCCGGCGTCGGCGGCAATCTCGGCAGCCTGTGCCGCGTCGCGCTCATCCAGCACGAAACCGTCGATCAGCCCGCGGTAGTGGCGCGCCACTTCGAGTGCGCTGCTCGCCTTGCCCAGCTCGGCCATGATCTTCGCGGTCGGGCCCTTCACGGCCGCACCGGCGATCAGCGGCGACACCGCGACCACCGGCACCCCGGCCGCGCGCAGCAACTGGCGCAACCCCGGCACGGCCAGCACCGGGTCGACGCTGAGGTAGGGGTTGGACGGGCAGATCACGATGGCTTCGAGTGCCTCGCCGCGCAACAGTTCGGCCACGCCCGGCGCCGGCTCGCACATCGCGGCGCCGTCGAAGCGGATCTCGTGCAGCGTGGGCCGGCACTGCTGGCGCACGAAGTAGTCCTGGAAGTCGACCCAGCCGGCGTCGGTGCGCACACGGGTGCGCAAGCGGCCGTCGGTCATCGGCAGCAGTTGCGCGGCAATGCCCAGGCGCCGTGCGCTGTCGGCGGTGATCGCGCTCAGCGGCTCGCCGGCGGCCAGCCGGCGCGTGCGCTGCACGTGCATCGCCAGGTCGGCGTCGCCGAGGCGGAACCAGGTTTCGCCGCCCAGCGCCTGCAGCGCGGCCATGAAGCTCCAGCTCTCGTCGCGCCGGCCCCAGCCGGTGGCCGGATTGGCCAGCCCCGACAGCGTGTACAGCACGGTGTCGACGTCGGGGCTGATGTGCAAGCCCAGGTGTTCGAAGTCGTCGCCGGTGTTGACGATCAACCCCAGGGTCTGGGCCGGCAGCACATGCAGCAGCCCGTCGGCCAGCTTGGCGCCGCCGACACCGCCGCACACCGCGGCCACGCGCATGGGGTTCACTGGAACAGGTCCTGCTCGAGCGGGCGGATCAAGGCGCCGGCGCCGCACAGCGGCGCGCGCGGGCGCAGCCCCTCCACGATGACCACCGGCAGGCCTTCGGCGCCTTCGCCCATGGCCAGCGCGGCGCCGGCGCACACCGCGTCGGCAAAGGCCACCTGCGTGACTTCGAGCTTGCGGCCCTGGCGGTCGGGTTCGCCGCGGCGGTCGATCAGCGAAGGCACGCCGGCCGCGCCCAGCGCCACGTTGACCACGCCGTTGCGCCACGGCCGCCCGAAGCTGTCGCTGACGATCACGCCGGGGCGCACGCCGGCGCGTTGCTGCAGCCGCTCGCGCAAGGCCTCGGCCGAGCGGTCGGGGGCCAGCGGCAGCAGCAGCACGCGCTCGGCCTCGCCGGCGCGCGCGTCGTCGGCGTGGTCACCGCCGCCGGGCACGTTGGAGCGGTCGATGCCGGCGTTGGCCATCACGTAGCCCAGGCGGTGGCGCACGATCAGCACGTTGGGCACCGCGCGCAGCACCGCGCTGGATTCGGCCAGGATCAGCTCGACCACGCGTGCGTCCTTGCCGGTGACGCCGGCCAGCTCGAGGGCGCGCGCCGACGGCGTGACCGAGCGCAGGTCGACGCTGCGGCCCTCGGCCTTGGAGACGACCTTCTGCGCGACGACGACGATGGCGTCGTCGTTGATGGCCACGCCGGCGCGCTGCGCCGCGGCCAGGATCAGCGTGGCCAGGTCGTCGCCTGCCCGCACCTCCGGCAGACCGGGCAGCGGTGTGAAGCTGACCGATGCGGCCATGGCCGGGGCGCTGGTCTGCGGCTCCAGGCTGCGGGCCCTAGGCGGCCGCGGCCGCGTCCATGTCGAGCTGGCCGCTGATGCGGATGCCGGCGCCGTCGACGCGGTAGGTCTTGTTCATGAAGATCAGGATCGAGGTCAGCGCCTCGGCCGCCGCCGAGTTGGCCAGCGCGCCGGCGTGCAGGCCGCGCAGGCCGGCTTGCTGCGCCAGCTCGACCGCGACCGCGCGCGCGCCCTTGTCGTCACCGAACACCAGCACGTCGCACTGCACTTCCTCGTCGGTGGCCAGCTTGTGCGCGGCCACGTTGTGGAAGGCCGACACCAGCCGCACCTGCGGCCCCAGCAGCGCCTGCGCACGCTGCGCGGCGCTGCCTTCGGGGGGCAACTGCACGCGCATCACCTTGGGCGGCACGAGCGGCACCGTGGTGTCGATCACCACCTTGCCGGCCAGGGCAGGGCGGATCTCCTCGAGCACCTGCAGCTGCGACGCGAACGGCACCGCCACCACGACCACGTCGGCGCGCTGCGCGGCTTCGAGGTTGGCGGCGCCAGCGACCTCGAGCTTCAGCTCGGCCGCCAGTTGTGCGGCCGCCGCGCTGGCCTTGGCCGCATCGCGCGAGCCGATGATCACGCGCCGGCCCGCCTTGGCCCAGCGCCGCGCCAGCGCCGCGCCCAGGTTGCCGCTGCCGCCGATGACGGCGATGGTCTGTGTCATGTGATGCTCCCGTGGATCTGGTGCGTCGCCGGCGCGCAGCGCGCGGCGCGCGATTGTGGGCTGCAAGGCCGTCAGCCCTGGCGGATGCGTTCCATCAGCGCCTGCGCGATCTGCGCCGGCGTGCCGCTGAGGAATTCGCAGTTGCCCTGCACCTGCGGCACGAACTGGCGCTTGAGCACCACCTGCGGCTCGAGTGCCGCGGCGTCCAGCCCCAGCGTGTCGATGGCGATGACTTGCGCGCTCATCTTGCGTGCCGCCATCTTGGCCTTGGCCGACGGGAAGCGCGGCGCTCCCAGCTCACTGCTGACGGTGACCAGCGCCGGCAGCTTGGCGCGCACCACCTCGTCGCCGTCGGGCGTGGCGCGCGTCACCGTCAGCACCTGAGCGGCGCATTGCAGCTCGCGCGCCAGCGTGGTCACCGCGCAGCCGAGCTTCTCGGCCAGCAGCAGCGGCACCACGCCCTGGTCGTCGTCGGAGGCCTGGCGGCCGCACAGCACCAGGTCGGCGCCGCCGCTGCCGGCGATGTAGGCGTGCAGCGCATTGGCCACACCGCCGCAGTCGAGTTCGCGCGCACCCGGGTCCAGCGCCACGATCTCGTCGGCGCCCAGGGCCGCGCATTGCTTGAGCATGGCCTGCGCGTCGGTGCCGATCGTGACCACGCTGATGCGGCACTCGATGCCGGCGTCGCGCAGCCGCAGCGCGGCTTCGATGGCCTGCTCGTCGTAGCCGTTGATCAGCCGCGGGATGGCGGCGACCTCGGGCGTCTTGCCGTCGGCGGCTATCTTCAGCCCGCCGGCCAGCGCGAAGTTGTTCACCGCCGCCGGATCGAGCACTTCCTTGACACAAACCACGATACGCATGGAGATCACCCTGTGGTGTAGAGATGTTGGCGCAGACTGGCTTCGTCGCTGCCGGGCGCGTCCAGACTTTCGGCCTCGCACCACACCGCCTGGTGCGCATAGCCGTCGGGCTTTTGGGTCAGCGCGGTCAGCAGGTACCAGCGCCACGCGTGAGGCCGGTCAGGGCCGAAGTCGCGGTAGTCGCCGCTGAGCGTGCCGGCGAAGTTCTGGCGCCCGGCCAGGTGCGTGCCGGCGATGGGGCCACCGCCGTCGCATTGGACCTGCAGCCCGCGCAGCGCGGCGTTGAAGCCGCTGCGGTACGGCGCGTCGGGCGCCGGGGCGGGTTCAGGCGGCGAAGCGGTCGAAGACATCGAGCGCCTCCTCGACGATGTCGGACAGGATCTGGCGTGCCGGCTTCATCTCGGTGACGTAGTGGATGCCCTGGCCGGCGGCCTCGGTCATCAGGTCCTTGCGCTGGTAGTCCAGCGAGCCCTGGATGTAGTTCGACGACAGCAGCATCTGCAGCGGCGGCTTCAGGATCGGCGGCGCCTGCTCGGATGCCCATTCGTCGTGCCAGGGGCTGCGCGTGGTGCGCATGGTGTAGCCCGAGATGCAGTCGGAGTACACGGTGTCTTCGGTCTCGGCTTCGAGCAGCCGCTCCTTCAGCGGCTGGTTCACGTCGGACTCGCGCGAAGTCAGCCACAGCGAGCCGGTCCACACCCCGGCCGCACCCAGCGCCAATGCGGCCACCAGGTGGCGCCCGGTGGTCACGCCACCGGCGGCGATCACCGGCACGCCGGCTTCGCGCGCGGCGTCGACCACCTGCGGCACGATCGAGAAGGTGCCGATGTTGCCGGTGTGGCCTGCGGCGTCGTAACCCTGCGCGATGATCACGTCGGTGCCGGCGGCGATCTGGCGCTTAGCCTGCTTGGGCTTGCCCACCAGCCCCCACACCTGCATGCCCAGCTGGTGCGCACGCTCGAGCAGGAAGGCCGGCGAGCCCAGGCCCGACGCGAACACCGGCACGCGATGGTCGAAGATCACGTCGAGCTGGTCCATCGCGCGCTTCTGGTCCAGGCCGCCCCAGTGGTGGATGTCGGGTGCGATCTTCGGATCGGGCACGTTGTACTTGTGCTTGATCATCTGCTCGAAGTCGCGGTGCCCCTGCGGGATCATCGCCAGCAGGTCCTCGAGCTTCTTTTCCTCGGGCACGGTCGACGGCAGCACCAGGTCGATGCCGAAGGGCTTGCCGCCCACGCGCTCGCGGATCCACTTGATGTCGGAGTCGATCTGCTCGGGCGTGTGCAGCGCCTCGCCCAGCACCGAGAAGCCGCCGGCGTTGATCACCGCGACGGCGACGTCCTTGCAGTGCGTGAAGGCGACGATCGGGTATTCGATGCCGAGCTTGTCGCACAGCGGCGTGTGAAGCGGACTGTTCATGGGCGTGTCTCTTTCGGGCTTGGTGGGCTTGGTGCCGGCGGGGTGGTTCATTGTGGTCGGCCGGCGCGGCGCGGCGGTGCGCCGGCCGGTATCGGATGCGGCCGTTGGTGTGTCATTGCCGGGGGCAGCGAACGGGGGCCAGGTACGGGCGCCTTCAACCCAGTGCGCCGGCGCCGCGCAACGCGGCGATGCGCGCCGCGTCGTAGCCCAGCACCTCGCGCAGCACCTGCTCGCTGTGCTGGCCCGGCGTCGGCGCCTTGGTCGGCGTGAGTTCGGTTTCGCCGACGAACTTCACCGGAAAGCCGAGCATGTCGGCGCCGTGCTGCTCGTGCGGCAGCACGCGAAAGCGCGCCTTGAACTGCGGGTCGTTCACCAGATTGGCGGCGGTGTTGACCGGCGCGATCGGCGTGTTGAACTCGATGCCGAAATCGATCCACTGCGCGGTGCTGCGCGTGCGGAAGATGTCGCGCAGGATGGTGCGCAGCTCGGTGTTGCCGCGCGCGTGGTCGGCGTACTTCGAGCCCGGCCACTTGTCGAACAGGTCGGCGCGGCCGACACCGGCGCAGAAGTTCTTCCACAGGCTTTGTTCGGAGGCCATGAACAGCACGTGGCCGTCGGCCGAGTCGTACAGCTGGTAGCGCACGCCCTCGCGCATGCCGGCGGTGGC
>CAYZGL010000029.1:0-25248 GCA_964477985.1 uncultured Rubrivivax sp. | reverse complement strand
CTGGCCTGGCCGACGCTGCCCGAGCTGTTCCCGACCTCGTACCCCGGCATCAAGACCAGCCGCGATGCGGCGCTGGTGGACGTCGACCGCGGCGCGCTGGAAGCACGCCTGCGGCGCTATTTCGACCCGGCACTGAGCGACGCCACCATCGCCGAGCAGATGCCCGAGTTGATGCGTGCGGGCGCGCGCTTCGACCCGGTGGCCACGCGCCGGCAACTGCTGACGCTCGGCTTCGACAGCGGGCGCATCGTGCGGCATGCCTACCGGCCCTTCGACCTGCGCTGGCTGTACTGGCACGCCGAGACCAAGCTGCTGGACGAGAAGCGGCCCGACTACGTGCCCCAGGTGTTTGCCGGCAACCCGTGGCTTTTCACCACCGGCAGGACGCGCAAGGGCCGGCCCGAACCAGCCTTCGTCACACACACCGCAACCGACCTGAACTGCCAGGACAGTGGTGCGCGCGGCACGCCGTTGTACTTGCGCGCCGAGCACGACGACCTGCTCGGGGCATCGAGCACTCCGCAGCCCAACCTCAGCGAACCGGCCCGGCAGTATCTCGACGGCGTTGGCGCGGCGCCCGAGGAGCTGTTCTTCCACACGCTGGCCATGCTGCACAGCGACGCCTACCGCGAAGCCAATGCCGGCGCCTTGCGCCAGGACTGGCCGCGCATCCCGCTGCCTGCCTCACCCGAGCTGCTGCGCGCATCGGCCGCGCTGGGCCGCGAAGTGGCGGCGCTGCTCGATACCGAAAGCCCGGTGCCCGGCATCACCACCGGCACCGTGGCGCCGGCGCTGCGCCTGATCGCTGCGCCGTCGCGAATAGACGGCCAGCCGCTGGGCGCGGCCGACTTCGCGCTCACCGCCGGCTGGGGCCACGCCGGCCAGGGCGGCGTCACCATGCCCGGCAAGGGCCGCGTGCACGACCGCGCCACAACCGCCGAAGAAGCTGCCGACGAAGCCGCCGCCGCACTGGGCCGTGCCACGCACGACATCCAGCTGAACGACAGCGCCTGCTGGCGCCACGTGCCGGCGCCGGTGTGGGGCTACACGCTCGGCGGTTATGCGGTGCTGAAGAAGTGGCTCAGTTACCGCGAGCAGCCGTTGCTCGGCCGCGCGCTGACGCTCGACGAGGTAAAGGCCTTCAGCGACATCGCGCGCCGCATCGCGGCGCTGCTGCTGCTGCGCGAGCGGCTCGACGCGAACTACGCGGCGGCTGCAGCGCAGCACGGCGCGTCAGCGCAGGTGAAACCGGCGTCGGCAAAGCCCAGGTTGCCGGCGCAGGGCGACCGGGTGCTCTTTGCCAAATACAGCGGCAGCGCGGTGCGCGGCGACGGCCACGAGGAACGGCTGCTGCTGTCCGAGCGGGACATCTTTTCGATCATCGAAGGTCCGCAGGCAGGCAGCGGCGGGACGCAGCCGCAACCCGACGCAGCGCCGCAGCCCGGCTCGGCGCCGCACGACGACCCGGCCGCGTTGCTCAGCGACCCGCGCAACGTGCCGCTGTGGTTCGGAACCAATCGCGAGCCCGTCGACCGCGGCGACATCGGCCAGGGCTTCAGCGGCCGGCGCAGCGCCGACGGCAGCGTGCGCCACGGCCGCTGCATCGTCAACGTGCCCGCCGGGCACGCGCTGGGCTCGATCGGCACCCATGGGTTGAAGGGCTGGTGGCGGCGCTGGCGCCACGGCGCCGACGACCGCTTGCGCCTGCTGCGCACCGAAGGGCTGGACGCGCCGGCGTTCTGGCAGGCGGTGCGCGCGGCGATGGACGAAGCCGACGCGCAGCAGCGTGTGCCCGAGGCGCTGCTGTTCGTGCACGGCTATCGCGTCAGCTTCGAGGACGCCGCGCTGCGCGCCGCGCAGCTGGCCTACGACCTGAAGATCCGCGACACGTCGTTTTTTGCCTGGCCTTCGGCCGGTGCGGCGGCCCAGTACACGGTCGACGAGGCTTCGGCCAAGAACGCGACGCGGCCGCTGGCCGAGTTCATCGCGGCGCTGGACGCTTGTGCGCAGGCGTCGGGCAAGGCACTGCACATCGTCGCGCACAGCATGGGCAACCGCGTGCTGCTGGCGGCGCTGCAGTGGCTGGTCAGCCATGGCCGCGCGCCGGTGGCGGTGGACAAGATCGTCTGCGCCGCGCCCGACGAGGACGCGGCCGACTTCGTGGCCGCCATGGCCGAGCTTCGCCAAGTGGGCCGCCGCCGCACGCTGTATGCATCGAGCAAGGACAAGCCGGTGTGGCTGTCCGAAGTGGTGCACGGCTACCCGCGCGCCGGGCGCATTCCGCCGGTGACGCTGGCCGAGGGGCTGGACACGGTCGATGCCTCCGAGCTGGAAGCCACCTTCCTCGGCCACAGCGATTTCGCCACCGAAAGGCCGCTGCTGCAGGACCTGTTCGGCCTGCTCAAGGCCAGCCTGGCGCCGCGCGAGCGCCTGGGCCTGGAGGCGGTGACCAGCGATGCCGGCGCCTACTGGCGGCTGAAGTAGCGCGCTGGCCTGCGCGCGATGGCTGGCGCAGCCGGCTGCCTACAATCCGCGCGATGAGCGACGCCCCCCTGCCATCGGCCTGCGACGTGCTCGTCGTCGGCGCCGGCCCGGCCGGCAGTGCGTGTGCGCAGATGCTGGCGCGCGCCGGGCTGCACACGGTGCTGGCCGACCAGCACGACTTCCCGCGCGACAAGGTCTGCGGCGACGGCCTGATCCCCGACGCCCATGCCGCGCTGCGCCGGCTGGGCGTGTACGACGAGGTGATGGCGTCGGCGCAGCCTGCGCGCCACGTGGCCTGCATCGGCCCGCGCGGCGGGCGCGTCGACGTGCCGGGCACGGTGGCGGTGCTGCCGCGCCGGCAGCTCGACCACATCCTTGTGCGTGCGGCGCAGCGCGCCGGCGCGGCGCTGCACACGCCGTGGCGCTTCGAGGCGCCGCGGATCGAGGCCGAGCGCGTGACCGGCGCGCGGCTGAAGTCGGGCAACCGGGCGCACGAGCTGAGTGCACGCTGGGTGGTGCTGGCCACCGGCGCGCCGCCGCAGGCGATGCTGGCTGCCGGGCTGTGCCAGCGCCGCACGCCCACCGGCATCGCATTGCGCGGCTATGTCGGCAACGAGGCGATGGTCGGGCGCATCCGCGCGCTGGAGATCGTCTGGCACAAGCGGCTCAAGCACGGCTACGGCTGGATCTTTCCCTGCCCCGGCGGCGTGTTCAACATCGGCGTCGGGCTGGCCGACTGCTTCAGTCTGGCCGGCAGCCAGCGGCTGCGCATGCAGGACGTGAACCTGCGCGACGTCTTCCAGGCCTTCTGCGAGGTCTACGCCCCGGCGCGCGAGCTGATGGCCGGCGGCACGATGGCCGGCGAGCTGAAGGGCGCGCCGCTGCGCTGCTCGCTGGACGGCGCGCTGTACTCGCGTGCCGGCATGCTCGCCACCGGCGAGGCCATCGGCAGCACCTACGACTTCAGCGGCGAAGGCATCGGCAAGGCGATGCACACCGGCATGCTGGCCGCCGCCGCCATCGCCAAGGGGCACCAACAACAGCTGGCGGACGACGCGGTGCGCGGCGAATACGAGGCCTCGATCCGCGCCTTGCAGCCCAGGTTCGAGCTGTACCGCAAGGCCAGCCGTGTCAACGCGCACCCGTGGCTGGCCGACCTGGTGATCTGGCGCGCGCGCAACAGCGAGCGCATCCTGCGGCGCATGAGCGGCGTGCTGGAAGAGACCGCCAACCCCGGCAACCTGGTCAGCGCACGCGGCATCGCCAAGCTGTTCCTGCCGATCCGCTGAAGGCCGGGCTGGCTAGATACGCCGCCGCGCCGCCGCGCCGTCAACGCGGCGCGACGCTGAGCGAGCCGCCGGCCTGCCGCGGCGGGTACTGCTTCAGCGTGGCCAGGTGCGCGCCGATCGCGTCGTACACCTGCCCGCCCCAGGCGATGCCCAGCTGCATCGCGATCTCGTCGGCCTTGTGGCCGTCGTGCTGCTCGAACGGGTCCATGCGCAGGTTGAAGACCTTGGTCGACGGCTTCAGGTAGTCGAAGAAGCCGTCGCGCACCTTCAGGTGCGACTTCCACGGCCCGATGCGGATGGCGGTCAGCTCGCGCTCGTTGTAGTAGTAGACGATGGTGCGCTGCGACGGCGCGCTGCCGGTCCAGTGTTCGAGGTTGTTCACGCCGTCGATGTGCACCTGGTGCGACGCGCGCAGCCGCTCGGCCGCGTCGGGCACGCCGGCGGCCGCGGCCAGCGTGGTGAACAGGTCCTCGTGCGTCTGGATGCCGTTGGACACCTTGCCCTTGGCGATGCGCGCCGGCCAGCGCAGCAGCAGCGGCACACGCACGCCGCCTTCCCAGGTGGTGGCCTTCTCGCCGCGGAACGGCGTGGTGCCGCCGTCGGGCCACCACGCGGTCATCGGGCCGTTGTCGCTGGTGTAGATGACGACGGTGTTGTCGGCCACCTTCAGCTCGTCGAGCAGCTTCAGCAGCGCGCCCACGTGGCCGTCGTGTTCCATCATGCCGCTGCCGAAGACATCCAGCGACGACGAATACGGCGCCGCCAGTTGGCGCGACGCCGGCTTCAGGTGGGTGTAGATGTGCATGCGGCTGGGGTTGTGCCAGACGAAGAAGGGTTGGCCGTCCTTCACCGCGCGGCGCATGAAGTCCTGCGTGCGGGCGTTGAACTCTTCGTCCACCGTTTGCATGCGCTGGCGCGTCAGCGGCCCGGTGTCCTTGCAGCGCTGCTTGCCCATGGGGCCGAAGCGGCCGTCGTCGCTGCGGTCGTCGACATCCGTTGCCGCGCAGTCGAGCACGCCGCGCGGCTTGTAGCGCGCATCGAAGCCGGGGGTCTTCGGCCACTCGGGCAGCTCGGGTTCTTCTTCGGAGTTCAGGTGGTACACGTTGCCGAAGAACTCGTCGAAACCGTGCACGGTGGGCAGGTGGCTGTTGCGGTCGCCGAGGTGGTTCTTGCCGAACTGGCCGGTGCGGTAGCCCTGCGCCTTCAGCACCTCGGCCAGCGTCGGGTCGCGTGCGTCCAGCCCGATCGGCGAGCCCGGCAGGCCCACCGTGGTCAGCCCGGTGCGGATCGGCAGCTGCCCGGTGATGAAAGCCGCGCGCCCCGGCGTGCAGCTCGGGTGTGCGTAGTGGTCGGTGAACAGCAGGCCTTCGCGGCCGATGCGGTCGATGTTCGGCGTGGGCACCATCATGCCGTGGCTGTAGGCGCCGACGTTGGTGATGCCGACGTCGTCGGCCATGATGACCAGGATGTTCGGCCGCCGCGCGGCCAGGGGCTGCGCCTGGGCTGCGGCCAGCGGCAGGGCCAGGGTGGCCGCAGCAAGCAAGACGCGCCGAAGTCGGTCGAGGCAGGACGAGTTCATCTGCAAGGGCTCCTCGGCGCGCAGGGGGGCGCGCGCTGGCGGGCCATTGTCACCAGCGGCGCGGCGACGCGGCCGCGCTGCGTCGTCATGGCGCGACGCTGCCTAGAATGGCTGCGCTCGGCGCAGCGCGGTGCACGCAGCGATGCGTGCACCGCCCCCCACCCAGGCCCCCAATCGCCAGGCCCCCCACCCTCACACCCCATGTGCCAGCTGCTGGGCATGAACGCCAACACGCCGACCGACGTGATGTTCTCGTTCACCGGGCTGGCCACGCGCGCCGATGAGCACAAGGACGGCTTCGGCATCGCCTTCTTCGAGGACAAGGGCCTGCGCCTGTTCGTCGACCCGGCCAGCGCGCTGGATTCGCCGGTGGCCGAGATGGTGCGCCGCTACCCGATCAAGAGCGAGAACGTCATCGCCCACATCCGCAAGGCCACGCAGGGCCATGTGGCGCTGGAGAACTGCCACCCCTTCGTGCGCGAGCTGTGGGGGCGCTACTGGGTGTTCGCGCACAACGGCGACCTGAAGCACTTCGCACCCCGCCTGCACGGCGCCTTCCGCCCGGTGGGCAGCACCGACAGCGAACGCGCCTTCTGCTGGCTGATGCAGGAGCTGGCCAAGTCGCATGCCGGCGTGCCGACGATCACCGAGCTGACGCACACGCTGCGCGAACTGCTGCCGGTGCTGCACGCGCACGGCAGCTTCAACCTGCTGCTGTCCAACGGCCAGGCGCTGTGGGCGCACGGTTCGACCAAGCTGTACTGGCTGCAGCGCCAGCACCCGTTCCGCCACGCGCGGCTGGCCGACGAGGACCTGAGCGTGGATTTCGCCGCCCTGACCACGCCCGACGACCGCGTCGCGGTGGTCGCCACCGAACCGCTGACCGCCGACGAGGCCTGGCTGCCCTTCGCGCCGGGCGAGCTGCGCGTGTTCTCCGGCGGCGCGGCGCTGTGCTGAAAGCCCGCCGCCGGGCGTGGCCGCGGCGCGCCACCCTCACATCGTCATCACCACGCGCCCGTCGATGGTGCCGGCCTTCATGCGCTCGAAGATCTGGTTGATGTGGTCCAGCCGGTCGGTGGAATAGTGCGACTTGACCAGGCCGTCGCCGGCGAAGGCCAGGGATTCGATCAGGTCGGCGCGGGTGCCGACGATGGAGCCGCGCACCGTCTTGGCGTTGAGCACGACGTCGAAGATCGGCAGCGGGAAGTCGCCCGGCGGCAGCCCCACCAGCGACATCGTGCCGCGCTTGTGCAGCATGCCGATGCCCTGCGCGAAGGCGGCGCGCGACACCGCGGTGACCAGCACGCCGTGCGCGCCGCGCACGTGCTTTTGCACCTCGGCCACCGCGTCCTGCGTGGCGGCGTTGACCACCATGTCGGCGCCCAGTTGCCGGGCCAGCGCCAGCTTGTCGTCGGCGATGTCCACGCCGATGACGCGAAAGCCCATCGCCTTGGCGTACTGCACCGCCATGTGGCCCAGGCCGCCGATGCCCGAGACGGCGACCCAGTCGCCGGGCTTGCACTCCAGCACCTTCAGGCCCTTGTAGACCGTGACCCCGGCGCACAGCACCGGCGCGGCTTCGTCGAAACCCAGGTTGGCGGGCAGGTGGCCGACGAAGCCGGGGTCGGCCAGCACGTATTCGGCATAGCCGCCGTTGGTGCTGTAGCCGGTCATCTGCTGCTCGCCGCACAGCGTCTCCCAGCCGGTGATGCAGTGCTCGCAGTGGCCGCAGGCGGTGTGCAGCCAGGGCACGCCGACGCGGTCGCCCTCCTTGGCCAGCTTGACGCCGCGGCCCACCCGCGCCACGACACCGGTGCCTTCATGGCCGGGGATGAAGGGCAGCGAAGGCTTGACCGGCCAGTCGCCGTTGGCGGCGTGCAGGTCGGTGTGGCACACGCCGCTGGCCATCACCTTGACCAGGATCTGGCCGTCGGGCACCTCGGGCACGGGCACGTCCTCGACGACCAGCGGTTGGCCGAACTGGTGCACGACGGCGGCTTTCATCATCTCGGCCATGGCGGCGCTCCAGGGTAGTGGGGTGGCGCCGAGCTTGCCTGTTTGTATGCACGCGCACCTTGCGCCGCGTCAGCCCGCGTCGCCCTGCGCGGGCGCGGCGCATGACGCTGGGCAACCGCTGCACCGGTGCCGATGCCGGCAAGCCGGCAAGCCGGCGTTTGCCGGCGTCGGCATGAGGCTCGGGCCCGGGTGCGCGAGCGCACGCACCCGGGCCGCGCCGGTCCTTAACCTTAACCCGCAGCCGCGGCGCTGCGCCGCTTGCGGGCGGCGCCGGCCGCCTTCTTGGGCGGGGCCGGCACCGGTGCCGGTACGACCGCGGCTTCCAGTTCGTCCATCGCCTCGGCGGCGTACACCGCCAGCTTCTGCAGGCTGGGCACCGAGCTGTGGCAGCCGGTGAAGCCGAAGTCCATGCTGCCGGCGTAACTCTCGCAGGTGATGTTCAGCGCCTGGCCGTGCGTGACGATCGACGCCGGGTAGATGGCTTCGAGCCGCGCGCCGCGGAAGTACAGCGGCTGGTCGGGGCCGGGCACGTTGGAGATGGTGATGTTGAACATCGGCCGCGTGCGCCCGCCGATGCCGCCGAGCAGGCTGGCGATGGTCGGCGCCATCAGCAGCACCGTGTACTGCATCATCGCCTGGCGCGGCAGCGCCTGCACATGGGCCTTGGCATGGCGCACCGAATCGCTGATCGCGGCCAGCCGCTCGGCCGCGTCGTCGATGTCGGTGCCCAGCGTGGCGACGATGAAGGTGATCGCGTTGCCGCTGCCCTGGTCGTCCTTGGGCCGCACCGACACCGGGATGCCGGCGGTCAGCGGCTTGCCCGGCAGGCTGTCGCGTTCCAGCAGGAAGCGGCGCAGCGCGCCGCCGCAGATCGCCAGCACCACGTCGTTCAAGGTGCAGCCGGCGGCGTCGGCCAGCGCGCGCATTCTTGCCAGCGCGAAGCGCTGCGTGGCGAAGCGGCGCTTCTCGCGCACGCGCGTGTTCAGCACCGACCGCGGCGCATCGAAGGGCAGCGTCATGCCGTCCTGGCCGTCGCCGATGCGCTTGAGCATGGTGCCGAAGGCGCCCAGCAGTTGCGGCACCGAGCGCAGCTGCTGGCGCAGCGCCTGCGCCGCGCCGAGCATGACGTTGGCCATGGTCGCTTCGGGTTCGGGCTCGGCTGCGCGGGCCTTGCTTCGCGCCGGCGCCGGCGCCGCCGCGGCCGACCAGAACGGCGGCAGCCGCAGGCTCTTGTGCGCGTCGGGCGACATCGCCTGCTGCAGCAGCCGCATGCCGCTGATGCCGTCGATCAGCGAATGGTGCATCTTCACGAACAGCGCGAAGCGCTTGTGCTCCAGCCCTTCGATCAGCATGCATTCCCACAGCGGGCGGCTCAGGTCGAGCGGCGTGCTCTGCAGCCAGCCGACCAGCTCGCCCAGCTCGCGCTCGCCGCCCGGCCAGGGCAGCGCGGCGTGGCGCACGTGGTATTCGAGGTCGATGTCGTCGTCCTCGACCCACTCGGGCAGCGGGTTCAGGTTGAAGGCCACCTTCAGCCGCCGGTTCCACGGCGCGCCGAAGCCGCGCTGGCTGCGGAACTCGTGCATCAGGCTGCGCAGGTAGTCGCGCGGCGCGCCCTCGGGCAGCGTGAAGATCAGCAGCGCGCCGACGTGGTTCGGCGTGGCGCGTGTCTCGGTCATGATCCACGCGGCGTCCAGCGGGTTCAGTCGGTTGCGGCTCATCGGCGTGATCCCCCGTGCAGCGGTGTGCTGCGCTTCAGCGGTAGAAGGCTTCGACCAGGCCTTTCAGCGTGACCAGCAGCGGCTGGCCGCGGCGGTCGCGCGCTCGCGCATGCGGCACGCGCACCCAGCCTTCGCTGAGGCAGTATTCCTCGACGTCGAAGCGTTCCTTGCCGTTCAGGCGGATGCCGATGTCGTGCTCGAACACCGCGGCCAGGTGGTGCGGGCTGCGCGGGTTCACGCTCAGCCGGTCGGGCAGCGCGGGGCGCGCGGCGGCCGGGCCGGGGTCGGTGCCGGCGGCGGCGGCGTCGTCGTCGGGGCCGGCAGGGCTGGCGTGGGGTTCGCTCATGAGGGGGTCGCTTTCAATGGGGCAGCGCCGGCACGCCCCAGATCGTCCAGGCCGCCATCAGCGCCCAGGCGGCCAGCGTGGCCAGCAGGTTGCGAGCGGCATTGTTCTGCTTGAACAGCGCCGGGTTCCAGTAGGCCACCGGGGTGCCGGCCAGCGGCCAGCCCGGCACGAAGCGGCGCACCTGCGCGCAATAGGCTGCGTAAGGCGCGCCGAAGATCGGCTTCAGGTGCGCTTCCTCGCGCTGCACACGCGCATCCATGTACAGCCAGTAGATCACCGTATAGGCCAACAGCCACCACCACTGGCCGAGCAGCATCAGGAAACCCAGCGGGATGAAGAAGCGCCCCAGGTACATCGGGTTGCGCACCATGGTGTAGGGGCCGCGCACGGTCAGCGTGGCGTTCTTGTCCAGCGAGGCGAAGCACCACAGCTGGATGAACTCGCCGACCATCGACACCACGAACCCGGCGAGCAGCCATTCACGCTTGGCGAAGGGTGCCAGCAGCACCAGCACCACGATGAACAGCGGCAGCCGCAGCTTGACCAGCACGCTGCGCAGTCCGGAATGCTGGAACAGGCCGTCCGAGGTGGGTTTCATGGCGCGCTATTGTCGCTATTGTGTCTCGCGCGGCTTGCGCGTCTTGCGCAGCCCGAAGTAGCCGCGCAGCAACCACCAGCGGCGCCAGCGGTTCTGCCGTTCGAGCCGGGCCAGGCGTTCGGCACCCAGCGTGTCGGGCTGCCAGCGGCGCCACTTCTTGTACACGCCGCTGAGGTCCATGCCTTCGAGCCAGCCGCGCAGCGCGCGCGGCAGCCAGCGCGTGGACAGCGCGGCCTGGAAGTCGATGATGCCGGGCGCGCCATCGGGGCCGACCAGCAGGTTGCCGCCGCCGCGCGTGTCCAGGTGCACGATGCCGCGCGCGTGCACCTGGCGCAGCAGCGTTTCCAGCGCCAGCAGGAAGTCGGTGCTGAACGGGCCGTCGGGCGTGTCGGCCAGCGCGCGGCCGGGCACGAAGCGCGCGGCCATGGCCGCCGCGTCGACCCTGAAGGCCTGCGCCGGCACGCCGGCGATGCCGTCCAGACGGCGCAGCGCGCGCAGCTCGCGGCCGAGCAGAAAGCGCCCCACCGTATGGCGCACGACGAAGGCGCGCGGCGCGAAGTCCTTGACGGTCCAGTCGGCGCCGCCGATGCGCACGCGCTCCACGCGTGCGTTGGCGAAACGCCCGTCGCGCAGCAGATGGCGTTCGGCCGCGGCCAGCGTGGCGCGGTCGAAGGGCTTCATCACCCGGCGCGGCGGCAGCCGATGGCTGCGAGCATGAGCGTTCCCATCGTCGAATCTGCGGCGCGATTGTGCCGCCATGCCATCGCGGCGTTGCGCTGCACGCCATGGCGGCAGCGCGGCAGGCTCGGCGGGCCCGGCGGCCCCGGCGCAGGCCGCACAATCCGCGCCCTGACTGACGAAGGAACTGCATTGAACTTTCTCGAAGCCCTGTTCGCCGGCGCCAAGGCCATGGTCAAACAAATCGCGGGCGCGGTGCGCACGGTGGTGCAAGGCCTGCTGGCCGAGGTCGGCCCGTCGGCGCCAGGCCGCGGCGCGGCGCTGGGCCACGGCACGGCCGACGGCTTCTTCAAGCAGGCCCAGGCGATCGCCGACCAGGAGCGCGAGCTGGCCGAAAAGGCGCAACGCGACCGCAAGCGCACCGAGGCCGACGTGCAGCGCCTGCGCCAGCTGGCCATCGAGCGCGAGCGGGTGCGTGCCGAGATGGAGCGCGCGAACGCGCAGCGTTCGGCGCAGCAGCTGCGCGAGCGCGCCGGCGACACCTTGCTGGCCAGGCTCGACGACGACGAGCTGAGCTCGAACGTCGGCATCCTCGCCGCCAAGGCCTGCCCGTCCTGCGGCGGCATGATGCGCATCCGCCAAGGCGCGCTCGCCAGCGAGACCGGCCAACGGCGCTTCTACTGGCAGTGCACCGAGCAGCGCCATCCGCCTTGCCCCAGCGTGAAGCTCGACCCGGGCAAACACAACGCCGGCGTGGTGCGCCTGGCCGACCCCGACCTGGACACACCCAAGGCGCAGCGCCACGCCGAGTGGAACCGCCCCGACGTGCTGGCGCAAACCCACGGCCGCGTCAGGCAGCACCTGGGCGACGCCGACGCGCAGGTGGTGTGCCCGCAGCACCTGCTGCCGATGAAGCTGCTGCCCAAGCGTGCCGTGGGCGGGCGCGTGCTGGACAGCTACGAATACGTGTGCCTGGGCGTCACGGCCGACGGCAAGGCCTGCGAGCACAAGGTCGAGCTGCAGACCATGCCGCAGGTGGCGGCGATGCTGCTGCGCACCGAGGGCGAAGGCATCATCGGCTCGGGCGTGAGGGTGCGCACCGCGCCGCGCCTGGACCCGCGGCCTCATGGGCCCCGCGCCGCCAAGCCCGCTGTGGCGTGCAACGAGGACAACACGACCGATGAAGGCGGCGCCGCCAAGGCCGCTGCCGCTTCAGGCCTGCAGCCGGCAGCCCCTGCGCAAGAGCCACGCCACCACGCCCAGGCACAGCCGCAAGAAGGCCAGCATGACGCCCAGGCGCCGGCCCGCGCCGGCGTTGGGGTTGCCGACGAAGCTGCAGCGAAAGCCGCCGAGCCGGTGGCGCAGCCGGTGGAATAGCGCGCGGGCTGCGGCGGCCGGGCGGCGTCAGCAAGGGATTGCCCTTCGGGTGCAGCGCCGTAACATCGGCCCGCGATGCGCTCATGCCGAGCCGCATCGATGGGTGCGGTCGCACATCGACTGCGGGGGAGTGGCAATGTCAGCACACGACGAGATCCGCAAGGCGTCGGAAGACTTCTACGCCGGGTTGAACCGCATGGGCAACGGCCAGGCCGGCGCGCTTTCGGGCTGCTGGTCGCACGCCGCGGGCGTCACGGCCTTGCACCCGATCGGCGGCCGACAGGTCGGCTGGGATGCCGTGAAGGCCTCGTTCGACGGCGTGGCCCAATTGGCGTCCGACGCGAAGATCGCGCTCGAGGACCAGCTCATCCAGGTCGCCGGGGACATGGCCTACGAGGTGGGCGTCGAGCGCGGCCGGTTCAAGATGGCCGGGCACCCGGTCAGCCTGGAGCATCGCGTCACCAACATCTATCGGCGCGAAGCCGATGGCTGGAAGCTGGTGCATCACCACACCGATCTTTCGCCGGCGATGCTGGAGGTGCTCGGCCGCTTGCCGCCCGCGCCGGCCTGAGCCGGCCGACGCTGCGGTGCGAAGCCGGGCAGTCCCGCGCGGCAGTGAGCGTTCGCGCCTGCGCCGCGCCCTTCGCCGCGCGGCTCAGGCCTTGAGCCGGTAGCCGGTCTTGAAGATCCACGCCACCACGCCCAGGCACAGCAGCAAGAAGGCCAGCGTGATGCCCAGGCTCCAGCCCACGCCGACGTCGGCGCTGCCGAAGAAGCTCCAGCGAAAGCCGCTGACCAGGTAGAGCACGGGGTTGAACAGCGCGATGTGCTGCCAGGGGCTGGCCAGCATGTGGACCGAATAGAAGGTGCCGCCCAGGAAGGCCAGCGGCTGCACCAGCATCAGCGGCACCACCTGCAGCTTCTCGAAGCCGTCGGCCCACACGCCGAGGATGAAGCCCAGCAGGCTGAAGGCTACCGAGGTCAGCACCAGGAAGGCCAGCATCCACAGCGGATGCGCGATCGAATAGGCGACGAACCCGCGCGCGGTGGCCAGCATCAGCAGCCCCAGCAGCACCGACTTGGTGGCCGCCGCGCCGACGTAGCCCAGCACCGCTTCCAGCGGCGAGATCGGCGCCGACAGCAGCTCGTAGATCGTGCCCGAGAAGCGCGGCATGTAGATGCCGAAGCTGCCGTTGGACACGCTTTGCGTCAGCACCGCCATCATGATGAGCCCCGGCACGATGAAGGCGCCGTAGTCGATGCCGTCGATGCGCTCGACGCGCGCGCCGATGGCCGCGCCGAAGACGATGAAATACAGCGAGGTGCTCAGCACCGGCGAGGCCACGCTTTGCATCAGCGTGCGCCGCATGCGCGCCATCTCGAAGACGTAGATGGCCTTGACGCCGTGCCAGTTCATGCGCTGCCCGCCCGGTGCACCAGGTCGACGAAGATGTCCTCGAGCGAGCTCTGCTCGGTCTGCAGGTCCTTGTAGTCGATGCCGAGCTGGGCCAGCCGGCGCAGCAGCTCGGGCACCTTGGACGCTGCGTTGGCGGTGTCGAAACTGTGCACCAGCGCGTGGCCGTCGTCGGCCAGCTCGAGCGCCCAGTCGGCCAGCTCGGCCGGCAGCGCCGGCAAGGGCCGCTGCAGCTGCAAGGTCAGCCGCTTGCGGCCCAAGCGCTGCATCAGCGTGGCCTTGTCCTGCACCAGGATCAGCTCGCCGCGGCGGATCACGCCGATGCGATCGGCCATCTCCTCGGCCTCCTCGAGGTAGTGCGTGGTCAGGATGATGGTCACGCCGCGCTGCTGCAGGCCGCGCACCATGCGCCACATGTCGCGGCGCAGTTCGACGTCGACGCCGGCGGTGGGCTCGTCGAGGAACAGGATGCTCGGCTCGTGGCTCAGCGCCTTGGCGATCATCACGCGCCGCTTCATGCCGCCGGACAGCGTCATGATGCGCGCGCCGCGCTTGTCCCACAGCGACAGCTGGCGCAGCAGCTCTTCCAGCAGGCCGGGGTTCGCCGCCTTGCCGAACAGCCCGCGGCTGAAGGCCACGGTGTTGAGCACCGATTCGAACGAGTCGGTGCTGAGCTCCTGCGGCACCAGGCCGATCGCGCTGCGCGCCGCGCGCCAGTCGCGGCGGATGTCGTGGCCGGCCACCGCGACCGTGCCGCTGCTGGCGTTGACGATGCCGCACACGATGTTGATCAGCGTGGTCTTGCCGGCGCCGTTGGGGCCGAGCAGGGCGAAGAGTTCGCCTGGCCGAATCTGCAGATCCACCTGCTTCAGCGCGGCGAAGCCCGAGGCGTAGGTCTTGCTCAGCGAGCGGATGTCGATGACCGGCGGCATGCGGCCGATTGTGGTGCAGCGCGGCGCGCGCGCCTGTTCGCACCTGTGCGGCAGCGTGGCTGCCGCGGCGGCTCACACCGATGTCGCGTGCCAGAAGCTTCGAGCCGGTGGCGCGGGTGGGCGCGCACTGGCCGCCGCGCCGTGGCGCGGCAGTGCGATGGCGGCCACCGCACGATCGCGCCCTTCGCGCTTGGCCGCGTACAGCGCGCGGTCGGCCTGCTCGAACAGCGCCGCCAGCGTCGCAGCCGGTGTCGAGTCGCGCGCGGCAGCGCACGCGGCGTGGCCTACCGAGATCGTGTAACGGCCTTGGTGCGGGCCCAGCGCCACCGCTGCGTCACGCGCGCACCGCACCAGCCGCTGCGCCAGCTCGCTCGCGCAGGCAGCGCCGGCATCGCGCATCAGCACGCAGAACTCCTCGCCGCCGTAGCGCCCGACCAGGTCACCCGCACGACAGCCGGCGGCAATCTGCTGTGCGGCCTGCCGCAGCACGCGGTCGCCGCCCGCATGGCCGAAGCGGTCGTTGATGTGCTTGAAGTGATCGAGATCGATCATCAGCAGCGCCGCCGCACGGCCCGATTGCAGTTGGCGCTGTGCGGCTTCGACGAAGGCGCCGCGCGTGAGTACGCCGGTGAGGGCATCACGCCGCGCGCCCTCCAGCGCGAGCTGGCGCTGGTTTTCGACCACCATCAAGACGAGGCCCAATGTGCTGCACACCACGAAGGCGCTGCCGACGAACAGGGTCAACAGCTGCGGCGCGGCGTTCGACCCCATCGGCAGCGCATCGGCGCCGAACGCGGCCGTCAATGCGCGCAGCGTGAGCATCAGCCCGAAGGTGCAGAACGCCAGCAGCGACAGCCGGCTGCCGGCGTTGCGTCGCGCCGCTGGCAGCGTGGCGATGATCCGCGCCGTGGCGAGGCCGAGCGCGGCGCAGGCCGCCGACATCGACGCCACCGCGAGCCACATCGGGGCCAGCGCGGCGTAGGCCGCCAGCGGGCCGGCCAGGCCGGCCGCGGCCACGCCCAGCACGCCGCCCCAGCGCACGCGCCGCTGCTGCCACAGGGCATGCACGCGCAGCGCGAGCACCGGCACCGCCAGCCCAGCCACGTTGGCCAGCGGCTGGGTCAACCATTCGGGCGCGTGGCCGCGCAGGAAGTAGCCGGCAAAAGCCAGGGTGGCAAATCCCATGGTCCAGGCCCAGCCCAGCAGCACCGCGCGCTGGCCGTCGAACACGCGCACCAGCGCGATGCACAGTGCGCCCAGCAAAGCGCTGAGCACCGCGATCGTCAGCTGCAGGGTGATCGGATCGAGGTTCTGGAAGGGGGTCATCGGCAGCCCTCGGCCCGGTCGCTGAAGCTTGGGCGCGCGCGATGCGTGCGGCGTGCCCTCGCCCGGCTTTCGACGGCCACGCGCTCGATTCGATCTGGGATTACCCTTGTTCATGCGGCCGGTGTGCACAAGTGCCTGCGGTTCGGCAGCCGGGCACCGCGCCGCCGACTGGCTACGATGTGGCGATGCCTGCTGTGCCGACGTTTGACGTTGTCTGCCTGTGCGCCGCCTGGTGCCGCACCTGCGAGGGTTATCGGGCCGTGTTCGAGCAGGTGGCGCGCGAGCTGGCCGACAGCGGCGTGGCGCTGCGGCCGCGTTGGATCGACATCGAGGACGAGGCCGATTTGGTCGGCGACGTCGAGGTCGAGACCTTCCCCATGCTGGTGATCGCCGGCGCGCACGAGGTGCGCTTTGCCGGGCCGCTGCCCCCGCAGCCCGACATCCTGCGCCGGCTGCTGCGCGCCACGCTGCTGGCGCCCGCCGCCGATGCCGGCTGGCCGGCCGTGGCGCCGGACATCGAGGCCTTCGCGCAGCGGTTGCGCGCGGCGCCCTGAAGCCGCGCCGCCGCGCCGGGCCTCGGCCCTGCGCGGCGGCGGCGAAGCGCGGGGGTGCATGCGTGGGTGCGCCCACTGCATCTGGTTACACTCATCGGCTGCCACCGGGTTGCGGTGGCGACGCATCGATGCAGCTCCACAGCCCCAGCGCCCCGCCCGCGGCGCCGCTGCCGCCGGATGCGGCCGATCCGGGCCGGCGCTTCGTCACGCTGGTCTTTGCCGACCTGTCGCGTTCCACCGAACTGGCCGCGCTGATGGAGGCCGAGCACTACGCGGCGCTGCTGTCGGCGCTGCGCCGCGGCTACGACGAGATCGTGCCGCGCCATGGCGGCGTGGTGGTGCGGGTGCAGGGCGACGGCGTGCTGGCGATGTTCGGCTATCCGCACACCCGCGAGGACGATACGCGGCGCGCCGTGCTGGCCACGCTGGCCTTGCACGCCCATGTGCGCAGGCTGCCGGTGGTGCTGCCCGCCGGCTTCGAGCCGCGCCTGCATTCGGGCGTGCACGGCGGCCTGGTGCTGATCGGCCAGGGCGACATCGAACGCGGGCGCTTCGAGCTCAGCGGTTCGGTGCCCAACATTGCCGCACGGCTCGCCGAGCGTGCGCTGGCCGACGAGATCGTCGTCAGCGTCGACACGCTGGGGCCGGCCGTGCGGCACTTCCGCGTCGGCGCGGTGCACTCGCTGGCGCTGCGCGGCCGCAGCGAACCGCTGGCCGTCGTGCGCGTCGGCGGTGCGGCCGAGGGCCTCGGCGAGTGGCGCGCGCCGGCGCACACCACGGCCACGCTGGTCGGCCGCGACGCCGAGCTGCGCCAGCTGGTCGAGCTGCTGGCCGAGTCGGCGCGGGGCCAGCTGCGCGTGGCCGCCATCGCCGGGCCCGCCGGTCTGGGCAAGACCCGGCTGGCGCAGACGCTGGCCGAGAGCGCCGAGGCGCAGGGCTGGCGCACGCTGCGCGCGCATTGCGACGAGTCGCTGGGCGCCGAGGCGATGCAGCCTTTCGTGCAGCTGGCGCGCGCGCTGGATGCGCCCGGCGCGGCGTCGGCGGCGCAGGCCGCGGCCAGCCTGGGTTCGCTGCTGGCGAGCCTGGCGGCGCAGCAGCCGGTGTTGCTGTTCATCGACGACTGGCATTGGGCCGACGACGCCTCGCAGCAGGTGCTGATGGCCCTGCGGCGGCTGCCGCCGCTGCGCCTGCTGATCTTGCTGACCACCCGCCACGCCCCGGGCCCGCACGAACTGCAGCGCTTCGACCGCACGCTGCTGCTCCCGCCGCTGGCCGAGGCGGCGGCCGACGCGCTGGCCAGCGCGCTGCTCGGCCCGGTGGACCCCTTCGTGCGCTCGCAGGTGTGCCGCCATGCGGGCGGCAACCCGCTCTTTCTGGGCGAACTGTGCCATTCGGTGACGCGCGCGTTGCTGCGCGACGCCTCGCTGGTGCAGTTGTCCGACGCCAGCGCCAGCCCGGCGGCGCAGCGGCTGACGAGCGGCGCGGGTTTCCTGGCCCAGCTGGTCGAATCCAGGCTGCAGGTGCTGCCGCTGGAGCACGCCGAGCTGCTGCGGGCCGCGGCGGTGATCGGCAACGTGGTGCCGCTGTGGCTGCTGCAGCAGCTGACCGGGTACGAAGCCGACAGCGCGGCGCTGCGCGCGCTGGCCGAGCAGGACTTCGTGCACATCGACCCGCGCGCCGGCACGCTGCGCTTCAAGCACGGCCTGACGCGCGACGTCATCTATGCCGGCATCGGCTTGCCGGTGCGGCAGAACCTGCACCTGCGTGTTGCTGCTGCGCTGCTGTACCGGCAGGCCGACCGCGCGCAGGCGCAGGCGCAGGTGCAGGCTGCGCTGGCGCACCATTTCGCGGCCGGCGGCGACGGCGTGCTGGCGCTGCAATTCGCCGAGGCGGCCGGCGACCGCGCACTGGCCGCCTCGGCGCTGGACCGCGCGCGCGCACACTACCGCGCCGCGCTGGCGGCGCTGGACCGGCTGCCGCCCGTGCCGGCGCGCGTGCGCCAGCGTGTGGACCTGGTGCAGCGCCTCGG
Organism: uncultured Rubrivivax sp.; assembly: GCA_964477985.1. Taxonomy (GTDB): domain Bacteria; phylum Pseudomonadota; class Gammaproteobacteria; order Burkholderiales; family Burkholderiaceae_C; genus Rubrivivax. The sequence goes on along the minus strand of CAYZGL010000029.1, from coordinate 6,908 downwards.
GCTGGTGTCGATCTACGACGCCACGCGCGTCGATCTGGCGCTGGCACAGCAGGCGCTGGCGCTGGCCGAGGGCGGCGGCGACGCCGCGCTGGCGGCGCGCGCGCGCTTGTGGGTCGGCTACATCCACTACGGCCTGGGCGACATGCCCGAGGCCGTGCAGTACCTCGAGCGCGCGCTGGCCGAGGCGCGCGGCGCCGGCGACAAGCGCCTGATCCTGGCGGTGGCCGCCGCGCTCGGCCATGCCCACACCGGCGCCGCGCAGTACACGCGCGCACTGCCGCTGCTCGACGGCATCATCGCCAGCCGGCGCCGCGGCACCGGCCGCACCGACCCGCTGACCGCGTTCACCATCGTGTGCCGCGCCTGGGTGCTGGGCGACCGCGGCGAGTTCGACGCCGCCGAGTCCGCCTTCGCCGACGCGCTGCAGTGCGTGGTCGGCGACGAGCACGAGATCGGCGCCACCATCCACGGCTGGCATGCGGCGGTGCTGCTGTGGCGCGGCCACTGGGAGCGCGCGCTGCGCGCCGCGGCCGAATCGGCGCGCATCGCGCGCGGCACGCGCAGCCTGGCGCAGTATTCGATCGCCGAGGCCATCGCCGGCTGGGCCGAATGGCGGCTGCACGCTCGCGCCGAGGCGATCGCGCGCATCGAGCAGGCCACCGCCTGGCTCGCGCCGCGCGAGACCGGGCTGTACCGCTCGCTGAACCACGGCTGGCTCAGCGAAGGCCTGTTTGCGCTGGGCCGCCGCGACGAGGCGCGCCGCTGTGCTGCGCGCGCCTTGCAGCGCGCGCAGCACAGCGACTGGCTCGGCGTGGCGATGAGCCAGCGCGCGCTGGCGCTGGACTGGCTGCAGCGCGGCCGGCCCGAGCTGGCGCAGCGCTACGTCGCCGCGGCCTATGCCACGGCGCGGCGCCGCGAGTCGGCGCACGAGCATGCGCACACTCAATGCGTCGAGGCGCGGCTGCTGCTCGGCCGCGGCCAGGTCGGCCAGGCGCGGCGCCTGCTCGACCAGGCGCTGGCCGCGTTCGAACGCATGGACATGCGCTGGCACGCGGCGCAGGCCCTGGCGCTGCGCGAGGGCGGTGCCGTCGCCGGCGGTTGGCGGCCCGTCGCATGAGCCTCGGATGCCGGCCATCGCGGCGCCGCGGTGCATCGGTTGCGGCGGTGGCTGCGGCGGCCGCGCGGCGCCGGCTTCGCGCTATGGTTGCATCCGATGCCGCGCCGAGAGCCTGCCTGTGAATGACTGCCGCCTGATTGCGTCCATCGCCGCGGCGTGCCCGGCGCGGGAGGACACTTGAGCGCGGTCGAGATCAGGCTGCTGCAGGCCGACACGCCCGAGCGGTTGCAGCGCGCGCGCGAGGTCTTTCGCGAATACGCCGACAGCCTGCAGGTCGACCTGGACTTCCAGAACTTCGAGGCCGAGCTGGCCGCGCTGCCCGGCGACTATGCGCCGCCCGGCGGGGTGCTGCTGCTCGCCTACGCCGACGATGCCCTGGCCGGCTGCGGCGCGCTGCGGCCGCTGGCCGACGTCGACCACGCCAACGCCTGCGAGATGAAGCGGTTGTTCGTGCGCCGCGCCTTCCGCCGCTTCGGCTTGGGGCGGGTGCTGGCGCAGGCGCTGATCGACCATGCCGCCGCCGCAGGCTACTCGGCGATGCTGCTGGACACGCTGGACGAGATGGAGTCGGCGCGCGCGCTGTACGCCCACCTGGGTTTCCAGGAGGTGGCGCCGTACTACTTCAACCCGATCCCGGGTGCGCACTACCTGAAGCTGCAGCTGTAGCCGGGGCGCAGCGATAGACTGCGCCCAAACCGCGGCAGCGGCCATTCGAGGAAAGCGCATGAATCCCTTCAGGCAGATGTTGCGCGCCGCCGGCGGCAAGCCGCCGATCGGCACCTGGATCAGCTCGGCCAGCCCGATCGTCGCCGAGGCCGTCGGCCACGCCGGCTTCGACTGGGGTGTGGTCGACATGGAGCACGCGCCGCTGGACCTGATGGGCGTGGTGCATCTGCTGCAGGCGCTGGGCAATACCAAGATGCTGGGCGTGGTGCGGCTGCCGTGGAACGATGCGGTGGTGGTCAAGCGGCTGCTCGACGCCGGCGCCACCACGCTGCTGTTCCCGTTCGTGCAGAACGCCGGCGAGGCGGCGCGCGCGGTCGCCGCCACGCGCTACCCGCCGGCCGGCATGCGCGGCATGTCGGGCGCGAGCCGTGCCTCCAGGTACGGCACCACGGCCAACTACGCGAAGGTGGCCGACGCCGGCATCGGCGTGATCGTGCAGCTGGAAACGCCGCAGGCGCTGGCGCAGATCGAGGCCATCGCCGCGGTCGACGGCGTGGACGCGATCTTCGTCGGCCCGGCCGACCTGTCGGCCAACATGGGCTACACCGGGCAGTTCACGCACCCGGCGGTGATGCAGGCGATGGCCGACGCGGCGCTGCGCTGCAAGGCGCTGGACAAGCCGGTGGGCACGGTCGGCGCCACGCCCGACATCGTCACGCAGTACCGCGCGCTGGGCTACGACTACCTGGCGGTGTCGTCCGACCTGGGGCTGTTGATGAGCGGCGCGCTGGCCACGGTGCATGCGCTGCGCGGCCTGTCCGGCGACAAGCACGTGCATTCGCTGCACGCCGGCACGCGCACCGACGGCTGAGCATGGCCGCACCCGCCGCCGACACCGTCTTCGAGCTGCGCGCCGGCGCGATGCGCCTGGCGTTGCGCGCCGACCTGGGCGGCTGCATCGCCGGGCTGTGGCACCGCGACCTGCCGCTGCTGCGCAGCGCGGCGCCGCAGGCATTGGCGGGCGCACGCGAATCGGGCTGCTTCGCGCTGCTGCCCTACTCCAACCGGCTGGGCTACCGGCGCTTTCGCTGGAAGGGTGCGGACTACACCACGCAGCCCAACTTCGACGGCAGCGCGCATTCGCTGCACGGCGTGGGCTGGAGGCGGCCCTGGCAGGTCGTGTCTTCCAGCGCCTGCGAGGTGGTGCTGCGCTGCCGCCACCACGCCGACGCCGACTGGCCGTTCGACTTCGAGGCGCGCCAGTATTTCCACCTCACGCCCGATGCGCTGCGCGTGCAGCTGGTGTGCGACAACCTGGCCGACATGGCACAGCCGGTGGGGCTGGGCTGGCACCCGTACTTCCCCAAGCGCGCGCGCAGCCGGCTGCATCTCGAGTGCGAAGGCCGCTGGGACAACGACGCGGCGCAGCTGCCGGTGCGCAAGCTGGCGCAGGACGGCATCGACGCCGACCTGCGCTATCTGGACTACGACCATTGCTTCGACGGCTGGCGCGGTGCGGCGCGCATCCGCGACGAGGCGATGTCGCTGCAGCTGACGTCGTCGCTGCAACGGCTGGTGGTGTACACGCCGCCGCAGCGCGACTACTTCTGCGTCGAGCCGGTCAGCCATGTGAGCAATGCGATCCACATGGCCGACCCGCTGGCGCACGGCCTGCGCAGCGTGGCCAGCGGCGCGTCGACCGAGGCCTGGATGCAGCTGGACGTGCGCGTGTTGTGACGGCGGGCCTGTACGCGCGTGCGCGGCTGCTGGGCGAGCTGCGCGCCGCGCGCCAGTGGGACCTGGTGGTCATCGGCGGCGGCGCCACCGGGCTGGGCGTGGCGCTGGACGCGGCCGCGCGCGGCTGGTCGGTGGCGCTGCTCGAAGCCGACGACTTCGCCAAGGGCACCTCGTCGCGCGCCACCAAGCTGGTGCACGGCGGCGTGCGCTACCTGGCGCAAGGCGACATCGGCCTGGTGCACGAGGCGCTGCGCGAGCGCAGCACCTTGCTGGCCAACGCGCCGCAGGTGGCGCAGCGGCTGGGCTTCGTGGTGCCGGCCTACCGGCTGCGCGACCTGCCCTTCTACGGCGCGGGGCTGAAGGCCTACGACGTGCTGGCCGGCCGCCGCGGCCTGGGGCCCACCGAGCTGCTGTCGGCGCAGCGCACGCAGCAACTGCTGCCGACGCTGCGCACGGCCGGGCTGGTCGGCGGCATCCGCTATTGGGACGGCCAGTTCGACGACGCGCGGCTGGCGCTGCTGCTGGCGCGCACCGCGATCGAGCGCGGCGCCGTGGTGCTCAACCACTGCGCGGCCACCGCACTGCTGCGCGAGCGCGGCCGCGTGCGCGGCGTATTGGCGCGCGACAGCGAAAGCGGCGAGCGCTTCACGCTGCTTGCGCGCTGCGTGGTCAACGCCGCCGGCGTGTGGGTGGATGCGGTGCGCGACATGGACCGCGACCCCGGTGCGCCGCCGCGCGCGCCGATGGTCGCGCCCAGCCAGGGCGTGCACCTGGTGGTCGACCGCGCCTTCCTGCCCGGCACGCACGCACTGATGGTGCCCAAGACCAGCGACGGGCGTGTGCTGTTCGCGGTGCCCTGGCTGGGCAAGACGCTGCTGGGCACCACCGACACCCCGCGCCACGACCTGGACCGCGAGCCGACGCCGTTTGCGCAGGAGGTCGACTTCATCCTGCGCGAGGCCGCACGCTATCTGGCCAAGGCGCCGGCGCGCGCCGACGTGCGTTCGGTGTGGGTCGGCCTGCGCCCGCTGGTGCGGCCCAGCGACGACGAGGTCGAAAATACCAAGGCGCTGTCGCGCGAGCACACCGTGGTGGTGTCGCGCTCGGGGCTGGTCACCGTCACCGGCGGCAAGTGGACGACCTACCGCGCGATGGCCGAGGATGTGCTCGACCGCTGCATGGCCAGCGGCGCGCTGCCGCGGCGCGAGGCCGGCGTCACGCTGCAGCTGCCGCTGGTCGGCGCGGCACCGGGCCGCGCGCTTTGCGAGCCGCCGGGCGAACATCTGTACGGCAGCGAGGCGGCGCAGCTGCGCCGCCTGCCCGGCGCGGATGCCTGGCTGTGGCGCGACGCCGAATCCGGGCAGGGCGGGCTGAGCGAGGCGATGGTGCGCTTCGCGCTGCGCTGCGAGATGGCGCGCGGCCTGGAAGATGTGCTGGCGCGGCGCTCGCGGCTGCTGTTCCTCGATGCGGCGCGCGCCGCATCGCTGATCGAGCCGGTGGCCGCGCTGATCGAAGAAGAACTCGGGCGCCGCGTCGGCAGCGGCGAGCGCGACGCTTTTGCGGCGCTGGCGAAGCGCTACCTGACATTGCCCTGACGCGGTGTGGCTTGCGCGCATCGCGGCGCGCCGAGGGTTGGCACTTATAATTTGCCGGTTTTGCTGAACACAGACGTGGTGGCGCGCTCATGCCCGACAGACCGGTTCGATCGGCAGCATGGGATGACACGACCGACGACGAGGCGACATTTCGTCCCCTGACCCGCGAGCAGGCCCAGGCCTTGCGGAGCAGTCAGCCCCAGGTTCCGATCTGGTGGGTGGTCGCGGCGCAGGCCGCGGTGGGCGTGGTGGTGGCCTTGGCGGCTTGGTGGGTCACGGGCAACGCTTCGGTGTTCGCGTCGGCGCTGTATGGCGCTTGCGCGGTGGTGGTGCCGGCAGCCTTGATGGCGCGGGGTCTGAGCAGTGCGCTCAGCAGCGTGTCGCCGGGAAGCAGCGCCGTCAGCTTCATGTTGTGGGAGGCGGTGAAGATCGGGGTTTCGGTGCTGATGCTCGCGTTGGCGCCGAAGATCGTGCAGCCCCTGAGCTGGCCGGCATTGCTGGTGGCTCTGGTGGTGTGCTTGAAGGTGTACCTGTTGGCGCTGCTGTGGCGCCGGCCGGCTAGAAAACAGCAATCGGGAACCTGAACAACATGGCAGCCCAAGAAGGCCAAGGTCAGACGGCCGGCGAATACATCGTCCACCACCTGCACCACCTGCAGACCGGCACCCAGAAGGCGGTGGTCGACTTCTCGGTCGTCAACATGGACTCGGTGTTCTATTCGATCGCGCTGGGCGCGCTCGGCTGCTGGATCCTGTGGCTGGCTGCGCGCAAGGCGACTTCCGGCGTGCCCGGGCGCTTCCAGGCGGCGGTGGAGTTCCTGATCGAGATGGTCGACTCGCAGGCCAAGGGCATCGTGCACAACGCGCACAGCCGCAAGATGGTCGCGCCCCTCGCGCTGACGGTGTTCGTCTGGATCTTCCTGATGAACGCGATGGACCTGCTGCCGGTCGACCTGCTGCCGGTGGTCTGGCACAGCACCAGCCCGGCTTTCGGCGTGCCGAACTACATGCGCGTGGTGCCCACCGCCGACCTGTCGATCACGATGGGCCTGAGCCTGGGCGTGCTGCTGGTGTGCCTGTACTACAACGTCAAGATCAAGGGCCTGGGCGGCTGGATCCACGAGCTGTTCACCGCGCCCTTCGGCGACAAGTGGTTCCTGTACCCGGTGAACTTCCTGATGCAGATGGTCGAGTTCATCGCCAAGACCGTGTCGCACGGCATGCGGTTGTTCGGCAACATGTATGCGGGCGAGCTGATCTTCATGCTGATCGCGATGATGGGCGGCGCCTGGGCGCTGAGCGGCACCGGCATCCTGCTGGCCATCGGCCACGTCGTCGCCGGCACGGTGTGGGCCATCTTCCACATCCTGATCATCACGCTGCAGGCCTTCATCTTCATGATGCTGGCGCTGATCTATGTCGGCCAGGCGCACGACGCACACTGAGTCCGTTCCTTCGTCGGTTCCCTTTCTCTTCCCTCTTCCCTCTTCCCTCTTCCCCCACCCACCTTCCAAAACCAGGAGCAACCAAATGGAAGTCATCAGCTTTGTCGCCCTTGCCGCCGGCCTCATGATCGGTCTGGGTGCCGTCGGTGCGTGTATCGGCATCGGCATCATGGGCGGCAAGTACCTCGAGTCGGCCGGCCGCCAGCCCGAACTGATGGGCGAACTGCAGACCAAGATGTTCCTGCTGGCCGGCCTGATCGACGCGGCCTTCATCATCGGCACCGGTATCGCGCTGTGGTTCGCCACCGCCAACCCGTTCCTGGGCCAGATCGCCAACCTGCCGAAGTAA
>CAYZGL010000028.1:0-25508 GCA_964477985.1 uncultured Rubrivivax sp. | reverse complement strand
ACGATGAAGAACGCGCTGGCCCCGGTGGAGTGCATGTAGCGGATCAGCCAGCCCCACGGCACGTCGCGCATGATGTACTCGACCGACTCGAAGGCCTTGGCCGCGTCGGGCTTGTAGTGCATCACCAGGAAGATGCCGGTGACGATCTGGATCACCAGCACCAGCATGGCCAGCGAGCCGAAGAAGTACCAGACGTTGAAGTTCTTCGGAGCGTAGTACTCCGACATGTGCTTCTTGTATTCGGCAAAGCCGGTGGGAAAGCGGTTCTCCAGCCACACCGTGGCCTGCGTCATTGCCGACGACCCCGGTGGCGCTTCCTTGAATTCAGCCATGGCGACCCCTGTAGATGCGAGCCTGCGGCTCAGGCCTTGTCTTCGCCGATCAGCAGCAGCGTGTCGGACAGGTACATGTGGCGCGGCACCTCGAGGTTGTCGGGGGCCGGCTTGTTCTTGAACACGCGCCCGGCCATGTCGAAGGTCGAGCCGTGGCAGGGGCACAGGAAGCCGCCCGCCCAGTCGTCGGGCAGCGAAGGCTGCGCGCCGGGGGTGAAGCGGTCGACCGGCGAGCAGCCCAGATGCGAGCAGATGCCCACGCACACGAAGACCTCGGGCTTGATCGAACGCGCCTCGTTGCGCGCATATTCCGGCGTCAGCTCCGACGGGTTGCGCTTGGAAAACGGGTCGGCCAGCTGGCCGTCGAGCTTGGGCAGCGCGGCCACCTGCTCCTCGGTGCGGCGCACGATCCACACCGGCTTGCCGCGCCATTCCACCGTCATCTTCTCGCCGGGGCGCAGCGCGCCGATGTCGGCCTGCACCGGCGCACCGGCGGCCTTGGCGCGCTCCGACGGCGCGAAGCTCGCGACGAAAGGCACAGCCACTGCGACCCCGCCGACCGCGCCGGCACCGCACGAAATGGCAATCCAGGTGCGCCGGCCTGAATCGACTTTGGCCTCACTCATGCTTTCCTCTGCTTGAAGACGACGTCGGGTCAACTGGAAATTCTAGCCGAGCCTTCCGGCGCGCCCGCCGCGCGGCGGCACGGTTAGCCTTGCACCCCGCCGCGCAGCAGCGCGCGGCGCCATCGACACGGAAAGGCACACATGAGTTTCGCGAGCGAGTTCAAGGAGTTCGCCCTCAAGGGCAACGTCATCGACCTGGCGGTCGGGGTGATCATCGGCGCGGCCTTCAGCCGCATCGTCGATTCGATGGTCGGCGACCTGATCATGCCGCTGATCGGCGTGGTGCTCGGCGGGCTGGACTTCAACAACCACTTCATTGCGCTGGCCGGGCAGACCGCGACCACCCTGGCCGAGGCGCGCAAGGCCGGCGCGGTGTTCGCCTACGGCAGCTTCATCACCGTGGCGTTGAACTTCGTCATCCTGGCCTTCATCATCTTCATGATGGTGCGCCAGATCAACCGGCTCAAGCGCAGCACGCCTGAACCCGCGCCGCAGCCGCCGGCCACGCCGGAAGACGTGGTGCTGCTGCGCGAGATTCGTGACGCATTGAAGAAATAGCACGCTCGACGCGCGCCGCGGGCCTTCACTGCGCGGCGTTTCGGCCGATGCTCATGGGGCAGCGAACCGCCCCATGAACCCGACCACCGCTCCCGCATTGCCGGCGGCCATCGAAGCCGCCGTGCGCCGTGTGAAGAAGGCCGCCCGCGCCGCGGCCGAGCGCGCGGTGGACAGCCTGGGCGTGTCGGCGCTGGCGTCGGCCAACGTCTTCCAGCGCGACGCGCTGCTGGGCGCGCAGTTCGAGCTGAACCGCAAGCTGGCGTCGTTTTGCAACAGCTTCGACGACACGCTGGACCGGCGCATCGAAAGCGAACTGCTGCCGCGCCCGAGCAGCCAGGGCGCGCTCGAGGCCACCGCCTGGGACGCGCTGAGCCTGGTCGACAACCACGAGCTGGAGCTGCAGGTCAGCGCCGAGCGGTTCGGCCTGCAGATCGCGCACGACTGCGAGGCCGAGCAGCGCGAGCTCGACGGCTTCGTCGGCTCGGTGCTGCACGGCTTGGCCGAGACACCGCGCAATCCGCTGCGCCCCGAGCTGATCGGCAACGCGATGATCCGCAGCATCGAGCGCCTGACCGACCGGCCCGAACAGCGCAAGGTGCTGGTGGCCGAACTGGGCCGCTCGCTGGCCGCGGCGCTGCCGCAGACCTACGCGGCCATCGTCGCCGAGATGCGCGCCGCCGGCGTGAAACCGGCGCTGCCCAGCGTGCGCAGCGGCGGCGGCGGCTTCGCCCGCACCGGCTCGGGCTGCGACACCTCGAGCCGCCCGGTCGGGCTCGACGCTGCCGGCGGCGGCAGCGCCGCAAGCAGCGGGCGCACCCTGGCGGGCGGCCGCAGCGCAGGCGGCGGCGCGCCGGGTGGCCGCGGCGCGGCCGGCGGCAGCGCGGGCACACGCATGGCCCCGGCCGGCACACCGATCGGCCAGGTCGACGCCGGGCTGATGGCGCTGATCCGGCGCTTGGCCTTCAGCGAGGCCGGCCCCGGCAGCGGCGATTCCGGGTATGGGGCCGACGCCGCCTTCGCCGCCTCGGCCAGCGGCAGCTTCGCCGATGGCCTCGCGCGCGGCGCGCCGATGGCGCCGATGGCGCCGAACCTGATCCGCACGCACCGCGACGCGCTGCGCGAGGCCGCCAGCGGCTCGCTCGATCACATGGTGATCGACGTCATCGGCAGCCTGTTCGACCAGATCCTGTCCGACCCGAAGGTGCCGCCGCAGATGGCGCGGCAGATCGCGCGGCTGCAGCTGCCGGTGCTGCGCGCCGCTTTGGGCGACACCAGCTTCTTCTCGTCGCGCAAGCATCCGGTGCGCCGCTTCGTCAACCGCATCGCCTCGCTGGGCAGCGCCTTCGAGGATCTGGACTGCGAAGCCGGCCAGCGCCTGGTGCAACGGGTGCGCGAGCTGGTGCAGCAGGTGGTCGAAGGCGACTTCGACCAGTTCGAGCTGTACGACAGCAAGCTGTCGGCGCTCGAGGCCTTCGTCGTCGAGCAGTCGCGCCACGAGGTGCAGCAAAGCTGCGGCGCGGCCTCGCTGCTGGCCGACAAGGAGACCGACCTGCGGCTGCAGCAGCGCTACACGCAGCAGCTGCAGGCGCTGCTCGGGCCACTGCCGGTGGCCGACTTCGTGCGCGACTTCATCTGCCAGGTGTGGAGCCAGGCGCTGATGCGTGCGGCACGGCTGGACGGCGGCGACAGCGCGCGCGTGAAGCGGCTGCGCCACGCCGCGCGCGAGCTGATCATGAGCGTGCAGCCCAAGGGCTCGCCCGAGCAGCGCAAGACCTTCCTGATGCAGCTGCCCACGCTGATGAAGGAACTGAACGAGGGCATGGACCTGATCGGCTGGCCTGAAGGCGCAAAGAAGACCTTCTTCGGGCTGCTGCTGCCGGCGCACGCCGAATCGCTGAAGGGCCAGGCGCTGCGCACGCTGGACTACAACCTGCTGGCGCGCCAGGCCGACAGCGCGCTGGGCGAGGCCATGCCCGCGGCGTGCGAGCTGCCGCCGCCGTCGCCGCATGCCCCGCTGCTGCGCGACCCGGCGATCGAGCCGCGCTTCTCGGCCGAAGAAGCGCAGCGCATCGGCCTGGTCGACGAGGCGGCAGTCGACTGGGACGGCCAGGTCGACATCGACCTGAGCGCCGAAGCCGCGCCGACCGAAGCCGAGCTGCACATCGCCGGGCTGCCCAAGGTGGACACCCCGGCTGAGCCGGCCAGCGGCCAGTCGCTGGCCGACCACGTGCAGATCGGCTTCGCCTACCAGATGCACCTGGACGGCCAGTGGCACAAGGTGCGGCTGAACCACGTCAGCCCGGGCCGCAGCTTCTTCGTCTTCACGCACGGCGGGCGCCACAAGAAGACGATCTCGATGACCTACCGCATGCTCGCGCGGCTGTGCGAGAGCGCTCGGCTGCGCGCGTTCGAGAACGCCTACCTGATCGAACGCGCCACGGCGCGCGCGCGGCGCCAACTCGCGGCGCTGGGCGGCCACGCCGCCGCCTGACCTCGGCCGCTCAGCGCGGCATCAACCGCCGCGCCATGGCGATCGCCGCCTTCAGGCTGGAGGCATCGGCGCGGCCGCTGCCGGCGATGTCGAAGGCGGTGCCGTGGTCGGGGCTGGTGCGCACGAAGGGCAGGCCCAGCGTGACGTTCACGCCATGCGCCACGCCCAGGTACTTGACCGGGATCAGCCCGTGGTCGTGCGTCATCGCGATCACCAGGTCGAACTCGCCGGGGTGGTCCGGCGCGTTGCGTGCGCGCATGAACACCGTGTCCGGCGCATAGGGGCCGCTGGCGTCGATGCCGCGGCGCCGCGCCTCGGCCACCGCCGGCGCGATGTGGCGCTGTTCCTCGTCGCCGAACAGCCCGCCCTCGCCGGCATGCGGGTTCAACCCGGCCACCGCGATGCGCGGGCGCGGCTGTCCCCAGGCCGCGGCCGCGTCGTGCGCGATGCGCAGGGTCTGCAGCACCGCGTCGAAGCTCACCAGGTCCACCGCGCGGCGCAGCGCGACGTGGATGCTGACCAGCACCACGCGCAATTCGTCGTTGGCCAGCATCATGCGCACCGGCGGCGGCTCGCCGCCAGCCGGCGTGGCCAGCGCCTGCAGCATCTCGGTGTGCCCGGGGTGCACGATGCCGGCCGCCGCCAGCGCCTCCTTGTGCAGCGGCGCGGTGACCATCGCCGCCGCTTCGCCGGCCCGCAGCCACCGCGCCGCGGCCTCGATGCACGCGGCGGCGGCCGCGCCGCAGCGTGCATCGATGCGCCCCCACGGCAACTCGTGCAGGCCCTCGGGCAGCCCGGGCGGGTGCAGCACGCCGAGCGCGCCGGGCGGCACGGCAGCGAGGTCGGCCGGCGACTCGATGCGCGCCAGCGGCAGCCCCAGCCCCAGCGCGTGCGCGGCGCGTTGCAGCACCTGCACATCGCCCAGCACCAGGCAATCGGCGGCAGCGCCCTCGGCCGCGGCCTTCACGATGATCTCGGGGCCGATGCCGCAGGCATCGCCCATCGTCAGCAGCAACGGTTTGATGCCCATGCGCCATTGTGATGCGGCGCGGATAATGCCCAGGGCCGCGGCCGCTCGTTCGCCGCCGCCGCCGTCCCCCTCGAATGCTGCGCAAGCTGTGGTTGCTGTTCGCCCAGACCGTGACCATCGGCCTGGGGTTGTGGTTCGTCGTCGCGGCCTTGCGCCCCGAGGCACGCTTGCCGGCGCCGCCGCCCGCAAGCGCGCCCGCGGCGGCCCCGGCTGCCGCGCCGGGCCCGGCACCGACTACCGCACCGGGCAACCCGGCCAGCTACAGCCAGGCCGCGCGCCGCGCCGCGCCGGCGGTGGTCAGCATCGTCGCCAGCAAGCCCTCGCGCGCGCGCGCGGCCGACGCCGACCCGTGGCTGCGCCACTTCTTCGGCAACGCGCCGGGCACGCGCCAGCAGGCGGTGGGGCTGGGGTCGGGCGTGATCGTCTCGGCCGACGGCCTGCTGCTGACCAACAACCACGTGGTCGAGGGTGCCAGCGACATCGAGGTGCAACTGGCCGACGGCCGCCAGGCGCGCGCGCAGCTCGTGGGCACCGACCCGGAGACCGACCTGGCGCTGCTGAAGATCACGCTGCAGCCGCTGCCGGTGATCGCGCTGGGCGACATGCGCGCGCTGCAGGTGGGCGACGTGGTGCTGGCCATCGGCAACCCGTTCAACGTCGGCCAGACGGTGACCTCGGGCATCGTCAGCGCGCTCGGGCGCAACCGGCTGGGGCTGTCGACCTTCGAGAACTTCATCCAGACCGACGCCGCGATCAACCCCGGCAACTCGGGCGGTGCGCTGGTCGACGCCGAAGGCCGGCTGATCGGCATCAACACCGCCATCTACAGCCGCAGCGGCGGCAGCCTGGGCATCGGTTTCGCGATCCCGGTGGACGCGGCCAGCGCGGTGATGGCCGCGCTGCTGCGCGAGGGCCGCGTCACGCGCGGCTGGATCGGCGTCGAGCCGCGCGACCTGACGTCGGAGCTGGCGGCCAGCCTGCGCCTGCCGATCACGCAGGGTGTGCTGATCACCGGCGTGCTGCACGACGGCCCGGCCAGCCGCGGCGGCATGCGCCCGGGCGACGTGGTGCTGGCCATCGACGGCGCCGAGGTCGGCGACACCGCACAGCTGCTGGCCGCGGTGTCGGCGCTGAAGCCGCGCGCGGTGGCCGAGGTCAAGGTGCAGCGCGGCAACCAGCCGCTGAGCTTGAAGCTGACCGTGGCGCAGCGCCCGGCGCCGCAGCGCCGCGGCGCCGAATAGGCCGTCAGGCCCTGACGCCGCCGCGGCGGCGCGGCCCCTACGCGGCCCCTACGCGGCGCCGCCGGTCTTGGTCTGCCCGTCTTCGTCGGGCACCTGGGTGTGCTTGATGAACAGCTTGGCCGACCAGATGCCGAACTCGTAGAGCAGGCACATCGGGATGGCCAGCGCCAGCTGCGACACCACGTCGGGCGGCGTGATCACGGCCGCGACGACGAAGGCGCCGACGATGAAGTAGCCGCGCCATTTCTTCAACTGCTCGATCGTCACGATGCCCAGCCGCGCCAGCACCACCACCGCCACCGGTACCTCGAAGGCCGCGCCGAAGGCGATGAACATCGTCATCACGAAGCTCAGGTAGGCCTCGATGTCGGGCGCGGCGGTGATGCTCTTGGGCGCGAAGCTCTGGATGAACTTGAACACCTGGCCGAACACCAAAAAGTAGCAGAAGGCCACGCCCAGGAAAAACAGCACCGTGCTCGAGATCACCAGCGGCAGCACCATCTTCTTCTCGTGGCTGTACAGCCCCGGCGCGACGAAGGCCCACACCTGGTACAGCACCACCGGCAGCGCCAGCAGGAAGGCCGCCAGCAGCGTGATCTTCAGCGGCACCAGGAAGGGCGAGATCACGTTGGTGGCGATCATCGTCGAGCCCTGCGGCAGGTGCGACACCAGCGGCGCGGCCAGCAGGTCGTACAGCGGCCCCGGCCCCGGCCACAGCACCAGCACGCCGAAGGCCACGCCGACCGCGACCAGCGCGCGGATCAACCGGTCGCGCAGTTCGACCAGGTGCGACACGAACGGCGCCTCGGTGCCGTCGAGTTCGTCGCGCGGCTTGTCGGGTTCGCTCAAGGCGCCGATCCCCGCGCGAAACCCCGCACCGAACCGCGCACCGGACCCCGCACGAGCCTGCGCACGCGCCCTCGGCCGGCGCGCGGCCGCAAGGGCGCGCGGCGCTGTGCAGGTGCGCTCACGGCCAGGTCCTGCGCCCCGGCGGCCGGAAGCGCGCGACCCGCGCCGCCCCGGACTGCGCATGGGTGCGGATGCCCTGGCGCTGCTTGTACCACTGCGGCGTGGCGCCGCGCTTCAGGCGCCAGCGCTTGTTCGGATGTTTGTACTGCGGCGGCGCATCGGCCTGCGCACCCGGCGGCGCGGGCAGCCCCGACCACGCCGACTGCATCGCGTCGCGGGTATGCCGCACCTCGTCGTGCACGCTGTTTTCCACCTCGCGCGCCGCGTCCTCGAACTGCGTCTTCATCTTCTTCAGTTCGTCGAGTTCGATCGAGCGGCTGACCTCGGCCTTGACGTCGGCCACATAACGCTGCGCCTTGCCCAGCATGTGGCCCACCGTGCGCGCCACGCGCGGCAGTTTCTCGGGGCCGATCACGATCAGCGCCACCGCGCCGATCAGCGCGAGCTTGTCGAAGCCGAAATCGATCACGCCGGGTCTGCGGGGCTCTTGGGGTGCGGGGCCGTGGGCCTCGGGGCGCTCAGCTCTTGGTGCGCGCCTCGACGTCGACGGTATTGTTTTGCGCGCTCTTGCTGGCGCCGACCTGCGGCGGCGGGGTCTCGGCCTCGCCCACGCCTTCGCTGCCGCTCTTCATGCCGTCCTTGAAACCCTTGACCGCACTGCCCAGGTCGGTGCCGATGTTCTTCAGCTTCTTGGTGCCGAAGATCAACACCACCACCAACAGCACGATCAGCCAGTGCCAGATGCTGAACGAACCCATCGCATTTCTCCTGCCCAGGCTGCTGCCCGCAGCCAACAAATTCTAGGTGAGCGCCCAGCTGCGCGGCCTGTCAGCCGCGCAGCCAGGGCCGCGGGCCGCCCATCACATGCACGTGCAGGTGCTGCACTTCCTGCCGCCCGTCCGCGCCGGTGTTGATCAGCGTGCGAAAGCCGTTGGTCACGCCCAGCTCGCGCATCAGGCGCGGCGCCAGCACCAGGATGCGCCCGAGCATCGCTTCGTGTTCGGCGCCGACCTCGTAGTGCGAGGCCAGGTGCTGCTTCGGGATGATCAGCACGTGCACCGGCGCCCACGGCGCGATGTCGTGAAAGGCCAGCAGTTGCTCGTCTTCGCAGGCCTTCTTCGCCGGTACCTGGCCGGCGACGATCTTGCAGAAGATGCAGTTCGCGTCGTGCGTCATCGGCGCTCCTGTCTCAGCCCGGCATCGCCTCGTTGGCGTTCAGCTTCATCCAGCCGCGCACCACGCGGTAGAGAAACCAGATCGAGATCACGCCCCAGGCGATCCATCCCGGCACCAGCAGCAGCAGCCACAGCGGCGCGCTCAGCAGGTACAGCCCCGCGGCCCACAGCACGCTGCGGATGCGCCAGTCGAAATGGCTTTGTTGCCAGCTGCCGACGGCGTCGTCGCGTTTGACCAGGTCGACGACGAAAGCCACGATCAGCAGCGCCACGCTGGCCTGCGCGCCGGGCATCACCGCGCCCACCGCGACGATCAGGTGCAGCAGGTAGCTGACATGGCCGATCAGCTTCAGCGACGCGTCGCGCTCGTCGAGCTGGACGATCTGGTTCACGCTCATGGGCCTTCGGCCTCCCGGGTTTGCAGCTTGCGCGCGGCGAACTCCTCCAGCCCCGATTGCCCTTCGCGGCGCCGCAACTCGGCCAGCACGTCGGCCGGCGTCAGGTCGAACTGCGCCAGCAACAGCATCGAATGGAACCACAGGTCCGCCACTTCGTACACGATCTTGGCGCGGTCACCGTCCTTGCCGGCCATCACCGTCTCGGTGGCCTCCTCGCCGATCTTCTTCAAGATGGCGTCGCCCCCCTTGGAAAACAAGCGCGCGACATAGCTTCTGTCGGGGTCGCCGCAGCGGCGCTCGGCGATGACCTCGGCCAGCCGCTTCAGGGTGTCGTCGTCGTTCATCTACTTGTAGATCCGATCGGGCGCCAGCAGCACCGGCTCGACATCGACCCAGCGGCCGGCTTCGAAGCGGCGGAAGAAGCAGCTGTGGCGCCCGGTGTGGCAGGCAATCGATGGTTGCGCGGCATCATGGCCGAGCTGCGTCACCTTCAGCAGCAGCACGTCACCGTCGCAGTCCAGCCGCATCTCGTGCACCTGCTGGAAGTGGCCCGACTCTTCGCCCTTGTGCCACAGCCGCTGGCGCGAGCGGCTCCAGTACACCGCCTGGCCGCTGGCCGCGGTGCGCGCCAGTGCCTCGCGGTTCATGTACGCGAACATCAGCACGTCGCCGCTGCCCAGCTCCTGCGCGATCACCGGCAGCAGCCCCTGCGCGTCCCACTTGACCTCGTCGAGCCAGTCCATGCGGGCAGTTTAGCTGCGGCGTCACATCGCTGCGCGATATGAGCCTTCGCTGAAGCGCAAGCGTTTTAGCTGCGGCGTCACATCGCTGCGCGATATGAGCCTTCGCTGAAGCGCAAGCGTTTTAGCTGCGGCGTCACATCGCTGCGCGATATGAGCCTTCGCTGCAGCGCAAGCGCTTTAACCATCAGCGCTGGCCGGTCGTGCCGTGGGTCGCACCGGCGAAGCCCGCCTCGGCGGCGAACCATCGCAGCACCGGGATCGTGCCCGGCAGCAACGGGTGCACCTGCACCGGCAGGCGCTGCCAGGCCATGCGTTGGCCTTCGCGCATCTCGAAGGCGCCTTGCCAGTCGAACACCTTGCAAAAGTGCAGCCGCACGCGCGCGTGTTCGTAGTCCATCAGCTCGATCTTCCAGGGCTCGGGCGCGCCGATGCCGATGCCCAGCTCCTCGTGCAGCTCGCGCCGCAGCGCCTGCGCCACGGTCTCGCCCGGCTCGAGTTTGCCGCCGGGGAATTCCCAGTAACCGGCGTAGACCTTGCCTGCCGGCCGGCTGGTCAGCAGGAAGCGGCCCGCACGGTCGATCAGCACGCCCACCGCGACATCGACGGCGCGGCGCGGCTGGCGTGCGCCGGGTACGGCCGTGCGCGCGCCGCTCAACCCGGGTGCCTTCCCGCGTAGTCCCGGGCGAACTGGCAGGCCACGCGCCCCGAGCGCGAGCCCCGCTCCAGCGCCCACACCAGGCTTTCCTGCCGCGCGGCCGAGATCGCCGCTTCGGCCACGCCGAAGCTGCGCAGCCACTGCGCGACGATCGCCAGGTATTCGGCCTGCGTGAACGGATAGAAGCTGACCCACAGCCCGAAGCGCTCGGACAGCGAGATCTTCTCCTCCACCACCTCGCCGGGGTGCACCTCGCCGTCCTCGGTGTGCTTGTAGCTGAGGTTTTCCGACATGTATTCGGGCAGCAGGTGGCGGCGGTTGCTGGTGGCATAGATCAGCAGGTTGTCGGAAGCCTGCGCCACCGAGCCGTCGAGGATCGACTTCAGCGCCTTGTAGCCGGGCTCGCCTTCGTCGAAGCTCAGGTCGTCGCAGAACACGATGAAGCGCTCGGGCCGCTCGGCCACGATGTCGACGATGTCCGGCAGGTCGACCAGATCGGCCTTGTCGACCTCGATCAGGCGCAGCCCGCGCGGCGCGAATTCGTTCAGGCAGGCCTTGATCAGCGAGCTCTTGCCCGTGCCGCGCGCGCCGGTCAGCAGCACGTTGTTGGCGCCGCGCCCGGCAACGAACTGCTCGGTGTTGCGCAGCAGGCGCTGCTTTTGCGGCTCGACCTCGACCAGCGCGTGCAGGCGGATCGCCGCCACGTGGCGCACCGGCTCGATGCGCCCCGTGCGGCCGCGCCGGCGATAGCGAAAGGCCACCGAGGCGCCCCAGTCGGGCGCGCTCGGCGGCTGCGGCAGCAGCGTCTCCAGGCGCTGCAGCAAAGCTTCGGCGCGGGCGATCAACGAATCGAGCGGGGGCGCATTCATCGCGCCAGTGTAGGTGGCAGCGCGCGCCGCCTGGGCACTTGGGCGGCGCGGCCCGGGCGCCGCGGCTTCAGGCCGCGAGGCGGCGCAGCGCCAGGTCCAGATGCTCGGTGGGCAGCCGCTTGAAGCCCGAGCGCGCGTAACGCTGCAGCCGGCCCACGCTCAGCGCGGTCAGCGCCGAAGCCAGCGCCTGCGCGTCCACCGTCGGCGTGCTCGAGCCGGCGGCTTCGGCGGCCAGCCGCAGCGACTGGCGCAGCTGCGACTCGACACGGTCGAAGAACAGGTTCATGCGCGTGGTCAGCCGCTCGTGCTCGAACACCAGCGCGTCGCCGACCATCACGCGTGTCATGCCGGGGTTCTTCTCGCCGAACTGCAGCAGCACGGCGACGATCCGCTGCGCCTGCTCGGCGCCAGCGCTCTCGCGCTCGACGATCTGGTTGACCAGCGTGAACACGCTGGCTTCGATGAACTCGATCAGCCCTTCGAACATCTGCGCCTTGCTGGCGAAGTGACGGTACAGCGCGGCTTCGCTGACCGCCAGCCGCGCGGCCAGCGCGGCGGTGGTGATGCGCTCGGCGCCGGACTGCTCGAGCATCGCCGCCAGCGTCTGCAGGATCTGCACGCGCCGCTCGCCGGGCTTGGGCCGCTTGCGTGCGCGCGCAAGCGGCGCCGCCTCGGCTGCGGCCGGCGCGTCGTGCCGCGCCGCATCGATGCCGTCGTGCGCATCGGCCGTTTGGGGCTCGGGCATGGCTTCGGCCGCCGCAGCGTGGTCGCCGGCTGCGGGCTGCGGCGGCACGTCCTTGACGTCGGCAGGGCTTTGCGGCGTGTCGGACATGGTGGCGTCGTGCGCTTGGCAAGTGGCGCTTGGCAGGGGCAGCCGGGTCATTCTGGCATGGGGCCTCGGGGCCTCCCGATGCAGGTAAACACCGACGATCCACCCCCGGTGTGCGGTGGATCAACGCAGCGCGCGCCCAAGCAAACGCAACTGCCGCAGCTTCACGTCGACATAGGCCGGGCGGCGTGCCGCACGCTGCCGCGCGCGCGTGCTGCGCGGCGTCCAGCGCTGCATCCACACCGTGCGCATGCCGACGCGGCGCGCGGCCTTCTGGTGCTGCAAGGTGTCCTCGACCAGCACGCAGCGCGGCGCCGGCACGCGCAGCCGCGCCAGCAGCCGGCGCAGCATGCGCGCGTCGGGCTTGGGCCGCAGCTGGCCGAACATGCGCATGTCCTCGATGCTGATCAGCGCGTCGAAGCAGCGGCCGAAGCCCAGCGCGGCGACCACGCGCTCGGCATAGGCGCGCGGCGCGTTGGTGAGGATGAATTTGCGCCCGCGCAGCCGCCGCAGCGCCGCCAGATCATGCGCGCTGGCGCGCAGCGCCGCTTCGAGCCCGGGCAGCAGGTGCGTGTGGTGCAGGAAGTGCGCGGCGTCCACCGCGTGATGCTTGACCAGCCCCAGCAGCGTCGCGCCATAACGCGTCCAGTAGCGCCGGCGCAAGGCGTCGGACTCCTCGCGGCTCAACTGCAGGTGCTGCTCGATGTACCGGCCGAAGGCGATGCGCAGGCCCGGCATCGACGCGCTGGACGCGTCGTGCAGCGTGTCGTCCAGGTCGAACAGCCAGACCCGCGCGCCCGCGTTGCGCTTCATCGCGGCTGGAACTTTGGCCGGCATTCGATAATCCGCCCAACTTTGGACCCAGCGATCGAATGCGCAGCAAGACCCGGCAACCCGGCCGGCACGGCCCGGCGAGGGCCGCGTCGGGCGCCGTGGCGCTGGCGCTGCTCGCCAGCGCCTGCACTTTGCCGCCGGGCGGCGCGCGTGAACCGGCGTCGGTGTACCAGCACGAGCGCTTCCAGTCCGACGAGACCTTCTCGCGGCTGTTCGACGCCGGCGTGGACGACACCTGCGAAGCCGCGCGCCGCGCGCTGCTGAGCCAGGGTTACGTCATCACCGCGGCGCGCGAAGACGCGATCAAGGGCAGCAAGCGCTTCCAGCCCGACGGCGAGGTGCACATCGAGATCAGCTTCAACGTCGTGTGCGTGCCCGAAGGCAGCAGCGGGGCCTTGGCCACCGCCTATGTGTCGGCGCTGCAGGAGCGCTACGTGCTGAAGAAGCTGC
This sequence comes from uncultured Rubrivivax sp., assembly GCA_964477985.1. Taxonomy (GTDB): domain Bacteria; phylum Pseudomonadota; class Gammaproteobacteria; order Burkholderiales; family Burkholderiaceae_C; genus Rubrivivax. The sequence goes on along the minus strand of CAYZGL010000028.1, from coordinate 12,308 downwards.
CGAACAACACCAGCCTGGGCGTGGGGCCGTTCGGCTCGATCTCGGTGCCGCTGTCGTCCAGCGAGGACTCGCTGGTCAAGGTGGGCTCCGAGACGATCCCCGCCGGCCCGTTCTACGACCGCTACTTCGCGCTGATGCAGCGGCTGCTGGGCGACATGCGCTGAAGCCCGGCCCGGGTGCGGCGCGCTCAATGCGAGCGGATCATGGTGCCGTAGGCCTGGTCGGTCAGCACTTCCAGCAGCATCGAATGCGGCACACGGCCGTCGATGATGTGCACGGTGTTGACGCCGTTCTTGGCCGCATCCAGCGCCGAACCGATCTTCGGCAGCATGCCCCCGGAGATGGTGCCGTCGGCGAACAGCGCGTCGATCTCGCGCGCGCTCAGGTTGGTCAGCAGCTTGCCCTGCTGGTCGAGCACGCCCGGCGTGTTGGTCAGCATCATCAGCTTTTCGGCCTTCAGCACCTCGGCCAGCTTGCCGGCGACGACGTCGGCGTTGATGTTGTAGCTCTCGTTGTCGGCGCCGAAACCCAGCGGGCTGATCACCGGGATGAACTGGTCGTCCTGCAGCGCGCGCACCACGCCGGGGTCGATGGCCACGATGTCGCCCACCTGGCCGACGTCGTGCACCAGGTTCGGGTCCTTGTGGTCGACCATACGCAGCTTGCGCGCGCGGATCAGCCCGCCGTCGCGCCCGGTCAGGCCCACCGCCTTGCCGCCGGCGGCGTTGATCAGCCCGACGATGTCCTGCTGCACCTGGCCGGCCAGCACCCATTCGACGACTTCCATGGTCTCGGCATCGGTCACGCGCATGCCCTGCACGAAGGTGCCCTTCTTGCCGATCTTGGCCAGCGCCTCTTCGATCTGCGGGCCGCCGCCGTGCACCACCACCGGGTTCATGCCCACCAGCTTGAGCAGCACCACGTCCTCGGCGAAGTCCTGCTGCAGCGCGGGGTCGGTCATCGCGTTGCCGCCGTACTTGATGACGATGGTCTTGCCGTGGAAGCGGCGGATGTAGGGCAGCGCCTGCGCCAGGATCTCGGCCTTGTCGCGCGGCGAGATGTGGTCGAGCCGGTGTTCGTGGGACGGTGTGGGCAGGTTCATCGCTGGCGGCCGCGGCGCGGCTAGGGTGGTGCAGGGTGGTGCAGGGATCTGCACGGCATTGTAGAAAGGCCGCACGCGGCGCAGCCAAGCGCTGCTGGCCGACAATGGCCGCGGCCGGCGCAGCGTCGAACCTCGGCCGTGCCGGGCCATCCAACGCGCTCAGCGCCGCAGCCCAACACGCAGTGCGGCACGGGCCGCGCTTCAAGGCAAGGAGTCGCCATGAACCTTCGATCCCCCTCGCGGCGCCGCTTCGTCGGCGCGTCGCTCGGGCTGGGCCTGGCCTGGCCGGCGCTGGGCGCACCGCTGCCGCCGATGCAGGTGTGGAAGTCGCCCAGCTGCGGCTGCTGCAAGGACTGGATCGCGTTGCTGCAGCGCGACGGCTTCCAGGTCCAGGTCTTCGACGAAGGCAACAACGCAATGCGCGCCAAGCTCGGGCTGGCGCAGCGTTACGGCTCGTGCCATACCGCGCGCATCGGCGCTTATGTGGTCGAAGGCCATGTGCCGGCGCGCGAGATCCGCCGCGTGCTGGCCGAACGCCCCGACGCGCTGGGCCTGGCCGTGCCCGGCATGCCGGTGGGCTCGCCGGGCATGGACGGGCCCGAATACGGCGGCCAGCGCGACCCCTACGACGTGCTGCTGGTGCAGCGCGACGGCAGCAGCCGCGTTTTTGCCAGCTACCGCAGTGCAAAGGCCAGCGAGCGATGAAGCACTGGATCACCGCCGCCGCGCTCGGCCTCGCGTCGCTGGCCGTCGTTGCCCAGCCCTACGAGGGCGAGGTGCGCAAGATCGACAAGGCGCAGGGCAAGCTCACGCTGCAGCACGGCGAACTCAAGGCGCTGGACATGCCGCCGATGACGATGGTCTACCGCGTCGGCAGCGCAGCGCTGCTGGACAACCTGGCGGTGGGCGACCGCGTGCGCTTCGACGCCGCCAAGGTCAACGGCAGCTACACCGTCACCGCGGTCCGCAAACAGCCCTGAGCCTGCTGCGGCCGGCGCCGCACATAGAGCCGGCGCCCTAAAGCGCACTGCCGGCTGCGCCTATGCTCGTTGCGCACCGTGCACGGCATCGCACGACCGGAGATCCCATGGCCAAGAAGCCGCAAAAGGCGCCGCGCACCCAGCGCGAGCCGGCAAGTTCGCTGCTGGACAACCCGCTGGCGCAGTCGGTGCGCGCATCGGCGCGGCAGATCTGGCTGGCCGGCATGGGCGCGCTGTCCAGGGCGCAGCGCGGCCGGCCGAAGGTGTCCGACTCGCTGGTCAAGAAGGGCGGCCGGCTGCAGCGCAAGACACCGTCCGCCGTGCAAGACAAGGCCGGCGACGCCGGTGCCCGCGCCGGCCCGCACTGGGACAAGCTCGAGCAGATCTTCGAGCAGCGCACGGCCAAGGCGCTGCGCCGGCTCGGCGTGCCCACCGCCAAGGACGTGCAGGCGCTGATCGAGCGCGTGGATACGCTCGCGGCGGCGGTGCAGCGGCTGTCGAAACCGGCACCGGCCGCCGCGCCGAAGCCGGCCCGCGCTGCCAGGCCCGCAGCGCAGGCCGCGAAGACCAGCACGAAGGCCGCAGCGCACAAGGCCGCGCCGCGCGCCGCACAGGGCGGTTGAGCGTGGCGACGCAGCGGCCCGCACCGCGCCCGCGCCGAGCGCACATCGCCCAGGCAGCCGCCGGCAGCGCCGATGCCGGCGCTGCGGCGCCGCCACCGCAGCCATCGGCTGCCAGGCGCGATGGCCGCCGGCCCGCCGCCGCGCGGCGCGCGCCGCGCATCGGCCTGGCGCTGGCCGGCGGCGGGCCGCTGGGTGCGATCTACGAAATCGGCGCGCTGTGCGCGCTGCAAGAAGGGCTGCACGGCTTCGATTGCAACGACCTGTCGGGTTATGTGGGCGTGTCGGCCGGCGGCTTCATCGCCGCGGGGCTGGCCAACGGCATGACGCCGCGGCAACTGTGCAGCGCGTTCATCGAGAACACCGGCCCGCGCGAAGACCTGGTGCGCCCCGAGCAGTTCATCCGCCCGGCCTGGGGCGAGTACGCGCGCCGCGGCGCCGCCTTGCCGGGGCTGCTGCTGCAGGCCGGGTTGCGCTTCGCGCTCGGGCGCCGCGCGCTGCTGTCGGCGCTGGAGATCCTGGGCCGCGCGCTGCCCACCGGGCTGCTCAGCCCGGCGCCGCTGGAAGCGCAGATCCGCCGCGTGCTCAGCGCGCCGGGGCGCAGCAACGACTTCCGCCAGCTGAAGCGCAAGCTGGTGCTGGTGGCCACCGACCTGGACAGCGGCCAGGCCGCACCCTTCGGCCAACCCGGCTGGGACCACGTGCCGATCTCGGTGGCGGCCGCGGCCAGCGCCGCGCTGCCGGGGCTGTTCCCGCCGGTGCCGATCGGCGCTCGCTGGTACGCCGACGGCGCGCTGAAGAAGACGCTGCACGCCAGCGTGCTGCTCGAGTCGGGGCTGGATCTGCTGATCTGCCTGAACCCGCTGGTGCCCTTCGATGCCCTGCCTGCGCGCCGCCGCGTGAGGGCCGGCGGCGATGCGCGCATCCCGCGGCTGGTGGCCGGCGGGCTGCCGGTGGTGCTGAGCCAGACCTTTCGCAGCCTGATCCACTCGCGGCTGGAGCTGGGCCTCGAGCGCTACGGGCGCACCCACGCCGGCACCGACATCGTGCTGTTCGAGCCCGACCACCACGACCCCGAGATGTTCCTGGCCAACACCTTCGGCTACGCGCAGCGCCGCGCGCTTGCCGAGCACGCCTACCAGCACACACGCGCCGACCTGCGCTCGCGGCGCAGCACGCTGCGGCCCACGCTGGCGGCGCACGGCATCAGGCTGAACGACGAGGTGCTCGACGATGCGCGGCGCACGCTGCTGGGCCGCGGGCGCCGCCCGCGCAGCCGCGCGGCGCGCACGCTGCAGCGGCTGGACGAAGTGCTGGACGACCTCGATGCCGCGCTGACGGCGCGCGGCAGCGGCCGCGCGGGCGTTCAGCCCAGATAACGCGCGCGCAGGTGGGCCTGCAGGTGCGCCGGGTTCAGCGTCTCGCCGCTGGCGCGCACGCTCAGCTCGTCGGTGGTCCAGCGGCTGCCCTGTGACCAGATGTGCTCGCGCAGCCAGTCGAACAGCGGCGCCAATTCGCCGGCGGCGATGTGCGCGTCCAGCCGCGGCACGGCGCGGCGCATCGCCGCGAACCACTGCGCGGCGTACATCGCGCCCAGCGAATAACACGGGAAGTAGCCGAAGCCGCCTTCGCTCCAGTGCACGTCCTGCAGCGGGCCGTCCTTGAAGTTGCCGCGTGTGTCCAGGCCCAGCAACTCGAGCATCTTCGCGTCCCACAGCGCCGGGATGTCGTCGGGCTCGATCTCGCCTTCGATCAGCGCGCGCTCGATCTCGTAGCGCAGCATCACGTGCGCCGGGTAGGTGAGTTCGTCGGCATCGACGCGGATCAGCCCCGGCTTGACGCGCGTCAGCAGCCGCTGCAGGTTGGCCGGCTCGAACGCCGGCTGCGCGCCGAAGGCCTGCGCCAGCAGCGGCGCCAGCAGAGCTACGAAGCCGGGGTGGCCGCCCAGTTGCATCTCGAAGCTCAACGACTGGCTCTCGTGCAGCGCCATCGAGCGCGCCTCGGCCAGCGGCTGCCCCAGCCACTGCCGCGGCAGGTTCTGCTCGTAGCGGGCGTGGCCGGTCTCGTGCACCGTGCCCATCAGGCTGCCCAGAAAGTCGTGCTCGGCAAAGCGCGTGGTCAAACGCACGTCCTCGGGCACGCCGCCGCAGAACGGGTGCGTGCTCACATCGAGCCGGCCGGCGTCGAAATCGAAGCCGAGCAGCCGCATCACGCGTTCGCACAGCCGGCGCTGCGCCTGCAGCGCGAACGGCCCCGCAGGCTGCAGCGTCGGCTCATGCGCCTGACGCTGCGTGACCTGCGCGATCAGCCCGGGCAGCCAGCCGCGCAGCCCGCCGAAGACACGGTCCAGCGTGACGCCGGTCATGCCCGGCTCGAAGCGGTCCAGCAGCGCGTCGTAGCGCGACAGCCCGCTGTGCTGCGACAACAACGCGGCCTCCTCGCGCGCCAGCGCCACCACCTCGCGGAAGTTGGCGAGAAAACCCGCCCAGTCGTTGGCCGGGCGCTGCGTGCGCCAGGCGTGCTCGCAGCGCGAGCCGGCGAGCTGACGGCGCTGCACCAGGTCCTCGGGCAGGGCATTGGCACGCTGCCAGTCGCGGCGGATCTCGCGCAGGTTGGCGCGCTGCGCATCGTCCAGCGGCTCTTGCTCGGCGCGCGCCAGCGCGTCGGCCAGCACCGGGTCGGTGCGCATGCGGTGCAGCACCGCGGCCATTTCGGCCAGCGCCGCCGCGCGCGCCGCGTTGCCCTTGGGCGGCATCTTCGCCGCCTGGTCCCAGCCGGCGATGGCCTGCAGATGCTGCAGCAGGTACAGCCGCTGGTAGGTTTGGGTGAGTGTGTCGTAGGCGGGGGTGGCTTGCGGCATGGTGCGGGCATTCTCACCCGCGGCGCGCCGCGCCGCCGGACTCACACCGGCAGCCGCCCCGGAAACACCCACAGCAGCGCCGCGGTCATGGTCAGGTAGCGCGCGAACTTGCCGATGGCCATGTAGCCCACGCAGGGCCAGAACGGAAAGCGCAACCAGCCGGCCACCGCGCACAGCGGGTCGCCCACCAGCGGCAGCCAGCTCAGCAGGCAGGCCTTGGGGCCGAAGCGCTGCAGCCAGCGCAGCGCACGCGCCTCGCGCGGCGGGTGATGGCGCAGCCGCTCGTAGGTGCGCTCGGCGCCCCAGCCCATCCACCAGGTGATGGCGCCGCCCACGGTGTTGCCGGCGGTGGCCACCAGCACCGCCGCCCAGAACAGGTCGGGGTTGAGCTTGAGCAGGCCGAACACGGCGGGCTCGGAGCCCAGCGGCAGCAGCGTCGCCGACAGCAGCGCGACGGCGAAGACGGTGCTCAGCCCGTATTGCGGAAGCGACAGTGCGCCCAGCAGGGAATGCAGCCACGCCTCCATCGGCGCGCATTATCGGCAATCACCCCGCCGCTATACTCGCGCCTCCCGTTTTTGCGCCCCGGCTGAGTCATGCACATCGGCGCCCACGCGCTCGCGAACAACCTGTTCGTCGCCCCGATGGCCGGTGTCACCGACCGGCCGTTCAGGCAGCTTTGCCGCCGCCTGGGCGCCGGGCATGCGGTCAGCGAGATGATCAGCGCGCGCCCCGAGCTGCGCGATTCGCCGAAGACCGCCCGGCGCAGCAACCACGACGGCGAAACCGCGCCGATCACGGTGCAGATCGCCGGCACCGACGCCGCGATGATGGCCGAGGCCGCGCGCCACAACATCGGCCGCGGCGCGCAGGTCATCGACATCAACATGGGCTGCCCGGCGAAGAAGGTGTGCAACGCCTGGGCCGGCTCGGCGCTGATGCGCGACGAGCCGCTGGCGCTGGCCATCGTCGAGGCGGTGGTCGCCGCCTGCGCGCCGCACGGCGTGCCGGTGACGCTGAAGATGCGCACCGGCTGGTGCCACAGTGAACGCAACGCACTGCGCATCGCGCGCGCCGCCGAGAGCGCCGGCGTGGCGCTGCTGGTGGTGCACGGGCGCACGCGCGAGCAAGGCTACAAGGGCGCGGCCGAATACGACACGGTGGCCGCGGTGAAGGCGGGCTCGGGCATCCCGGTGGCGGCCAACGGCGACATCGATTGCCCGGCCAAGGCGCGGCAGGTGCTGGCGTACACCGGCTGCGACGCGCTGATGATCGGCCGCGCCGCGCAGGGCCGGCCGTGGATCTTCCGCGAGATCGCACACTACCTCGCGCACGGCGTGCCGGCCGCGCCGCCGGCCACGCGCGAGGTACAGCACTGGCTGCTCGAGCACCTGCACGACCACTACGCGTTGCATGGCGAGGCCCTGGGCGTACGCAGCGCACGCAAGCACATCGGCTGGGCGGTGCGCGCGCTGCCCGGCGGCGAAGCCTTCCGCGCGGTGATGAACACGCTGCACGACGCGCGCTCGCAGCTCGACGCCGTCGCCGCCTTCTTCGAGCATCTGGCCGAAACGCACCCGCTGCTGCCGCAGCCGGCCGCCAACGACGCGCTGGCGTTGCACGCGGCATGAGCAGGAAACCCATCGAGGAGTGCGTGCGCGCGAGCCTGGAGCAGTACTTCAGCGACCTGCACGGCGCCGAGCCGCATTCGGTCTACGACATGGTGCTGCAGACGGTGGAAAAACCACTGCTCGAGGTGGTGATGCGCCAGGCCGAGGGCAACCAGAGCAAGGCGGCGCAGTGGCTGGGCATCAACCGCAATACGCTGCGGCGCAAGCTGCTCGACCACAAGCTGCTCGAATGAGCCTTTGCCCATGGCCCAACTGACCGCCCTGCTTTCCGTATCCGACAAGACCGGCATCGTCGACTTCGCGCGCGCGCTGTGCGTTCTGGGCGTGCGCCTGCTGTCCACCGGCGGCACCGCCAAGCTGCTGGCCGAAGCCGGGCTGCCGGTGACCGAGGTGGCCGAGGTCACCGGGCTGCCGGAGATGCTCGACGGGCGCGTGAAGACGCTGCACCCGCGCATCCACGCCGGGCTGCTGGCGCGGCGCGACTCGCCGGCGCACATGGCGGCGCTGCGCGAGCACGGCATCGCCACCATCGAGCTGCTGGTGGTCAACCTGTACCCGTTCGCGCGGGCCACCGCGCGGCCCGACTGCACGCTGGAAGACGCGATCGAGAACATCGACATCGGCGGCCCGGCGATGCTGCGCGCGGCAGCAAAGAACTGGGCCGACGTGGCGGTGCTGATCGACCCGGCCGACTACGGGCGCGTGCTGGCCGAGATGAGCGAAGGCGGCATCCGCCGCGACACGCGTTTCATGCTGGCCAAGAAGGTCTACGCGCACACCGCCGCCTACGACGGCATGATCGGCAACTACCTGAACGCGCTGGCCGAAGGCGCGCAAGACCAGGTCAGCGCGGTGCCGGCGCGTGCGCCCTTCCCGGCCGTGTTCAGCCTGCAGCTGACCAAGACGCAGGACATGCGCTACGGCGAGAACCCGCACCAGGCCGCGGCCTTCTACCGCGAAGGCAGCCCCGGTGCGGGGTTGCTCGCCGGCTGGACGCAGCTGCAGGGCAAGGAGCTGAGCTACAACAACATCGCCGACGCCGATGCCGCGTGGGAATGCGCGCGCAGCTTCGATGTGCCCGACGCCGAGGGCGGGCCCTTGGGTCCCGCGTGCGTGATCGTCAAGCATGCCAACCCCTGCGGCGTGGCCGTCGGCGCCACGCTGGCCGAGGCCTACGACAAGGCCTGGCGCACCGACCCGACTTCGGCCTACGGCGGCATCCTCGCCTTCAACCGGCCGGTGGACGAAGCCACCGCGCGGCGCATCGGCGAGCACAAGCAGTTCGTCGAGGTGCTGATCGCGCCGGGCTTCGACGCCGGCGCGCGTGCGCTGTTCGCCGCCAAGCAGAACCTGCGTGTGCTGCAAGTGCCGCTGGGCGAGGCCGCCAATGCGCTGGACTTCAAGCGCGTGGGCGGCGGCATGCTGCTGCAGACCCCTGACCTGAAGAACGTGGGCCGCGCCGAGCTGCGCGTGGTCACCAAGCGGGCGCCCACGGCGCGGCAGATGGACGACCTGCTGTTCGCCTGGAAGGTGGCCAAGTTCGTGAAGAGCAACGCCATCGTCTTTTGCGGCGGCGGCATGACGCTGGGCGTGGGCGCCGGGCAGATGAGCCGCATCGATTCGGCGCGCATCGCGCGCATCAAGGCCGGCAACGCCGGGCTGCCGCTGGCCGGCTCGGCGGTGGCCAGCGACGCCTTCTTCCCGTTCCGCGACGGGCTGGACGTGGTCGTCGACGAAGGTGCGGCCTGCGTGATCCAGCCCGGCGGCTCGATGCGCGACGACGAGGTCATCGCCGCCGCCGACGAACGCGGCATCGCGATGGTGTTCACCGGCACGCGGCATTTCCGCCACTGAACTGCGCAGGAGTCCCGCCTTGATCAAGACGACCGCCGCTTCGGCGACCCTGGCAGTGGCGCTGGCTGCCGTCGGCATCGCCGGCTGCAGCACCACGCCCGCACCCGGCGAGTTCACCCTGAGCAGCCCCGACCTGCGCGACGGCGTGTTCGACAACCGCTTCGTGCTCGACGGCTTCGGCTGCAAGGGCGGCAACGTGTCTCCGGCATTGGTGTGGCGCAATGCGCCGGCCGGCACCCGGTCCTTCGCGCTGCAGGTCTACGACCCCGACGCGCCCACCGGCAGCGGCTTCTGGCACTGGGCGGTCTACAACATCCCACCCAACACCGTGACGCTGCCCCAAGCGGCGGGCAACCCCGCCGGGCGGCTGCCGGCCGGCGCCTTCGGCGGCAACACCGACTTCATGGACACCGGCGCCACCGGCGGCAACGGCCACTACGGCGGCCCCTGCCCGCCCGAGGGCGACCGGCCGCACCGCTATGTGTTCACCCTGTACGCGCTGGCGGTGGACAGGATCGAGGTGGCCGCCGGCGTGCCCCGCACCGGCAGCGCCGCGCTGTACGGTTTCGTGCTGAACCGCGGCCTGGGCGCCGCCGTGCTGGGCAAGGCCTCGTTCACGGCCACCTACGGCCGCTGATTGGCGCGCCACGCCGCGCCGCCCCGCCCCCGCCAACCCCGCCCCACCCCACCCCACCCCAATCGTGCGGCCGATCGATCGCCGCTGCCGCGCCGCGGCCACCGGCGCGGTGGGCCTGCCCGGCCGCGTGGCAGCGCTGCGTGTCGCCGCGCCGGGGTTCTTCCATTCGGCGCGCGGCTGTGCGAGCCTGCCGCCATGAAGGGCCGCATCCTCGGCATCGACCCCGGGCTGCAGTGCACCGGCTTCGGCGTGATCGAAGTCGACGGCAACGACGCGGCCTACGTCGCCAGCGGCAGCATCCGCACCACCGAGGCCGCGCGGTCGGACCTGCCGGGGCGGCTGAAGATCATCTTCGAAGGCGTGCGCGAGGTCGTCGCCACCTATGCGCCGGCGGTGGCCGCGGTGGAGATCGTCTTCGTCAACGTCAACCCGCAAAGCACCTTGCTGCTGGGCCAGGCACGCGGCGCGGCGCTGGCCGCGCTGGTGCACGGCGGGCTGCCGGTGGCCGAATACACCGCGCTGCAGCTGAAGAAGGCCGTGGTCGGCCACGGCCACGCCAGCAAGCAGCAGGTGCAGCAGATGGTCTCGAGGCTGCTGCGCCTGCCCGGCGTGCCCGGGCGCGACGCCGCCGACGCGCTGGGCCTGGCGATCACGCACGCCCACGCCGGCAGCACGCTGGCGGCGCTGGCACGCCACACCGCGCTGGCACCGCGTGCGCACGCGCAGTACCGTCGCGGCAGAAGCTATTGACCGCCGCACGAAGGATCGATGAACGATGAAACCGCCCGTCAGCGCCTGCTGGACCCCCATTGCCAGCAGTGCCAGCAGTGCCAGCAGTGCCGGCAGCGCCGGCAGCTTCGACGCCTACCTGGCGCTGCCGCCGGCCGGGTGCGGCCCGGGGCTGCTGCTGCTGCAGGAGATCTTCGGCGTCAACCACCACATCCGCGCGATGGCCGAGTTGTACGCGCTGCACGGCTTCGTCGTGCTGGCGCCCGACGTGTTCTGGCAGCAGGTGAAGCGGCTGGACATCGGCTATGCCAGCGAGGACATCCAGCGCGGCCGCGCGCTGGCGATGGCCGCCGACAAGGCGGCGCTGCAGCGCGATCTGGCCGACAGCGTGCAGGCGTTGCGCGCAAGGCCCGAAGTGCAAGGGCGCGGCATCGGCGCGGTCGGTTACTGCATGGGCGGGCGGCTGGCTTATGTCGCCGCGGCCACGGCCGGGGTCGACGCCGCGGTCGCCTACTACGGCGGCGGCATCCAGGACATGCCGGAACTGGCGGCGAAGATCACCTGCCCGATGCAGTTCCACTACGGCGCGCGCGACCCCAACATCCCGCTGACGGCGGTGGACAAGGTGCGCGCGGCGATGGCCGGCAAGCCGGCCGAGGTCTTCGTCTACGAGCACGCCGACCACGGCTTCAACTGCTGGGCGCGCGGCTCTTACCACGCCGCCAGCGCGGCGTTGGCGCACGGGCGCGCGCTGCAGTTCCTGGCCGAACGCTTGTTCTGACCCGCCTGCCTGCCAGCCGCGGACGTTCAGCGGAATTCGACACGAACCCGGCGTTCGGCGGCCCGAACTCCGCACCTATGCCCCCGCGAAAGCAACGCCGACCGACGCCATGAAGGGAGATCGAGAGCGTGGGGCTGCAGGATCGTGACTGCATGCGCGAGCGCTGCCGGCAACGGGGCGATGACCGAGGTCGCGCGCACGGACGACCAGCACACGCTGATCCTCGGCCACACCGCCACCTTCGCGGTCGACCCGTTCATCGTCGAGAAGCTGTCCTTCGACGTGAACAAGGACTTCAAGCCGGTGTCGCTGCTGGCCAAGGTGCCCAGCCTGTACCCGGCCAACCCGAGGTGCCGGCGCTGGCAAAGAAAAAGGGCAGCCGGAACGACGTGTTGGAACGGCCCTCCGATCGAGGGCCGATTTCCTTTCCGCAAGTCGCAATGGCGTGTCGGAGCCCGAAGACCACAACCAAGGGGAGCAGCGGTGGAGGCTTCGGGAGTTGCAGCCGTCGGACGTGGCCTCGTCGGTGCCACGAACCTGTTCTGCAAGGCGTTCGGCAAGCACGCCAACCCCGCCCCCGTGTGCGCGCAGTGCGGTTCGTGGAGGCCTTTGCGGTTCACGGCATCGGTCGTCGACGAGCAGTTCCTGTTGCGGCTCCAGGACGGCAAGGAGTTCATCGCGCGCCGGCGCGGCACGGGCGGCCAGCTCCACGGCGACGACCTCGTGAACGGAGGGGGTACGGGCGTGCACCCTGGTTCGGCGCGTTCCGCGAGGCTCTGGCGCGACAGCCGAAGGCCTGCTGCGACGACGAACCTCTGGCGGCGATGAACCGCGTTCAGACATCGACCCGGCCCTCTGCCTGAGCAGGATCACATGAACCAGCAAGCCCTCTCCTCCCTCATCTGGTCGGTGGCCGACCTGCTGCGGGGCGACTTCAAGCAAAGCGAATACGGCCGGGTCATCTTGCCTTTCACGGTGCTGCGCCGGCTGGACTGCGTGCTCGCGCCCACGAAGGACGCGGCGCTCGAGGAGCACGCCGCCAAGCAGGCAGCCGGCATTGCCTTCGAGCCCTTCGTCAAGCGCAAGACCGGCCTGGACTTCTACAACGTCTCGT
>CAYZGL010000027.1:0-25708 GCA_964477985.1 uncultured Rubrivivax sp. | reverse complement strand
GCCTTCGGCACGCTGCACGCGGTGGTCAACAACGCCGGCATCCTGCGCGACCGCATCTTCCACAACATGTCGGTCGACGATTGGAAGGCGGTGATCGACGTGCACCTGCACGGCAGCTTCTACATGGCGCGCGCGGCGGCCGCGATCTTGCGCAGCGAGGAGCGCGGCGCCTTCGTGCACATGACGTCCACCTCGGGGCTGATCGGCAACTTCGGCCAGGCCAACTACGCCGCGGCCAAGATGGGCATCGTCGGTCTGAGCAAGTCGATCGCGCTGGACATGCAGCGCTTCAACGTGCGCAGCAACTGCATCAGCCCGTTTGCTTGGAGCCGGCTGATCGGCACCATCCCGAACGACAGCCCCGAGCAGGCGGCGCGGCTGGCGCGCATGCAGGCGATGCAGACCGCGAAGGTCGCACCGCTGGCGGTGTACCTGCTGGCCGACGAGGCCAGGCACGTCAGCGGCCAGATCTTCGCCGTGCGCGCCAACGAGATCTTCCTGATGGGCCAAAGCCGGCCGCTGCGCTCGGTGCACCGCGCCGAGGGCTGGACGCCGCAGACCGTGGCCGCGCACGCGATGCCGGCGCTCGAGGCGAGCTTCTATGCGCTGGACCGCTCGGCCGATGTGTTCTGCTGGGACCCGGTGTGATGAGCACGACCGGCTTCGGCATCCTGTCCTTCGGCGCCTACCTGCCGCGCGCGCGGCTGCAGCGCGCGGCGATCCATGCGGCCAACGCCTGGTTCGCACCGGGCCTGAAGGCCCTGGCCAAGGGCGAGCGCGCCGTGCGCAACTGGGACGAGGACAGCATCACGATGGGGGTGGAAGCGGCGCGCGACTGCCTTGGCGGCTTCGAGCGCAGCGCGGTGGCGCAACTCGTGCTGGCGTCGACCACGCTGCCCTTCGGCGACAGGCACAACGCCGGCGTCGTCGCCAACGCGCTGCAACTGCCGTCGGCGCTGCGCGCGCTGGACTTGGCCGGCGGCCAACGCGCCGGCAGCAGCGCGCTGGCCGCGGCATTGCAGCAGGGCGGCGCTGACGGGCACACGCTGATCGTCGCCGCCGACGCGCGCAAGGCCAAGGCCGCCAGCGTGCAGGAGATGCAGTACGGCGACGGCGCCGCGGCGCTGCTGGTGGGCCACGGCGAGCCGTTGGCGAAGCTGCTGGCCGCGCACAGCGAGACCGTCGATTTCGTGCACCAGTACCGCATGCACGACCGCGCGCACGACTACGCCTGGGAAGAGCGCTGGGTGCGCGACGAGGGTTACCTGAAGATCGTGCCGCGCGCGGTGGCGGCGCTGCTGGCCGAGGCCCGCGTCGACGCCGGCGCGGTCGCGCACTTCTGCATGCCGGGCACGCTGTCGCGCATCCAGGCGGCGGTGGCCAAGCGCTGCGGGCTGCCGGACGAGTCGGTGCGCGACAACCTGGGTGGGGTCTGCGGCGACACCGGCGTCGCGCATCCGCTGCTGCTGCTGGCGGCGACGCTGGAAGACGCGAAGCCCGGCGACCGCATCCTGCTCGCCGCCTTCGGCGAAGGCTGCGATGCGCTGTTGTTCGAGGTAACGCCGGCCATCGCCAAGGCGAGCGGCCGGCGCGGCGTGAAGGGCGCTCTCGGCCGTCGGCGCGAGGACGGCAACTACATGCGCTGCCTGGCCTTCAACGGCCTGCTCGACATGGAGCGCGGCATGCGCGCCGAGCCCGACAAGCCGACGCCGCTGAGCGTGCTGTACCGCAACCGCGACATGGTGCAGGGGCTGGTCGGCGGCAGGTGCCGCAGCTGCGGCACGGTGCAGTACCCGCGCCAGCGCTACTGCGTCAACCCCGAATGCAATGCGCTGGACAGCCAGGACGACTACGCATTCTCCGAGCGCAGCGGCACGCTGATGTCGTACACCGCCGATGCGCTGACCTACAGCCCCGACCCGCCGACCTACTTCGGCATGGTCGCTTTCGACGGCGGCGGGCGCATGCTGCTGGACTTCACCGAGGTCGAGCCCGGCAAGATCGACGTCGGGTTGCCGGTGCGCATGGTGTTCCGCATCAAGGACCAGGATCCGCTGCGCGGTTTTCAGCGCTACTTCTGGAAAGCCACCCCTGCCTGACGCGAGGAGCAAGATATGGCCACCGGCATCAAGGACAAGGTCGTCATCCTCGGCATGGGCTGCTCGAAGTTCGGCGAGCGCTGGGACTGCAACGCGCAGGACCTGATGGTCGAGGCCTTCGAGGAAGCATTGGCCGACGCCGGCATCGAGCGCAAGCAGATCGACGCCGCCTGGCTCGGCACCGCGCTCGAGGAACAGCACCTGGGCAAGTCGGCGGTGCCGCTGGCGATGACGCTGCGCCTGCCCTACATCCCGGTGACACGGGTGGAGAACTACTGCGCCACCGGCACCGAGGCGCTGCGCGGCGCGGTCTACGCGGTGGCCTCGGGCGCGGCCGACATCGCGCTCGCTTTAGGCGTCGAGAAGCTCAAGGACACCGGCTACGGCGGCCTGCCGCAGCGCGGCCGCGGCGCGCTCAACGACCTGTTCTGGCCCAACCTGTCGGCGCCGGGTTCCTTCGCGCAGCTCGCCGCCGCCTACCGCGCCAAACACGGCGCGAACAAGGCCGACTTGAAGCGTGCGATGGCGCACATCTCGGTCAAGAGCCACGACAACGGCGCCAAGAACCCGAAGGCGCACCTGCGCAACCGCATCACCGAGGACGACGTGCTGCGCGCGCCGATGATCGCCGAGCCGCTGGGGCTGTACGACTGCTGCGGCGTCAGCGACGGCAGCGCCTGCGCCATCGTCACCACGCCCGACATCGCACGCGGGCTAGGCAAGAAGGATCTGGTGGCGGTGAAGGCGCTGCAGGTGGCGGTGAGCAACGGCCAGGAGCTGCAGTTCGACCAGTGGGATGGCTCGTACTTCGCCACCACGCGCATCGCCGCGGCGCGCGCTTACAAGGAAGCCGGCATCACCCGGCCGCGCGAACAGGTGTCGCTGGTCGACGTGCACGACTGCTTCTCGGTGACCGAACTGGTGACGATGGAAGACCTGCAGCTGTCGCCTGAAGGCACCGCGATCCGCGACGTGCTCGACGGCTTCTACGACGCCGGCGGGCCCGTGCCCTGCCAGATCGACGGCGGCCTGAAGTGCTTCGGCCACCCGATCGGCGCGTCGGGGCTGCGCATGGTCTACGAGATGGTCTTGCAGCTGCAGGGCCGGGCGGGGCAGCGCCAGCTGAAGGCGCCGACCTGGGGCGTGACGCACAACCTGGGCGGCTTCCCGAGCCAGAACGTCGCGGCGATTTCGGTGATCGGAGCCTACGGCGCTTGAGATGCTGCAGCCGCTGGGCTTGAGCCGCATCCCCGACAGCGCCGAGGCGCTGCGCCCTGCGGTGCGCGCCTTCCTCGACGAGGCGCTGCGCGGCCGACCCACCGACCAGCTGGCGCGCTCGTGGATGGGCTTCGACGCCGACTTCAGCCGCGCGCTGGCGCGCCAGGGCTGGGTCGGCCTGACGCTGCCGCGCGACTACGGCGGCGGCGGCAAGGATGCCTTCCACCGCTTCGTGCTGGCCGAGGAGCTGTTGTGCCGCGGCGCGCCGGTGTCGGCGCACTGGATCGCCGACCGGCAAAGCGGCCCGCTGATCCTGAAATACGGCAGCCAGAAGCAGCGCGAGTTCTACCTGCCGAAGATCTGCTCGGCCGAGGCCTTCTTCTGCATCGGCATGAGCGAACCGCAAAGCGGCTCCGACCTGGCCGGGTTGCGCACCCGCGCCACGCGCAGTGCTGACGGCTGGCGATTGAAGGGTCAGAAGCTGTGGACCACCAACGCGCACCGTGCGCACTACATGATCGCGCTGGTGCGCACCCACGGCACGCCCGAGGATCGGCACAAGGGGCTGTCGCAGCTGATCGTCGACCTGTCGTTGCCGGGGGTCACTGTGCGCACCATCGGCGACCTGGCCGGCGACGCGCACTTCAACGAGGTTTTCTTCGACGACGTGTTGCTGCCGGCCGACGCGCTGGTCGGCGACGAGGGCGCCGGCTGGGCGCAGGTCACGGCCGAACTGGCCTTCGAGCGCAGCGGGCCCGAGCGCATCTACGGCAGCATCGTGCTCTTCGATGCCTGGATCGACTACCTGCGCAGTTTGAAGCAGCCCAGCGAGGCGGACCTGATCCTGGCCGGCAAGCTGCTCGCGCACTTGGGCCCGCTGCGCGAGATGTCGTTGGCCTTGACCGCGCGGTTGGCGGCGGGCGCCAGCCCGGTGATCGAGGCGGCGCTGGTCAAGGACCTTGGCACCGAGTTCGAGCAGGCGTTGCCCAACTGGCTGGCCGATGCGCTGTACGCGTCGCCTGAGCAAGCGCCGCCGCCGATGCTGCTGCGCACGCTGCACTACGTGCTGCAGGTGTGCCCGACCTTCTCGCTGCGCGGCGGCACGCGCGAGATCCTGCGCGGCGTCATTGCCCGCGGGCTGGGGCTGCGTTGATGGACGCGCTGCTTGCCGATTCCTTCGAGCGGCTGCTGGCGGGCGTGTGCAGCCCGGCCGTCGTGCGCGAGGTTGAGCGCAGCGCCGATGCGTCGGCGTTGTGGACCGAGGTCGAAGCGTCGGGCTTCCTGGGCCTGCTGGTTCTGCAGTGGGGCGGCGCCACGCTGCGCGACGCCTTCCCGCTGTGGCTGGCCTGCGGCGCATACGCGCTGCCGCTGCCGCTGGCGCAGACGATGTGGGCGCGCGGCGTGCTCGCTGCCGCCGGCTTGCCGATGCCCGCCGGGCCGGTGGCGCTGGCGCCCGGCACACGGCGCGAGGCCGGGGGCGCGCTGCGTTGCCCTGGCGTGCCGTTCGGCGCACTGGCGCGCGCGCTGCTGCTGCGCATGCCCGAGGGCGAGGTCCTGTGCCTGCCGCTGGCCGACGCGGCGGTGCAGCGTTGCGGCGTGCACGGCAGCCTGCAGGCGGACATCGTGTGGCCGTCGCTGCCGGCCGACGCGCTGCGCCTGCCGCCGGGCACCGAGCTGCAAGCAGCCGGCGCGCTGATCACCGCCACGCTGATGGCCGGCGCGCTGCAGCAGCTGCTGGCGATGACGCTGCGTTATGCCAACGAGCGCGCACAGTTCGGCAAGCCGATCGCCAAGTTCCAGGCGGTGCAGCAGCAGCTTGCGGTGCTGGCCGAACAGGCCTTCGCCGCGCGCATGGCGGCGCAGATCGGCTGCGCCGAAGACGGCGTGCAGCCGCAGCGGCTGCGCGCGGCGGTGGCCAAGGCGCGCGCCGCCGAAGCGGCCGACAAGGCGGTGGCGATCGCCCATGCGGTGCACGGCGCGATCGGCGTCACGGCCGAGTTCGATTTGCAACTGCTCACGCGCCGGCTGCAGGAATGGCGCGGCGACCACGGCTCGGCGTCGTACTGGCATGCCGAGCTGGGGCGTGCACTGATCGCGGCGCAGGGCAGGGCGGCGCTGCCCTTCCTGCTCGACACCTTGCTGCCGGGCGCGGCGGCGCGACCGGAGGATGGAACATGAATGCATTCGCGCAGCGGCTCGGCCTGCGATACCCGCTGATCCAGGCGCCGATGGCCGGCGTGCAGTTGCACGCCTTGACGGTGGCGGTCGGCGCGGCCGGCGCGTTGGGTTCGCTGCCGTGCGCGATGCTGAATGCCCAAGCGCTGCGCGCCGAGCTGGCTGCGATCCGCGCCAGGACCGACCGGCCGTTCAACCTCAACTTCTTCTGCCACACCGACCCCGCGCCCGACGCCGCCGCCGAGGCGGCGTGGCGCGAGGCGCTGCGGCCGTACTGCGAAGAGTTCGGCATCGATGTCTCGAAGGCCGCCGCCGGCCCGGGGCGAGCCCCCTTCGGCGACGAATTCGCGGCGCTGGTCGAAGAGTTCCGCCCGCCGGTGGTCAGCTTCCACTTCGGGCTGCCGGCGCCGCCGCTGCTCGAGCGCGTGCGCCGCAGCGGCGCCGTCGTGCTCGCCTCGTGCACCACGCTGGACGAGGCGCGCTGGCTCGAGGCGCATGGCGCCGACGCCGTGATCGCGCAGGGCCTCGAGGCCGGCGGCCACCGCGGGCACTTCCTCAGCGACGACCTGAGCCGCCAGCTCGGTACCTTCGCGCTGCTGCCGCTGGTCAAAGCGGCGGTGCGTGTGCCGGTGATCGCGGCCGGCGGCATCGCCGACGCCGCCGGCGTGGCCGCGGCGATGGCGCTGGGCGCCGACGCGGTGCAAATCGGCACCGCGTACCTGCTGTGCCACGAGGTCACGACCAGCGCTTTGCACCGCGCCGCATTGCGCAGCGACGCGGCGCACCACACCGCGCTGACCAACCTGTTCACCGGCCGGCCGGCGCGCGGCATCGTCAACCGCGTGATGCGTGAACTCGGGCCGCTGCGGCCGGCCCCGCACCCGGCTTTTCCGCTCGCCACCGCGGCGCTGGCGCCGCTGCGCGCCGCGGCCGAAGGCCGGGGTTGCAGCGACTTCTCGCCGCTGTGGTCGGGGCAGAATGGCAGCGGCTGCCGCGAGCTGGGCGCGGCCGAGCTGACGCTGGCATTGGCGCAAGGGTTCGAGCGATGAGCGGCTTTCTTCTCTACGAGCAAAGCGGCGCCGTCGTCACGCTGACGATGAACGCGCCGCAGGTGCGCAACGCGCTGACCGGCAACACCGCGGTGGACGAGTTCGTCGCCGCGATCGAGCGCATCAACGCCGATGCCTCGGTGCGGGTGATGATCCTCACCGGCGCCGGCACCGTGTTCTCGTCGGGCGGCAACGTCAAGGACATGAAGCGCTTCACCACCGACGCGGCCACGCCGCAGCAGATCGCGCAGTGGTACCGAGGCGGCATCCAGCGGCTGCCGCTGGCGATGCAGCGGCTCGAGGTGCCGAGCATCGCCGCGGTCAACGGCCCCGCGGTGGGCGCGGGCTGCGACCTGGCGTGCATGTGCGACATGCGCATCGCCTCCAGCGCCGCCAGCTTCGCCGAGAGTTTCATCCGCGTCGGCCTGATCCCCGGCGACGGCGGCGCCTGGCTGCTGCCGCGCGTGGTGGGTTTGTCCAAGGCGATGGAGATGAGCTTCACCGGCGACGCGGTGAAGGCCGACGAGGCGCTGGCCGCCGGGCTGGTGTCGCGCGTGGTGGCGCCCGAAGCGCTGCTGAGCGAGGCGCGCGCGCTGGCGGCGCGCATCGCGCGCAACCCGGGGCAGACCTTGCGCTTCACCAAGCGCTTGCTGCGCGAAGGCCAGCAGCAGCGGCTGGATTCGCTGCTCGAGCTGGCGGCGGCGCTGCAGGTGATCGCGCACAAGACGCCGGCCCACGCCGAGGCGGTGAACGCCTTCATCGAAAAACGCGAACCGGAGTTCGGCGATGTGTGAAGCGGGAGCGGCCCGCGCGTCTCAGCGCGGCAGCCCGGGGCGGCCGAGCCGGATCATCAGCCGCAGGTACTCGAGCCGCGCGTGCAGCTCGCGCATCTGCTGGCGCAGCTTCAGCAGCGCCTGCAGCCGGGCCTCGAGCTCGTCGGCCAACGGCGACGACGGCTGGTGCGGGGTGGGCCGGGGCGGGTTCATGGCAGAGGCAGGCAGTGGGATGCGCAGGCATCTTCGGCCGTGCACGGCGCCGCGGTCAACCCCGCAAGCAGGGTGTGCGGGGCTGCCGGATTCGCCTTCATCCACTGGGTTGATGACGCCATGAAGGTGTGCATCGTCGGCGCCGGTGCGATCGGCGGCTTCATCGGTACGCGGCTGGCGGCCGCGGGCGGCAACCAGGTCAGCGCGGTCGCGCGCGGTGCCACCTTGCAGGCGCTGCGCGCGCATGGCTGGCGGCTGCGC
Organism: uncultured Rubrivivax sp.; assembly: GCA_964477985.1. Taxonomy (GTDB): domain Bacteria; phylum Pseudomonadota; class Gammaproteobacteria; order Burkholderiales; family Burkholderiaceae_C; genus Rubrivivax. Next base: position 17,920 of record CAYZGL010000027.1, on the reverse strand, counting down.
CAACCGGGCGGCTTGCTGCAAGCGCCGGCCATCGCCAGCGACGACCCGCGCGAACTCGGTGTGATGGATCTGGTGGTGATCGCGGTCAAGGCGCCGGCGCTGGCCGAAGTCGCACGCCGCGTCGCGCCGCTGCTCGGCCCCGACACGGTGCTGCTGCCGGCGATGAACGGCGTGCCGTGGTGGTTTGCGCAGGCCACGCCGGCGCTGGCCGGGCAGCCGCTGCGCAGCGTCGACCCCGACGGCGGCATCGCCGCGCAGCTGCCGCTGGCGCGGGTGCTGGGCTGCGTGGTGCATGCCAGCACCTTCACGCCCGAGCCCGGGCTGGTCGAGCAGCGCATGGGCCAGGGGCTGATCGTCGGCGAGCCCGGCGGGGGCGGGTCGGCGCGCGCGCAACGACTGGCCGACCTGCTGCGCGCCGCCGGCTTCGACACCACGCTGTCGTCCGACATCCGCCGGGACGTCTGGTACAAGCTGTGGGGCAACATGACGATGAACCCGGTGTCGGCGATCACCGGCGCCAGCGTCGATCGCATCATGGCCGACCCGCTGCTGCTGGCCTTTTGCAGCGCGGCGATGCGCGAGGCCGCCGCGGTCGGCGCACACATCGGCTGCGCCATCGAACAAAGCCCCGAGGACCGCCACGCGGTGACGCGCAAGCTCGGCGCCTTTCGCACCTCGATGCAGAACGACGTCGACGCCGGGCGCGCGATCGAGCTCGACGCGCTGGTCGCGGTGGTCAGCGAGATCGCGCGGCGCGTGGGCATCGCCACGCCGAACATCGACGCGCTGCTGGGCCTGACCCGGCTGTTCGCGCGCGTGCGCGGGCTGTACCCCGAGGCGGGCGCCGGCTGATGGCGCGCGCGCCCGGCCTTCAGGCCGGTGCCGCGACGATATCGATTTCCACGCGCTGGTTGCGGGCCCGGCCCTGCGCGGTGTCGTTCGGCGCCACCGCATGCGAGTCGCCCAGGCCGCCGCTGTACACCAGCGTGGCCGGCACGCCTTGGCGCTGCAGCAGTTCGGCCACCGCGGCGGCGCGCGCCTGCGTCAGCGGCACGGTGCTGGGGAAACGTTCGGGCGGCTCGACGCCGACCGACACGCTGGCGGTGAAGCTCTTGACCACCACGCGCTGATCCCCCAGCTGCCGCAGCGCGGGTGCCAGCTCGATCAGCAGCGCCGCGCCTGCCGCGCTGGGTTGGGCGTTGCCGTCGGCGAACAGGGCAGGGGCCAGCGTCAGCCGCACCAGGTGCGGCAACTGCTCGATGCGCAGCGCGGCGCCGGCGGGCTGATCGTGCAACTGCGCATCGAGCCGAAGGTAGGTCGGCGACTTGGCCACCCGCTGGTCGTAGGGCAGCGGCGCGACGCAGGCCGACAGCGGCACGATGGCGATCAGCGCGATGGCGAAGGGTCTGGGCGGCATGCGGCGCGCTCCGGCTGTGCGGGACCCGATTGTGCGCAATCCGCTCGTTTCCGAGCGCGCCCCGTGCCGCAGGCTAGAACGCGAAGCTCGCGCCGATCACGGGGCCGCTGAAGCGCAGGTCCGTCACGGGTGCGCCGCTCTTGAAGTCGTAGTCGAGGTAGCGCCAGGTGGCGCCCAGCGCGCCCCAGTCGAACTGGTAAGCGATGCCGGCGTTCACCTGCCAGGTGAGCCTGGAGTCGCCCGCACCGACGTCGACATAGAAGGGGATGAACCAGGTGCGATCGGCGCCGAGCCGCGCGCGGCCTCTGAGGCCGACGATGCCGTCCCAGTTGGTGAAGCCGACCTCCTTGAAGCCGGTGCGCGGCGGCAGGTTGCCCCCGGTGCCGTGGATGTTCCAGCTCAGGCCGTTGGTCATGTCCAGCATGCGCGCACCGAACAGCAGGTCCATCGCGCCTTCGCTGTCGTCCTTCAGGCGGTAGCTGCCGGCCAGCGTCCAGATCCATGACTTGAGGTCGAGGTTCAGGTCCGCGCTGATGCCCACCGGCAAGGGGTGGCCGCCGATGGCGAAGTCGTGCGAGCCGCTGCGCGATACGCCGAAGTCGGCATACACCAGATCGGTCCACAGCCCCCATTGACCCTGGCGCATGCCGAAGTTGCCCATGAAGGCGAACTTCAGCGCATTGATCACGTCGCCCATGCTGACGTCGATGCTGGGCCCGCCGCCGTTGGGCGGGAACGACGAGGTGCCGCTGATCGCCGGAAACCAGCCGTAGATGGCGGCCTCGAACTGCCAGCCGCCAGCGCCGCCGCCGTCGCTGCTGCTGCTCTGGGACTGCGCGGCCGCGGGCGCCGCGGCGGCCGCGCCCAAGAGCGCGGCGGCAAGGTATTTGCGAACGGGTGCATTCATCGCGGGGGTCTCCTCGTCGGGTCTTCGAGCTGGGGTGGCTTGCGCGGCGCCGCCGCGGGCGGCGTCATGGCCTGTGCGCAGCGCGATTTTGCCGCTGCCGACGGGGGTGTCCACCGGTGTCTTGCCGATGCGGCAGGCCCTGCCGCCACCGCCGCGCCGCACGAAGCGCTTACTTGGGAAACATGAACTGCAACTGCAGCCGCAGCTGCCAGGTGGCGCCGTTGTCGGGGTGTACCACGTTGTAGTAGCCGCCGAACTGCGTGTTCACCGGCAGCTTGCCCAGATGGAAGATCTTGCCGATGCCGCCACCCACCGGTACCGTCCAGCGCTGGGAGCTGTCGGCCTCCCAGTTGGCGGTGACGATCGGCGAGCTCGTCAGATACAGCCCGCCGGGGAAGTTGTAGTTCAGGAAGGGCTGCAGCAGGAAGTTGTTGTAGCGCCCGCCCTGCTTGTCGCTGCTCAGCGACCAGATGTTGTTGAAGAGGGCCCCGTAGACCCACGGGTCGCCCTTCTCGAGCTTGAGCACCACCGCGGTCGGCCCCAGGCCCCAGTTCTTGTTGCCCAGCACCTCGTCGGTGTTGGTCGGCAGCTGCGCGATCGCGCCGGCACCCCAGATCAGCCCGCCCGGCCCCGGGCTGGCCGGCGACAGGAAGGCCGACAGCTGGACGTCGCCCAGGCCGAAGCTGCTGCCCTGGCCGGGCAGCATCGCCGGCTGCCAGATCAGCGGCAGGATCGTGCGCGTGATGATGTTCCAGTCCTGGTTGACCTCGATCGGGATCACCGGCTGGATGTTCAGAATGTTCTGCGTGCCCGACTGCGGACCGGTGTTGAAGTTGGTGTTGTTCTGGAAGGGCACGCTGATCAGGTTGCCCACCGGGTTCTGCGCCAGCTTGGCCAGTGCCTCGGCGCTCATCTCCGCGAAGGCCGGGCCCGCGACGGCGGCGGCCAGCACGCCGCCGAACACGGCACTGCGCTTGCGCGCGCAACCTGGGGGGGGTGTCGGAGATGGGATCTCCCCGATCGTCTGTGGCCGTGCCGGCGCAAGCCCGCCTCAGCGGCCGCTGGCGGCGAAACAGGCCGAGGTGTCCAGCGGGCAGACGACCACGAAGGTCTTCTTCTGGTCGCAGCCGGCAACGCCCACGGTGTATTCGGCGCGCTCGGTGCCGCGCCAGGCGAGCGGCTGCAGCATCACGCTGGACAGCACGGTGGCGGTGGCCGTCGGGCAGTTCAGCTCGAACTGGCCGCGGCGCAGCGCGGCATCGCGTGCGATGTCCTGCTCCTTGGCCAGGAGCTGCGTGTCGCTCTGGCAGCCGGCGAGCAGCACGGCGGCGCAGGCACTCATGCTCAGGATCAGCGATTTCATGGGGCCTCCTTGATTGATTTCGGGGAACTGCGCACTGGCTGCGCGGGCAGCATCTCAGCCATCGGCCGGGTGCGCGAGCCGGCCGGGTCCGACGCGGGGTCATACGCCATGAGCCTATGGCGCATTGAAGCGCCGCCCGGCGAGCACCGCCTCGACGGCGGGCAGGAGTTCGGCCGCGAGCGACGCCTTGTGGACCACGCCGGCGGCGCCGGCAGCCAGCGCCACGGCGTCGATGTGCGCGTCATCGTAGTCGCTGAGCAGCAATGCGGGGCTGTGCGGTGCATGGCTTCGGAGTTCGGCCAGCAGCGCGGCAAGCCGGCCCTCGGCCAGCGCGATGTCCACCACCAGCAGCGCCGGCTGCAGCCGCTGCGCGCCTTCGATCAGCGAGCTGCGGTCACCCACCATGAACACGCCGTCGAACGAGGCCTGCAGCCAGCCGCGCAGGCCCTCGGACAGGCGCTGGTGGGGGTGGCCCACCAGCACGCCGCCGCGGTGCGGTGTCACGGCGCCACCACCACCGTGTAGTGCACGCCGTTCGCGCCGAAGGCCGGCTGGAACCAGGTGTTGCCGCTCAGGTAGTAGGTCGTGCCGTTTTTCTGGATCACCATCGCGCCGGCGGGCAGCGCGGCGTAGCTCGCGCCCATCACGTAGCTGACGGGCGCGGCGCTGGTCGTGACCGTGGTCGTCGTCGTGCGCGTCGTGCCCGGCGGCGGCGCGGCGCCGCCGCTGGCCCCTGCGGCATAACCCGACTGGTAGGCTGCGCCGCTGTTGGCGGCGCCGGTGGCCACGCCGGCGGCATAGGCGTTGGAGGTGGCCGCGGCGTTGGCCGACGAGGCGATCGCCGCGCCCGCCGCCACACCCACCACGGCGCCTGCCGCCGCCGCGCAGCCGTAGCAGCCGCTCGAGTAGTACGGCACCGCCACCGGCGGGTGATAGGCCGGGTAGGCGGGGTAAGCGGGGTAGGCCGGCGGGTGGTAATAGCTCGCGCCGCCGGGCGTGGTCGTCACCGCGCCGTAGCCGGCCTTGCCGTAGGTGGTGGTGCCGGCGGTGTTGGTGTGCTCGGTGCCGCCGTAGACCGAATGCGCGGTGCTGCCGCCATAGGCGTTGGTATGTTCGGTGCCTTCGCCGGCGACATGCTGCGAGCTGCCGCCCCAGCGGTTCTGGTGCGCGGTATCGCCCCAGCTGTGTTCGGTGTGGCCGCCGAAGCGGTTGGCCGAGGCCCAGGCCGCTGCTTCGGCCGACCACAGCACCAGGCCGCTGCCCAGCGCGGCAGCGATCAGCGCCGCGCGTGTCGTCGTCTTCATGTCGTGCCTCACTGCGTCTTCGGCTTCGTGCCGCGCTCGATCGCCAAGGGCTTCACGCCGATCGGCAACTTGCGCCCGGGCGCCGCAAAGGCCATCGGCTGGCCGGCCTTGGCCTTGGCGGTGCTGAAGGTGTCGGCCGGCAGCGCGGCATCGAGCTGCCAGTGGCTCAGCTCGAGGTCGTGGCGCAGGCCGCGCGGGTCGGCGCGGAACTGCGCACGGATGCGCCGCGGCAGATGGTCGTCGGCACCGATCCACAACTGCAGGAACACTTCGTTGTCGGCCCACACGACCATGTCGGTCTTGACGCCGCCGACGCTCGCCGACGGGCCGATGACGAAGGCCAGGATCGCGCCGGAGCCGAGCGCGCCATAAGGGTCGGGCAGCAGCAGGTCGGTGAAGGGAAAGTAGATCGCCGCAGTGTCGAAGGCCTTCTTCAGCGCGCCTTCGATCGTCGGTGGCGCGTCGGCCACCGCCACCAGGTTCTCGGCCGGCGCGAAGGCCACCATCTCGCGGCCGTCGAAGGTGAACTCGAAGGCCGGGCCGTCGCCGGGCACGACCACCTTCAACTGGTTGGGCCGCTGCAGCGACACGTCGTAGCGCATCGTGTAGACGATGGCCGGCCCCAGCCGGCTCGGGTATTCGTAGCTCGCGACGGCGGTGAACGACAGGCTGTGCGCCGCCGCGAGCCGCCGGCTCATCGCCTGCAGCAGCTCGACCGCGCGCGGCTCGAGCACCGGCGTGAACTGCGCCGGCCGGGCCGCCTTCTTCTTCGCCGCGGCCGGCGCGGTGCGGGCAGCCGCCGCGGGCTGCGCCGCGGCCGGCGTGGCGGGGGCACCGGCCGCCGTCTGCGCCGCGGCCGGTACCGTCAGCGCCGCGCCGAGCAGCAGCACCAGCGCGTGGTGCAGCAAGCTGCGCTTCACGGGATCATCCCGCAGTCGAACATCTTGTTGGCGATCGGGCCGGCCACCTTGTCCATGAACGCGGTGCGCAGCTGCGGGTCGCTCTTCAGCAGGCTCATCAGGCGCTGCTCCTGCTCTCTCTTGGGCTGTGCTTTTTGCGCCCACAGCTGCTCGCAGCTGGCCGACTGGTACTTCTGGATCACCTTGTCGGCGACCATGTTCATCAGCGGGTAGTCGGCGGCGGCGTAGCCGGCCACGGCCAGGGCGCCGGCGGCGGCCAGCAGCTTCAACGCATGCTTGTTCATCTGGGGTCTCCTTCGCGCTGCGGCGTTCACTTCGTCTCGACGATGTCCATCACCACACGGCGGTTCTTCGCCCGGCCCTGCGGCGTGTCGTTGCTCGCCACCGGGTCGGCTTCGCCGAAGCCCTCGACGCTGAGCATGGCCGCCGGCACGCCCTGCGCCGCAAGCTCGCTGGCCACCGACTGCGCGCGCGCCTTCGACAGCTCGAGATTGGTGGCGAAGCGCTGGCGCAACTCGGGGCCGATCGGCACGTTGTCGGTATAACCCTTGACGCGGATCGTCTGCCCGGTGAGCGTCTTCAGCACCGGCGCGAGCTTGCCGAGCGTTTTCTTGCCGTCGGCGTTGAGCTCCCAGCCGCCTTCGGGGAACAGGATGCCGTTGGCCAGCGTCACCCGCACCAGGCCCTGCAGCTGCGTGATCTGCGCCTGGTCGGCGGCGACCTCGCCCTTGAGCTGGTTGTCGAGCTGCTGGTAGGTATTGGCCTTGCCCACCTCCTGCTTGTAGGTGCTTTGCGAGACGCAGGCCGACAGCGCGAAGGTGGCGGCGAGCAGCAGCGGCAGCGTGATGCGCGGTTTCATCGGGGTTCCTCCTGGGGGTTGTTGGGCATCAACATACTGGTCCGACGATCAGTCGGCCTTCTGCACCTTCGGCGGCGTCCAGCTGCCATCCAGGATCGAAGGCGCCTTGTCCTTCGGCCAATACATGCGCAGCATCGGGATGAACTCGCCTTCGGGCGCGGGCAGCCAGTTGGCCTCCTTGTCCTTGCCGGGCGAATCCTTCTGGAAGTACAGCGTGATCGAGCCGTCCTTGTTGGCCTTCAGGTGGTTGCGCGGGCTGACGGTGAATTTGTTCAGCTTGTTCGGCACGAACCACCAGCCCTGGTCGATCATGTACATCGTGATCGACCAGAAGGCGTTCACCGGCGGCGCCTTGCCCTTGGCCCAGGTCAGCGTGTACTTGTTGGCCCCGGTGAGCGTCGCGCCGGTGCTGTCCACCAGCGTGTACGGGTAGACCGCGTCCTCCTGCAGGTTGGCCGGCCAGCCGAAGGCGGCGACCACCGCGCGCTTCATGTAGTCGGTGCCGTACACGCCCAGGCCCTTGGTGATCGACCAGCCGTCGACCATCTTGCCCATGCTGGCTTCGCGGTTGGCGTCGATCTTGGCGAGCGCCGTCTTGGGCAGGTCCTTCAGCGCCGCCTGCACCGCCGGGTCGAGCTTGCCCAGCTCGAAGGGCTTGCAGGGCTCGAAGCCGATCTTGGCGAAACGGGCCAGCGCCGGCGCGTCGGCGGCGTAGGCCGGCGCGGCGTCGCACATGCGCTTGGCCAGCCAGTTGAAGTAGCCCTCGGTGCCCATGGCGAGGATCACCTCCTGCGGCTTGTCGGTCATCGAGATGCCGGGGTTGGCATCGACCGGCGGCGCCTTCGGCGTGAAGGGCTTGCCCCAGGCCGACAGCGGCGTGATCTTGTATTGCGCCTGCAGCGCGTTGGCTGCCTTGTAGTCGGCCTCGCTGCCGTCGGCGTAGGTGCGCCCGAGGATCACCATGTAGCGCGTGGCCACCGTGATGTGCTTCATGCCCTTGGGCACGCTGCCCTTCCAGTTGGGGCCGGTGAGCAGGAAGTTGCCGGCCTTCTGCCCAGTGGTGCGCGAGCCGGGGCTGTTGAAGATGGTCATCCACAGGTCGACCATCGGGAACAGGAAGTAGCGCTTGCCCATGTCCGGGTGGCTGAAGACCTGCGGCTCCTTCACGTCGACCCAGGCCACCGAATAAAGCGTGTCGGCATTCGGCGCCGAGACGCCGCGGTAGTCGGCCGGCGGATAGCGCGGCACGTTGGCGAACTGGTTCAGCGGCGCGTTCAGCACGCCCTGCTTGTCGACGTTGGACATCTGGATGCGCGTCACGTCGGTGGTCAGCAGCGAATAGCCGTAGACGTAGGCGTCGGTGGCGATGTCGACCGCCTCCTTCACCTTCGGGTCGGCGTTTTGCGCCAGCGCGGGCGCGGCGGCCGTGGCGATCAGGGCGGCGAGCGCGCACGCCGTGGGCGTGCGAGCAGGGTGTGCGAGGTTCATCGCGTCCTCTCCTGTTGCAAGTGGGCGCGATGGTGCAAGCACGCGGCCCGCGCGTCACCTCGTAAGACTACGAGGCCACCGCGGTGGCGCTGCCAGGCGGCTCGGCCTGGTGCAACCACCGCTGAACGCGGCACGCGGGACCGCCCGGGGGCGGGCGTTCAGCGCACGAACTCGAAGCGGAAGCCCTTCAACTGCTTCCACGGCCGGTCGGCGGCGACGGCGTCGTGCGCCTGCGCCAGCGCGAGGCGACAGCAGGCGCTCGAGCACGGGCCGAGCGGGCGTGTGTGCACCGGCGCAACTGCCCGGCCGCCAACCTTCATGTGCCGCTGTTCCGGGACGGCTGTTCCCGGGCCGCATCGGCCCGCCGCTCGCGGATCAGCTCGTCGACCACGCTGACGCCTGCCCTCTTGTACTTCGCGGCGATGGCCTGCGCGCGCCGGATGCCGGCCGTGCGCGACTGCAGCACCAGGCCGTGTTCGGTTTCGCGCCAGACCAGCGTGTCGCCGACGCGGATGCCGTACTTCTGGCGCAGCTCCGCCGGCACGACCACACGCCCACCCGCGGACACACGGACTTCGTTCATGACACGATGCCGGCAGCTGTGACAGTTCCTGAAGTTCGTGTCACTCGTGCGGCGCTCGGTGGCCTGCACGCTGGCCGTGGCGAGCATTCACCCGTGCCTGGCCGACGCCTCGCGCGGCGGCCACAGCTTCGACAGCAGCCACGCGCAGGCGATGCCGACCAGGCAGCCGAACAGCACCTCGCCGACGCGCGCCGCGCCGCGCTCGAGTGCGCCGAGCTTGTCGTGGTGCTGCAGGCTGCCGGCGACGACGATCGCCGCGGTGATCGGCGCCTGACGCCACATCGTCGGCACGCGCACCAGGTAGGTCGACACCAGCACGCTCAAGGCCAGCGCGCTCGGCAGTTCCCAGTCGGTGCGGCCGACGGCGATGAACAGCAGGCCGATCGCGGAGCCGACGAGGGTGTTGATCAGCCGCGCGCGAAAGGTCGCCAGCGACTGCTTCAGCTGCGGATCGCTGGTCGCGACCATCGAGCTGATGGCCCAGATCGGATTGGCGTCGCCGAAGACCCTGACGATGAGCCACAAAGCGGTGGTGGCGGCGAAGACGTTGGCCGCGTAGCGCACGCCGCGCAGATCGTCTTCCAGGATGCGCTCGAGCAGTTTCACCGGCGATGGCTGCGTGCGTGCCGCGCGGCGCGGCGCTCGTGCACGGCCGACAGCTGCGTGCTCTGGAAGTCCTGCGCCAGCGCGAACAGCACGCCGGTCGACCAGGCAAAGGTCATCAAGCCGGCGATCGGCAGCATGCCGTCGAGCAGCCGCCAGCGCGGCGGCAGGTTGTAGCGGCTGCCCACCGTGGTGTACTGCATCAGCGAGAAGTAGTAGGCGTTGCTGGCATCGGTGATCGCGCCCTGCCACAGGAAGAACAGCGCCCACACCAGCAGCTCGAACAGATGGACGAGCACGATCATCCAGCTCGCCAGGATGACGACCGCGCCGCCGCGCACGAACGACGCCGGCTTGTGGTTGCCCTGTTTCAGCGCATGGCTGACGAACAGTGTGGCCAGCATGCCGCAGCCGTGGATCGCCATGGTGACCGCCACCAGGGTGATGCCCCACAGCACTTCCTCCAGGGACGTCACATAGCTCGGCTGCATCTGCCACCTGGGCCGGCGGTCGCGCCGGCTACTCGTGCGCCTGCGGCGGGTTGCCCTTGAGCCGGTAGACCATGCCGGTCTTGGTCGCGCCCAGGTAGATCCAGGCATGGCCGATCTGCTGCAGCCGGATGAAGAACTTCGCGCAGCGCTCGCGCGCCTTGTCGTGCACTTCGTCGCGCCGCTTGAACTTCAGCTGGTAGGCGAACTCGCCCACCAGCGGCAGGTGCTCGCCGCGCGTGCGCCACAGCGCGACGTTGGCATCGGCCGTCACGCCCTTGCCGAAGTCCAGCGTCCCCAGGTCCTGCAGCACTTCTTCGACGATGGTCTGGTTGACCAGCGACACGCGCTCGCTTGCCGATCGCTTCAGCACCTTCAGCGCCGGGAAGACATCGGCCAGTTGCGCCATCGCCATGCGATCGCCTTCCTTCGGCGCGTGGCTCAAGGGGAACTGCACGTTGTGCGAGAACAGCAGCCGGTAGCCGCCGAGCCGGTCCTTCAGCGGCAGCGCTTCGGCCTTGAACTTGATGCGGTAGTCGCCCGGCAGGTTGGGGCGCACGTCGACCTCGGCCGCCTGCTGCTGATCGGGGTGGCGGAACTTGAAGACGATCTCGGGCTCGTCGGCCGGGAAGCCGTCTTCGAAGCGCACGCGCCGGCGCAGGATGAAGGCGTTGTTGTAGAGCTTGAAGTCCTCGCTGTCGAGGAACATCACCTCGCGGATCGCCGGGCGCGTACCCTTGGCCGCCGACGTGTCGAAGCCGACGCCGCATTCCTCGGCGGCCTGCGCGACCAGCCTGGCGTACTTCTTGAAGCCCGCGGGCGAGGTGAACTCGCCGGTCTTCAGGATCAGCTTGCACTCCAGGTACTGCACGTCGTGCAGCGGGCTGCCGTCGGCGTACTGGCCGGGCTGGAGATCGGCGACACGGGTGGTGCGCGGGTCCTTGATCTTCGTGATGGCCATCTTCGGGGCTCCGGTTCGTCGTGGTGGGGTCAGGGCGCGGCGCCGGCCGGCGCATCGCGCTTGGCGAAGAAAAAGGCGCCGAGCTCGCCGCCGCCCAGCACGCGGCCCAGCTCCGAGAACGCGAAGAAGGGCACGAGCGCGACCGTCAGCATCAGCGTGCGCGCGCCGATCTCGTAGCGGCCGACCTCGGCAATCTGGTGCAGCCCGCCGGCCAGGCCTTCGTGGTGGATCAGGCCGTCGATCGTCTTCTCGAGCACGCCGAACAGCAGCACCATCAACGCGAACAGCAACGACTTGTAGATCACCGGCACGATCAGCGGCAGGTGATCGAAGCGCCGGCTGAAGCCGAAGACGCGGCCGATCAGCACCACCTTGGCGATCACCAGCGCCTCGATCAGCGCGACGCCGTAGTGCAGGTAGGCCACGCCGGTCTCTTCCAGGATCAGCCGGCGATAGACGGTGAAGCTGCCGAGGAACAGCCACAGGTAGATCGTGATCACCCAGTAGGCCTTGAGCTCCTCGACCGCGCGTTCCTTCAGGCTCTTGGAGTGCATCGTTTCGGAGTCAGCCATCGAATCTCCCCTCACTCAGCCGCGCTGGGCCAGCTCGTCGGCCAGGATCGGCACGCCGAGGTTCAGCGCCTGCACGCCCTGCACCACGCACAGCTTCAGCACTTCCATGATTTCCTCCACCGTCGCACCCGCGGCCAGCGCATTGTGGATGTGCCGGCGCGTGCCCGGCGCGTACATGTGGGTGTATGAGGCGTCGAAGGCGATGCTCAGCAGCTCCACCTCCTTGGGCGGCAGCACGCCGGTGGCATACAGCGCCACGCCGGTGGCCATGAACTCGTCGGTGAACGCGGGGTCGGCCTGGAAGAACGGGTCCCAGGCGCTGTTCCACTGGCCGATCGCCTTCATCTTGTCGCAGGCCGGCGTGGCTGCCGCCTTCGGCTGCGGCGCGGCGCCGGCCGCCTGGGCCTCTTCGAGCAGCAGCGGCGCGCCCAGGCTGCAGCTGTGGATCGCCAGCAGCGAGGCCATCTTCAGCACCATCAGTACCTCGTCGCGCGTGGCACCGGCGTTCAGCGCGCCGCGGATGTGGCGGCGCGTGCCCTCGGCGTTCAGATGGGTGCAGGCGGCGTTGACGGCCAGGCCCACCAGTTCCACCAGCCGGCGCGGCAGCACACCCGAGCGCCAGGGGTTGGCCGCCATGCGCTCGCAGGTGTGCGACCAGGCCGGATCCCAGGCGCGCAGCTGGGCCAGCGCTTCGTCCTGCCACGGGCCCGTGGGGGTCGCTTCGGTGCTGGCGTTCGCTGCAGCCATCGGTGGTCTCCTGTCACGGCTCGAGGGTTCGATGCAGACAAGCCTGCACCTTCGGCAGCGCCTGTGCCGGCACGGGCACGGGCACGCGCACTACAGGATGCTGACCGGGCTGGTGCCGCCGCCGGCGGCCTTGGGCAGCTTGCCGTCGGTGTCGTAGGCCAGGAAGCCCTTGTAGCCCTCGGGCCGGTTCGGCGGCAGGCCGAGCTTGAAGAGGGTTTCTTCCACGCTGTCGTACCACACGCCGACCTTCATGATCGCGCGCGCCTCGTCGGCGCTGGCGACCTTGCGGCCGAACTGCTCGCTCTGCTTCACCGCCCATTCGATCTGATGCGGAGTCGACCAGCGCTTCTTGTGCATGTCCCAGATGTTGTCCTCGTTGCCGACACGCACGTTCTGGCCGAGGATCGTCGCCAGCGTCTGGATCGCGATGTTGCCGCGCATGCTGCTCCAGAACGTGACGCTCGATGCGCCGTGCGGCGTGCGGCGCAGCATCTCCATCCAGTCGAATGGGTTGCGCCCCATCGTGCCGCCGCCGTAGCCGCACAGCGCCACGTTCAGCGGCCCCATGTACACGCCACTGCGCACCAGCCGCTCGATGATCTCGAGCTGATGCACGTGGGCCGGCACGAAGTAGGGCTGGATCTTGTTCTTGCGCAGCCGCTTCAGGTGCTCGACGTAGAACGCCGGCAGCGAGTCGACGACCATGCCGCTCCAGGCCTGCGCCACCTTCGGGTCGGCCAGGTGCGTGCCGTCGGCGTCGCCGGGCACGAAGGCCTGCGTGATGTCCCACAGCGTGGTGCCGGTGGTGACGGTGACGAAGTCCGGCTTCGGATCCAGCTCGGTCAACATGTGGCGCGTGTCGTAGTCCAGCCACTTGGCCTTGGCGCCCTCGGTGTGCGGCGCGAACGAAATCGAGCCGCCGACCTGGATGATCATCTTCGGCACCGCGTGGCGGATGCGGGCGAGCATCTCGTTGTACTGGTCGAAATTGCTGGAGCCCTCGCCGGTCTTCGGGTCGCGCACGTGGAAGTGCAGCATCGTCGCGCCGGCGTTCCAGCAGTCGACCGCGGCCTGCACCTGCTGCTCGAAGCTGACCGGCAGCTCGGCTACATCGCCGGGCAGCCACTCGGGGCCGTAGGGCGCGGCGGTGATGATCGTCGGCTGCATGTTCTCGGGGAACAGCGAATCGTCGGTGAAGTACATGGAATCCTCCAGGGGGGTCGATCGGGTGCAGGCCTGTCGCGGCCGGCTGGGCAGCGATCGTCCGCGCCGCGGCAGCGCGCGTCACCTCGTAAGACTACGAGGCCACCCGTAGCGGGCGCGGCGGCGCTCAAGCCGCGGCGATGCCGAGCCGGATCGCGAGCTGGATCAGCTCGGCGTTGGTCGCTGCCCCGAGCGCCTCCATCGCCTGGTATTTGTGGTACTCGACGGTGCGGTGCGAGATGTCGAGCAACCGCGCGATCTCCTTGGCCGAGCGGCCTTCGACGAGCAGCACGATGATTTCGCGCTGGCGCGGCGTCAGGCCCGACGCCGGGTCGCGCTCGGGGCGGTGGTGCAGGCCGCCCAGCACCTCGGCGGCGATCTCGCGGCTGATGTAGACGCCGCCCTGCGCGGCGGCCTGCAGCGCCTGCAGCAGTTCCCGCGGCGCCGCGTGCTTGAGCACGTAGCCGGCGGCGCCGGCTTCGAGCGCGCGCCGCGCGTAGGCGGGCTCGGTGTGCATGGTCAGGAAGATCACCGGCACGTCCAGCCCTTCGCGGCGCATCTGCCGCAGCGCGTCGATGCCGTTCAGGCCCGGCATCGAGATGTCGGCGACGATGAAGTCGGCTTGCAGCTGCCGCGCCAGCGCCAGCAGCGAGCCGCCGTCGGGCGCGCGGCCGACCAGCTCGTAGCCGGGCGCGAGCAAGGCCTCGAGGCCGGCGGCGACGATGCGGTGGTCGTCGGCCAGCAGCAGGCGCGGGCGCGTCATGCCGCCGGCTCCAGCGGTGCCGCCGGCTGCGCCGGCAACCAGGCGTGCACGCTCGTGCCTTCGCCGCGCCGGCTGCGGATGTCGAGCCGCCCGCCCAGCAGCGCCACACGTTCGTGCATGCTGGCCAGCCCGAGCGACGCGCGCTCGCGCTGGGCGGCGGCGTCGAAGCCGATGCCGTCGTCGGCCACGCTCACCGCGATGCCGCCCGCTTCGTGCCGCAGCCGCACGCGCACCTGCCTGGCCTGCGCGTGGCGCATGGCGTTGCGCAAGGCCTCCTGCGCGACGCGGAACAGGCACAGCGCGCGCTCGCCGCGCTCGGTGCCATTGGCGGCATCGCCGTCGAAGCCGACCTCGATCGCGCCGCGCCGCGCCGCGCGCTCGCATTCGCTGCGCAGCGCTTCGGCCAGCCCCAGGTCGTCGATCACCGAGGGGTGCAGCCGGTAGGCCAGCGCGTGCACGTCGCGGCTGAGCGCGGCCAACTCGCCGCCGATCGCCTGTTCGGCCGCGGCGCGCGCCGCCGGCTCGGCAATGCGGCCCAGCGTGGCGGTTTCCATGGCCACGCCGGCCAGGCGCTGCGTGATGTCGTCGTGCAGCTCGCGCGCCAGCCGCCGGCCCTCGTCCTCGTAGGCGGTGATCAGCCGCCCGCCCAGCGTATGCGCCTCGCGTTCGGCGCGCTGGCGGCGCTTGCGCTGCACCAGCAGCGCGGCGATCAGCGCGGCCTGTGCGGCGATCACCGAGGCCACGGTGGCGAGTTCGCGGCGGTATTCGATCCACGGTGAACGCGGCCGGTAGCGCAGCTCGCTGCCGGGCGGCAGCCGCGATTCGGCGATGCCCCAGTGCTGCAGTTCGCGCCAGTCGTAGGCCGGGCCCTGCATGGTGATGGTCTCGACGAAGGCGGGCGCCAGCCGTGGCGCCGCCCACATGCGCAGCGCCGCCAGCGCCGCGGCATGGCCGGCGCGCGACTGCGACAGGTAGGTGCCGCCGATCACGCCGCGGCCCAGCTCGTTTTCGAACAGCGAGAAGATCGGCGCGTTCGACACCTGTTTCAGTTCGGCCAGCGCTTCCAGCCGCTCGTGCGGCACGCCGGCGGCGTCGAGCACCAGTTGGCCGTAGAACACCGCGCTGTGCGGCGGCAGCGCAGCCACACGCTGCTTCATCTGCGCCAGCGACAGATCGTCGAACCAGACGAACTTCACGCGCTCGGCGAGGAAGGCCGTTTCGCGTTCGGTCTCGCTGCGCCAGAAGCGCTCGAGCGGCGTGGCGCCCAGCACCACGGCGATCGTGCTGGTGCGCGGCAGCACCTGCAGCACGGCAGCGAAGGCGCGCGGCAGGTCCAGCGTGGTGGCCACCACGGCGTCGCCGGGCGCCAGCGCGGTGGCCTGCACGTTGCGCGTGTCGATCGCCGTCAGCAGCATCGGCACACCGGGAAAAACCGCATCGCGGTGGCGCGCCAGGAAGTGCCCGGCGGGTGCGCCGGAGCCGACGATCAGGTCCGGCGCCGGGCGGGCGAAGCGCGCATTCAGGTAGTTGACGAAGGCGGCCTCCTCGCCGGCGTCGATCGCGCGCCCGGCGTCGAGCGCGGCTTCGAGGAACACCACCGGTTCGGCCGCACGTGTGGCCAGCTCGCGCCTGAACACGGCGATCACGGCGTCGTAGGGCGCGATGTCGCGGCCGAAGGAGTGCACGATCAGCACGCGCCTGATCGCGCCTTGCGCCCGCGCGGCCGGCGCAAGGCCGGCGCCGAGGGCGGCGAGCAGCGCGCTGGCGCCGGCGCGCAGCGCGCCGCGCCGCGCCGGGCTGCGCGGTGCCGTCCAAGCGTCGTGCGAACGACCCGCCATCGCCATCTGCCACCTTGCGCCGTGCATCAGCGCCCGGTCGCCGCGAGTATCGCCGTTGCGGCCGTTGCGGCCGTTGCGGCCGTTGCGGCGCGCGCCGAGGCGGTGCGCGCCGGCCCGTGCCATGGGGGCATCGGCACGCGGCGTTCGGGCCCCGCTGGCTCCATGGTGCGGCGCCATGCGCAGCCGGTGGGTGTCGATCGCGGCGTCAATGGGCCACCACGCCCTTGGGCGCCGCCGCGACGCGCGGCCCGCGTGCCGCCAGCGCGTAGAACAGCGCGGCGGCAATCACCAGCAGGTCGGTGGCCAGCAGCACCCAGGTCAGCGCATGGCCCGCACCAGCCGCGGCCAGGCGGTCGCTCACCGCGCCGACCGCCAGGTTGCCGATGGCGATGGCGAACACGTTGATCAGCAGCATCGTGATGCCGGTGACGGTGGAGCGCATCGCGTCGGGGGTCAAGCCCTGGATCAGCGCCAGCGACGGCCCGTAGGTGGCCAGCGGCAAAAAGAAGCCCGCGCACATGCCGACGTAGAACAGCGCCGTGCCCGGGTCGGCAAAGCGGTAGGCCACCATCAGCGGGCCGCACACCAGGATCAGCAGCACGACGAAGCCGGCATGCCCGCCGGGCAGCCGCCGGGCCAGGCGGTCGCTCAACACGCCGCCGACCACCGAGCCGAGCACGCCGAAGACGATGCCGACCAGGCCGATCTTCTGCGCCATCGCCGCCGCGTCCAGGCCGCGCTCGCGCACCAGCCACAGCTGGGCGAAGGCCACGCCGACGAAGGCCAGGTGCACGAGCACGAAACCGGCCACCGTGTTGGCCACGGTCGAATTGCCGCGCAGCAACCCGATGACGTTGCGCAACTGCTGGCCGAAGGGCGCACCGCGTTCGGCCTCGCCCAGCTGGGCGCGGTTGTCCTGCAACAGCAGCGCGGGCAGGCCGAGCACGACGCCGATCACCCCCAGCGCGTAGAAGCTGCCGCGCCAGCCGAGCGTCGCGCCCACCGTGCCGGCGAGCACGAAGGCCAGGCCCAGGCCGATCGGGATGCCCATGAAGAACACGCCGACCGCGGTGCCGGCGCGGCGTGCCTTGAACAGCTCCATCAGCAGCGACACCGCGGCCGGCACCAGTGCCGCCTCGCCCGAGGCGACGAACAAGCGCGCCGCGACCATCTGGCCGAAGCTGTGCGCCGCGCCCGACGCCGCGGTGCACAGGCTCCAGACCAGGATGCCGGCGGCGATCACCCGGGTGCGGCTGAAGCGGTCGGCCAGGCTGCCCAGGAACACCGCCATGAAGCCGAAGCTCAGCACCCACACCGCGCCGGCCAGGAAGCCGTACTGCGCGTTGCCGATCGCCAGGTCCTGGGTGATCTGCGGCGAGAAGCCGAGCAGCATGTTGCGGTCGATATGGGCGATCACATGGACCGCCAGCAGCGCGATCAGCATCGCGTGCGGACTTTGTTTCCAGCGCATCGTCGTCTCCTGGGGTGGTCGCGCGCGGTGCTTTCAGGCCGCCTGGCGCAGCGGCGCGCCGCGCTCGCCGGCCCTGCGGTTGGGTGCCCAGCCGAGCTGGGCCAGCGTCTGGTCGGCCGAGCCGTAATGCGTGCCGATGCGGTAGATCTGCCTGGCCTGTGCGCCGCCGGCGACGTCGCGGTGCAGCTCGCGCGCGATGCGCACCATCTGCTCGACTTGGCTCACGCTGCTCATGCGCTCGCCTTTGCGGCCCCACAGGTTGTCCTCGATGCCCACGCGCACGTGCAGGCCCATCGCGATGGCCATGGTGTTCAGCGGCAGCACGTTGCGCATCAGCGATTCGATGGTCAGCACCGCGCCGGCGGGCACGCGGCGGATGAACTCCATCATGTTGACCGGGTTCGGGCCGTCGGCGCCGCCGCCGATGCCCACC
>CAYZGL010000026.1:0-26860 GCA_964477985.1 uncultured Rubrivivax sp. | reverse complement strand
CGAAGACCTCGCCGTGCTGGAACGGGCTCATCGTGCCCGGATCGACGTTCAGGTAGGGGTCGAGCTTGATCAGCGTGACCTTCAAGCCGCGCGACTCGAGGATCGCGGCCAGCGAAGCCGACGCGATGCCCTTGCCGAGGGAGGACACCACACCGCCGGTGACGAAGACGTACTTGGTCATGTCTGTTGCACTTGCCCGGGTGCGGCGGCGCACCTGACGGAAGGCTCGGGTGTGAAAGCGAAATTATAGGGTGAGCCCCCGCGCCGGACGGGGTGCGCCGGCCGCCGCCGCCGGTGCGCCGGCCAAGCGGGTGCAGGGCGCGCGAGCCGCGCGCCAGGCCGGGTGCCGTCGCGGCGCTGCGCTAGACTGCGCGCGCTTGCACCAGGTGCCTGCCGCGCGTTCGCAACGCCGGCGGGTTCAACGGGAAGCCGGTGCGGCGGGGTCTTGATGCTGTTTCAGGCCCCGCCCATGCCGGCGCTGCCCCCGCAACGGTCGGCGAGGTGCGATCGGCAATGCAGCCACTGGGTGACCCACCTGGGAAGGCGCCGATCGCTTCGATTCACCTTCAAGGTGGATCGGCACTCGCAAGCCCGGATACCGGCCTGAGGCAAGGGAAGCCGGCATGGCCCTGCGTGCCGCCGGCCGTGTCTTTGAACCAGGCCGCACGGGGTGTGCGGTTGACCGAGGTCCCGATGTCTTCCATTCCCCAACTGCGCGCCGCGCGGCTGCTGCTCGGCTGCGCGCTGCTTCCCATGGTTTCGCCCGGCTGGGCGCAGGCCCAGGCCACGCCGGGTGATGCCGTGCAGGTGATCGGCACGCGCGCGCCCACCGCGCTCGACCGCGTGGTGTCCGACGTCGTGGTCATCGACCGCCACCGCATCCGCGCCAGCAGCGCCGATTCGATCGAAGACCTGCTGCGCCGCGAGGGCGGCATGCAGATGTCGCGCACCGGCGGGCCGGGGCAGAGCGCCGGCATCCAGATCCGCGGCAGCAGCTCCAGCAGCACCTTGGTGCTGATCGACGGCGTGCGCGTCGGCTCGGCCACGCTCGGCCAGACCGACCTGGCGACCGTCAGCCTGGCCCAGGTGGAGCGCATCGAGATCATGCGCGGCCCCGGCTCCAGCCTGTACGGCGCCGACGCCATCGGCGGCGTGGTCAACATCGTCACGCGCCGCGGCGACGGTGCGCCCTACCTGCGCGGCAACCTGGCCGGCGGCAACCACGCGTCGGGCGAGGGCTACGTCGCCCTGAGCGGCTCCGACGCGGGCTTCGACTACGCGCTCAGCGCGAGCGGCGAGACCAGCAACGGCGTCTCGGCGCTGCGCCCCGGCGACCAGTTCGGCAACTACAACCCCGACGACGACGGCTTCAGCCGCTACGGCCTGACGCTGGCCGGCGGCTACAGCTGGCAAAAGGGCCAGCGCGTCGGCCTCAGCGTCACCGCCAGCAAGCTGCGCTCGCAGTTCGACAGCGCCGAGTTCCTGCCGCCGAACTTCCTGCCCGACCCGTCGCCGGACTTCCGCAACCGGCTGGCCGCCCAGCTGACGGCGCTGGACTACCAGGGCACGCTGTCCAGCGAATGGGCGGCGCTGTTGCGCGCCTCGTACCAGACCGAGCAGCTGGAATCCGGCGCCAACGTCATCAGCGCCTACGACACCACGCGCCGCCAGTTCACCGCGCAGGCCACCTGGACGCCGAGCGCGCAGCACCAGGTGGTGGGGGCCGTCGACCTGCTCACCGAATCGATCCACAGCAGCGAATACGCCGCCCCCGAGCGCGACAACACCGGCCTGACCGTCGGCTACACCGGGCGCTTCGGCGCACAGAAGCTGCAGGCCGACCTGCGCTGGGACCACAACTCGGTGTACGACAACCAGACCACCGGCAAGCTCGGCTGGGGCATGAACCTGAGCGACGCCTGGTCGCTGCGCGCGGTGGCCGGCACGGCGTTCCGCGCACCGACCTTCAACGACCTGTACTTCCCGGGCTATGGCGTTGCCACGCTGCAGCCCGAGCGCTCGCGCAGCATCGAGGCCGGCGTCGACTACAAGGCCGACACCACCTCGGTCAACGCCACGGCCTACTACAACAAGGTCTCCGACCTGATCGGCTGGCAGCCGGACCCGAACCAGTGCCCGCCGGGCTTGCCCTTCGGCTGCGCCGGCAACACCGCGCGCGCGCTGCTGCAGGGCATCACCATGCAGGGCCTGCAGCAATGGGGCCAGTTCCAGTTCACGCTGGCGCTGGACTGGCTCAATGCCAAGGACCGCGACACCGACGCCACCTTGCCGCGGCGCGCCGCCAACCAGCAGACCTTCGCGGTGGACTGGAACGAAGGGCCGTGGCAGCTGGGCGGCACCGTGCTGCGCGTCAGCCAGCGCCCCGACGGCGGCGCGCTGCTGTCGGCATACGCGCTGCTGAACCTGAATGCGCGCTGGCGCTTCGAGCGCTTCTGGCAGCTCGAGGCCCGGCTGCAGAACGCCACCGACCGCGACTACCAACCGGCGCGCGACTACCAGGACGTCGGCCGGCAGGTCTGGATCGGCCTGCGCTACGACGGCAAGGGGCTCTGACACGGATGTGCGTTCGATCGTGAAGCGACGCGGCAGCTCCACATTGGAAGCTGCCGTGTCAGGCACAACCGTCTCGAAGTTCTGTCGGTCTGGCGCTCGAGTCGGGGCAGCGGCCCCGCCATGCAGCGGCCGGCAGGGTGCACAACGTTTGAGTTGACCCGCGCGCTACGCCGCCTGGGCATGCAGCTTGACCCCGAGAGCACGGGCGACCTTGAGTACCGTAGCGAAGCTGGGATTTCCGTCAGCGCTGAGTGCTCGATAGAGGCTCTCTCGACTCAAGCCCGCCTCCTTGGCAACCTGCGCCATACCTTTGGCGCGAGCAATGTCTCCGAGTGCCTTGGCGATGCCTGCTGCGTCTTCCGGCGCTTCCTCGAGCCATGCGTCCAGGTAAGCGGCCATCTCCTCCGGCGTGCGCAGATGCTCCGCAACGTCATATGGCGCGGTGCGTGTCTTAGACGTCGTTCTTGCAGCACGGGGCATGGCGCATTACTCCTCCTGATTAGTAAGGTGCCTCAGCATGCGCCCGGGCGAGTGTTTGCGTTACCGGTTTGCTGCGCGCGACGTCGACGATCAGGCGTGCGACGAGATCGCGCAAGTCGAAGCGGCGGTTGAACCGATAGGCGAAGGCGGCGAGGTAGTGCGCAGCGTACTTGCGGTACTTCAGCGAGTGGTACGCCCCGGCCAGCGTGGTCTTCAGGTTGCCCAGTGCGGTGTTGACCCACTTGAACTCGGGCAGCTCGCGAGGCTTGAGCTCACCCACCACCGTCGGCGCGTGCGTGCAGCCGGCATCGGCCACGGCGGCGAAGCACGCCAGACCGTCGCTGAGCACCGTGGTGCCTGGGGCCAGGTTGGCCTTGGCCCAGTTGCCGATCGCTGTGCAGGTGAAGCCGCTGACCAGATCGAGCTTCAGATGCATCGGGCGGCCCTTGTCGTTGAGCGAGACGGCGGCCACGAACGGCACCTTGTTTTCCGAACCCCGCCCGGGCTTGCCCCCGGCACGCTCGCCGCCAAGGTAGGCGTCATCGAGTTGGACGACGCCGCTGAGCCGATGGGTGCTGCCCTGCCGGGCCATGGCGCGGTTGATCTTGTGCTGCAGCAGCCACGCGGTGGGGTAGCTCACCCCGAGCTGACGCTTGAGCGCCAGCGCCGACAGCCCGGTCTTGGCCTGGCTGATGAGAAAGATTGCGAGCAACCACGTTGTCAGCGGCAGCTTGGTGTGCTCCAGCAGGCTGCCCGCGGTCAGCGAAGTCTGGTGCCTGCAGCCGTTGCACTGGAACAGCTTGCGAGCACCGTGGCCGACGACATAGTGCTCGGCCACGGCACAACGCGGGCAGCGAAAGCCGTGCGGCCAGCGCGCTTGCTTGATGGCCTCGGCGCACTGCGCTTCGGTGCCGAAGCTGCGAAGGAACTCGGGGATCGACATGCCCTGCTGGAACTGGATTCGATTGAAGCTCATGAGGTGCGCTCCGTCGTTGGATGCACCCAGGTTACGAGGCATGAGGCTCACCACGTGAGCCGGCTGAGGCAGATTTCTAATCATTACTCCTTGAACTCTCTGGCTAGCCGAATGGCCAACCGAATGTCTTTCGACTGGCTGGACTTGTCGCCTCCGGCCAGTAGAAGCTCGAAGCTGCGTGACTGAGGCGACAACTACCTTGACGCGCGTGTTGCGCCTCAGGGCGCCCTATTGACGAAACTCATTATATTGATTGCCATGTAATGCAAGAAATCATCTAGGTGGTTGTCCTCGAGCGTCAATGGCATGCCAACCGTACTGGCGATGCGATAGGCCCAAAGCCTATCTTTGGCCTTCTGCGTTGTCACGACACCACCGGCGTGGGTAAAGCAATTTCGTGCCTCGATGATCGATGCAAGCTTAATTAGTACCTCATCGCTATTTAGAGGCGTACTAATTTTTAGGGTTGCATGAAGTTTCCTGATCTGCATAAGCGCCTTGTTGCCTAGTTTGATCGCTCCTCCAGCTAAATGATGGGTGGCGTCAAATGAGTCTGCTGGCGATACGCTGACTCCGTAGGTAAGTGCGATTGCGTCAAAGAATATTTCAAAGGCGGTGCATAGTTGAATCACACCAAGCCCTAATGCAAGTTGGCCATATTCTCCATCTCTGATGGATTGGGACAATTGATCAACCGTTCGGATGGTTGTCATTCCTTCTGGGAAATCGTTAGATATCGCTATTTTTGTCGCGCCGCCAAGCTCGGATAGATTGATTGATTCGATCAGCCTGGCTCCTGCGTAGAGGGTTGCAATGCGCATTACAAAGTCACGATAATTAGAAAGCGCCTCAAGTACTGCAGGATTGGTGGTGTTGGGTGTCCAGTTCATACAAATGAGGGTGTTTTTTTGGAAATCAGTCGATTAATTGAGTCGTTCGTACCGTGTGGTCTAACGTTTATGCCTCAATCGCGTTAATGGTCCTAAAGCGTTGAACACCAAGGCAGGTAATTCTGTGATACCACCCGGCTTGCAGCGACTTCAAATTCATTCTTGATGCGTGTGCCTTGACTGCCGCAGCGAGATCAGCATGCATGAAAGTATGAAGCGAGAGCATTTGCCCGTTTACGAAGTCCGCTACTGGCTCCAAGAGCAATTTCTCACCACCTTCCGTGGTGGATTCTCTGCGCTCAGTTCCCGCCGCATTCAGAAGTGCAAAGCTGGGCTGTTCGCTGTCGAAGACAACTACCTTGGACTTGTAGTGGACGACATTGTCGCGGTCATTCTTCAGTCGGTTCATCCATATCGACGCGCTTGCGAAGACTGAGGCTAGCTTTGGATAGGTGGCCTTGTTCTTCTGCAAAGACTCTGCTAGTGAAAAGACCGACATCTCTTTGTTTAGTGGGTGCGTTCCACCACTCGGTGCTTTCATTCCCCTCGCGTTCGGAGGCAGGAGTTGCCAGATTGTGTAGGCGATATCGTTTAACACGATTCGGAATCGAATGATGTAGCTTTCGATATCGGCATCAAGAAATGGACGCTCCTCACGGGGTAACGAGGTCACTGACATGATGCGCTCATAGCAGCCGAACAGTCTCGTGAGTGACCAAAACAGCGTACCTGTATTGAAGTGCCGAAAGTTTCCGTGCTCAGCGAATCCGATCCCGTCAAGAGATTCGAATAGCGGAACCAGCAAACTGTGGGGATCGTCAACTTGGGGCATAACGTTCGAGCTAAGCGGGCGACGACGGCAGGACGCCAAGCTCGGACTGGCGAATGTACCGCGTACCGCCAGCCCCGGCTTGGTGGCCTGCCTTTGGCGCTCCGCGGGGTTAGGCATCTCTGCGCGGTACCTGAGAATTGCCTTTCCTGATTAGCAAGGTGCCTCAGCATGCGCCCTGACGAGCGATCCTGTGACAGGTTTGCTGCGTGCAACGTCGACGATGAGGCGTGCAACGAGATCGCGCAGGTCGACGCCATGGCGGTTCCTGATTAGCAATGAACTTCAGCAAACCAACCACGTGGACGCGTGACAGCCCGGCTTGCCGTAGGCAAGCACAAGACATTTGACCTGGATGGTTTGCTGTGCTGAGACACCTTGCTAATCAGGTGGCGGTTTGCTGACGTTCATTGCTAATCAGGTTGCCTTTTAGGTATTTCGTCAGGCGCTTTCGCACGATACCTTCGGATATGATCTCAGTGTGGCTAAATTCAATGAGTTCATATCCGAGGCTCTGGCATAGCGCTTTCTTTCGTTTGTCGTTTAAAAGGCGGCGCTCTAGACCGGGTAGGCCGCCCCAATGCTCCATTGCGCGATAATGCTGCTCACCTTGATACTCAATTCCAATTCTAAGTGATGGTATCCAGACGTCAATCTCTAGACCTTCAAGCTCTTTGCCTCGATAGTGATGAATGACCTCCGCAGGTGCGGCAAGCATTGACACGATCTTGAACAAGAAGGTTTCGTTCAACCACTTCTGCCCAATTTGCATGAAACCAAACGCTCGCCGCGTCTCATTTTCTAGTTCTTTGTATTCTAGTTCTCCTTCGTAGACATCTCGCCCGAACCTTCTGCGAGAAAAAAGTACCTGATATGGTAGATACCGCTGGAGAAAGGTTGAGTAATACATCGAGTGGCCATGGATATGACGGGGTACTTGACCGGTACACAACGAACAGATTCCTTCGCGAGGCAAGATTTCCTCAACGACTAACGCGAGTGGCTTTTCTGAGTTTCCATATGGCAGGTGGCGCAGCAAATCATTGCGTACATCGTATGTTCCGGCAAAGCACTTACAGGTCAGGAGATGCCCGCAGTGTCTGCAGATGTAAGTGACTGGGTAATGAATGGTTCCTATTCTAATTTCATCTAACTGGTCGGTAGGATGATTGCATTGCTCGACACATTTGAGCCTCTCACGCAGAAGTTCAGGGTCTATCCGCACTCCCAGCAGAGCAAAATAGGAGAAGCGCTTTCGGCGAGAGGCGTCAAAGGCCAGGCCGGTCAGTTCAATTCCTTCGTCGCAGACTACACTGATATCGCAATCTTCGTTCGGGGCGTCGAACGCGAGGTTTCCAAGAGTGAAGTCGCGTATTTCAAGGAATGGCCGTAGTGACGGGAGTTCACAGGCGGTTCTTTCCAAATAGTTCAGAGCTTGCAGGCTGTAATCGTCTGCGCCATAACCAACCGAAAAATTGGCGTCAATTTCCACCAATATTTCGTTCTTCCAGCCTGTCATCTTCTTGATTGGAGACAGCGACTTGATCGTCGCGCTCTTCGTCAGTCGCGGCGGCTCACGCAAATCGTTGCGAATCGGTATGCCAGCTGCAATGATGTGGACTTGCACTTGCTTTCGGAACTCGGATCGCAGGTCGATGAAAAAGTCTGAGCGCTCTTTCAGCGGAAGGGAGAGTGTGTTCCTGAACGCGAGTACAGCCGCCTCGAGTGGTATTCGGACTTCGTAGGCGCTGCGCATGAGTGTGTTTGAGATGCCTAACGTTTTCTCGGGCGCTGTATTGCACCCGCATCCGGTTCGTGGCGCAGCTATTGCGCCCAGCGCCCATCGTTTCACTCGGGCATGGTAGCAAGCTGATGAATTCGCTGATCTGCGTGAACGGCGGCTCCCGCTGCGTTGCTGCCCGCTGGTTCGTTGCGCTGATCAATTCGTCCGCGACTGCGCATCAGCGATGCCAGACCTGCATTCGCCCGCCACGCGCAAGCCGCCGGTGCCAAGGTCGAAGTACCGCAGCGTACGCAGCGGCCCGCCGACCACCGCGGTGTCGTAGCGCATCCAGGCCAGTCGCGTCACCGGCACGGCGATCGGCGGCAGCGATTGCAGCGCGCGCAGCCGCTGCTGGATCTCGCGCATCGGCCAGGCGCCGCGGTACAGCCCCGCGGTCAGGTGCGGCACGTAGGGCGTGGCATCGCCGTGGGCGACGGCGCGTGAAAGGGCGGCGCGCAGCCGCGCCAGGCTGCCCGACGCGTCGTGCACCGCCAGGCAGGCGGCCGAGGCGAAGCTGAAGGCGCCGCCGACCAGCAGCTCGAACGGCGGCAGCCGCAGCCGCGCCAGCGCGTCGGCATGGGCCTGCAGCTGCTGCGGGCCGAAGTCGTCGGCCTGCCGCGGTGGGTCCACCGCAAAGCCGCACAGCTGAAGCGTGATGTGCGGCTGACGCCGGTAGCCCGGCAGCAGCAGCGGCTGCAGCGCGGCGCGCAGTTGTGCGAGACGCGCATCGATGGCCGGGTCGTGCAGCGCCACGGCCCACACCGCGTAGTGCGGCCGGCCGCGGTGCCACTCGACGAAGTCGCGCTGTTCGCTGGGCAGCGTGTGCTCTTCGTTCATGCCGGCCGCCTGCAGACGATGTGCGCGCCGGGCGCGGGCGCGGCCGGCCACTCGCTGCTGCGCGGGGCGCGGTCGTCGGCGCGCTGCAGCCACAGCGCCGCCGACAGCCAGCCGCCGTGCGTGACGACGATGCGGGCCCCGGCCGGGTCGAAGCCACGCACGCGCTGCAGCAGCGCGGCCAGCGGCTCGCCGCCGCCCGGCGCGTGGTGCTCGAAGTCGGCGCACCAGGCGTCGACCTCGTGCCGCGGCACGTCGCACCAACGCTGCCCGTCCCAGCGGCCGAAGTCCAGCTCGCGCAGCGCCGGGTCGACGCGGTGTTGCCAGCCCCAGCGCGCCAGCCAGCGGCCGACGGCGCGGCAGCGCACCTGCGGCGAGGTGACGACCACGGCGGCCAGGCCCTCGCGCCGCGCCAGCGCGCGGATGCGGTGCGCCAGCCGCTTGGCGCGGCGCGCATCGACGCGCAGCTCGGTGCGGCCGATACAGCGCCCGGCCGCGCCCTCGGCGCGCGGGTGGCGCCAGGCGTGCAGCGCCGTCATCGCGCCAGCGCGGCGCCGAAGGCCAGCAGCACCACGACCTCGCCCAGCTGTTCGGCGGCGCCCAGCGTGTCGCCGGTCCAGCCGCCCAGGCGCCGCCGCAGCCAGCCGCGCAGTGCCAGCACCAGCAACACCAGGCCGGCGGCGGCCGCCGTGGCCTGCGGCGCCGACGCCGGCATCAGCCAGCCGGCCAGCCCCAGCGCGGCGGCGCCGGTGAGCACCGCCCAGCCGGCCTCGGCGCGGCGCGTCGCCTGCGCCAGCGGCGCGGCCTTGGCCTGTGCCGCGTCGCCGGCATAGGGCAGCAGCGCCATCAGCGCCACCGCGGCGCTGCGCCCGGCGCAGTGCGCGGCGACCAAGGCGGCGGCCGCCAGCCGCGGGTCGCGCGCCAGCAGCGCGGCCAGCAGCAACACCCGCAGCAGCAGGCTCAGGCAAAGCGCCGCGGCGCCCCAGCTGCCGATATGCGAGTCCTTCATGATCGCCAGCGCGCGCTCGCGCGGCGCGGCGCCGAGCAGCGCGTCGCAGCTGTCGGCCAGGCCGTCTTCGTGCAGCGCGGCAGTGAGCCACAGCGTGCCGGCCACCGCCAGCGCGGCGGCCACCGCCGACGGCCACAGCTGCAGCGCGGTCAGCGCCAATGCGGCGCCGAATGCGCCCACCAGCGCGCCGACCAACGCGAAGTGGCGCGCCGCCTGCGCCAGCCAGGCCGCCTCGTAGCCCACCCAGCGCGGCACGGGCAGCCGGGTCAGAAACTGCAGCGCGATGAAGAACAGGCGCAGTTGATGGCGAAGCGGGTGGCGCAGCACGTTCACTGGACTATCCGTCGCATGGCGTGCTCCGGCGGCCCGGCACGCTCATCCGTGGCGCTGGCTGACGCCGGCGGAGGCGAAGCTGGCCATCTCGTCCAGCACCCGGCAGGCCGATTCCAGCAGCGGCCAGGCCAGCGCCGCGCCAGAGCCTTCGCCCAGGCGTAGATCCAGGTCGAGCAGCGGCGCGGCGCCCAGGTGTTGCAACCAGCGCGCGTGGCCGGTTTCCTGTGAACGGTGGGCGAACACGCAGCGCGGCAGCAGTTCGGGCTGCAGCGCGGCGGCGACCGCGACTGCCGCCGTGGTGATGAAGCCGTCGACGACGATGACGCGGCCTTCGCCGCCGGCCTGCTGCACGGCGCCGACCATGGTGGCGATCTCCAGCCCGCCCAGTGCGGCCAGCGCCGGCAGCGGCGCGGTGGCGTCGGCGTTGGCGGCCAATGCGAGCTGCAGCACGGCGCGCTTGTGCGCCAGGCCGGCATCGTCCAGCCCGGTGCCGCGGCCGACGCACAGCTCCAGCGGCTCGTGCGTCAGCCGCGCCATCAGCAGCGCCGCGGCCGAGGTATTGGCGATGCCCATCTCGCCCAGCAGCAGCGCGTTGCCGGGCAGCGCGGCGACCAGGCGGCGGCCGTTGGCGATGGCGGCGGCGCACTGCGCGGTGCTCATCGCCGGGCCGCGGCTCGAGTCGGCGCTGCCGCGCTCGGCGCCTTCGACCTTCAGCCGCCGCAGCTGCGGGTGCGCGTCGAACTCGGCCGCCACGCCGCAGTCGGCCACCGTCATCGCGATGCCGTGCTGGCGCGCCAGCACCGACACCGCGGCGCCGCCGGCCAGGAAGTTCAGCACCATCTGCCGCGTCACCTCGGCCGGGTAGGCCGACACGCCCTGCGCCGCGATGCCGTGGTCGGCGGCAAACACCACCAGCTGCGGCGCGTGCAGCCGCGGCCGTTCGTGGCCCAGCGCGCAGGCCAGCTGCAGCGCCAGCACCTCCAGCCGGCCGAGCGCGCCCAGCGGCTTGGTCTTGGCGTCGAGCGCGGCCTGCACATGCGCGCGCAGCGCGGCGTCGCCGCAGGGCGCCAGGTCGGGAAGGGCGGGCCAAGGGGTAGTCGTCGGGGTGGTCGTTGGGGTGGTCGTTGAATCAGGCATGGAACAGCGCGCGCAGCGTGGCCGCGCCCAGGGGTTGTCGATCATCGGTCCGCCTCCAGCGCCAGCGCGACGCGCGGCCGGCCGGCGGCATCGGCGTCGATGCGGATCGCGCCGCCGAACACGCGCACCAGCGTGGCCTGCAGTGCCGGGTCGGTGGGTGCGCCGTCAGCGCACAGCCGGCCGTCGTCCAGCACCAGCACGCGGTCGGCCTGCAGCGCGATCGGCAGGTCGTGCAGCACGCTCAGCACCGCGCGCGGGCCGTCGCGCTCGGCGGCGATGCGGCGCAACAGCCGCGCCAGCGCCACCTGGTGCGGCGCGTCCAGGTGCGTGGTCGGCTCGTCCAGCAGCAGCAGCGGCGCTTCGGTGGCCAGCACGCGCGCCAGCAGCACGCGCTGGCGTTCGCCGCCCGACAGCTCGTGCAGCCGGCGCTGCTGCCACGGCGTGCATTCGGTCAGCGCCATGGCGCGCTCGACCGCGGCGCGGTCCGCGGGCCCGGGCGTGCCCAGCAGGCCGAGGTGGGCGATGCGGCCGAGTTCCACCGTCTCGCGCACCGTCAGCTCGCCGGTGACGTCGCCCTGCTGTGCCAGCCAGGCCAGCCGCCGCGCACGTTCGCCCGGCGCCAGGCTGCGCAGGTCCTGCCCCTGCAGGCGCACCTGGCCGGCGTGCGGCGCCTGCAGCCCGGCCAGCGCGCGCAGCAGCGTCGACTTGCCGGCGCCGTTCGGGCCGACCAGGGCGTTCCAGCCCGGTCCGATATTCAGGTTCAGGCCGCGCAGCACTTCGCGCGCGCCCAGGCGCACGCGCAAGGCCTCGGCCTGCAGCAGCGGCGCGTGTTGACTCATACGGCGGTGCGCTGCCGCAGCAGCCAGAACAGGTAGCCGCCGCCGAGCACCGCGGTGACCACGCCCACCGGCAGCTCCTCGGGCGCGATCAGCGAGCGCGACAGCACGTCGGCCACCAGCAGCAGCGCGGCACCCATGGCGGCGCTGCCCAGCAGCAGCCAGCCGTGCGCGCCGGGCGCGTTGCGCCGCACCAGGTGCGGTGCCACCAGGCCGACGAAGGCCACCAGCCCGGCCTGCGACACGGCCAGCGCGGTGCCCAGGCTGAGCATCAGCACCAGCCGCAGCCGCACCGCGCCCAGGTCCAGCCCCAGGCTGGCGGCGCTGTCCTCGCCCAGCGTCAATGCATCCAGCGCGCGCGCGTGGCGCCAGGCCAGCCACAGCAGCGGCACCAGGCCGGCGCCGAGCAGCGCCAGCGCGTCCCAGCCCATGAAGCTGGTGCTGCCGAGCATGAACATCTGCTTGCCGCGCAGGGTGTCCGGGGCGGCCACGGTGATCAGATCGCTGACCGCGCCCAGCACCACGCCCACCACCACGCCGGCCAGCAGCAGGCGCAAGGTCTGCACCGCGCCGCGCGCGAGCAGCAGCGTCAGCCCGACCCCGGCCAGCGCGCCGGCGAAGGCGGCCGACACCAGGCCCACGCGTTCGATCCACAACGCGCTGCTCAGGCCCAGGCCGTGCCCGGCCAGCGCGGCCGCGGCCAGCACCAGCACCACGCCCAGCGCCGCGCCCGAGGCGCTGCCCAGCAAATAGGGGTCGGCCAGCGGGTTGCGGAACAGGCCTTGCGAGATGGCGCCGGCCAGGCCCAGCAGCGCGCCCACCAGCGCCGCGCCCAGCGAGCGCGGCGCGCGGATCTGGCCCAGCAGCAGCGCGGCGTTGCCGTCCAGCAAATCGGCGCGCAATGCCGACGGCGAGAAGCCGGCCGACCCGGTGGCCAGCCCGGCGGCCAGGCCGAGCACGATGACCAAGGCCATCGCGCTGGCGAGCTGGCGGCGGCGCCGGGCGTCGGCGTTCATCGCGCGCCCGCCTTGCCCAGCGCGGCCAGGCAGTCGGCGAGCAGCATCGCGCCTTCGCCCATGCGCGGCCCCGGACGCACCAGGATGTCGTACTGCAAGGGGTCGAAGCCGCACAGGCGCCGCTCGCGCACCGCCGCCAGGCCGCCCCAGCCGGGCCGGTGCAGCAGCGCGGCTTGCTCGCTTTGCAGCCCCATGATCAGGTCGGGGCGCGCGCGCACCACGAACTCGGGGTTCAGCTTCGGGAACGGGCCCAGCGCCGCCAGCACGATGTTGGCCAGGCCCAGCCGCGCGAGCGTCTCGCCGATGAACGAGGTGGTGCCGGCCGCGTAGGGCCCGCCGCCGATCTCGAAGTACACGCGCTGGCCGCGAAAGCCCGGCGGCACGCGCGCCGCGGCGGCGTCGAACTGGCGCTGGATATCGCCCCACACGCGCGCGCCGGCCTCGGGCGTGCCCAGCAGTTGCGCTATGAGCTCCAGCGTGCGGCGCACGTCGTCGTGGCTGTCGGACTTCAGCCGCAGCACGCGCACACCCAGCGCCTGCAGCCGATCCATCGCGCGCGACGAGGTCGAGGCCAGCACCACGTCGGGCTGCAGCGCGGCGATGGCTTCGATGTGCGCGTCCTCCAGCCCGCCCAGGCGCGGCAGCGCGGCGATCTGCGCCGGCCAGTTGGAATAGCGGTCGACGCCCACCAGCCGCGGGCCCACGCCCAGCACCCAGGCCGCTTCGGTGAGCGAAGGCAGCAGGCTGACGATGCGCTGCGGCGGCGCGGCGAAGCGGTGTTCGCTGCCGCGGTCGTCGCGCACGGCGATGGGCTGCGCCAGCGCCGCGGCCGACAGCGCCAGCGCGGCGCCGAGGGTCAGCAGCCGGCGCCTCACCGCGTGTCCTTCACGCGCAGCTCGCAGCCGGCGACCAGCAGCGTGACGCGCGCGCAAGCCGCCGCCACGTCCTGGTGCAGCAGGCCCAGTGCATCGACGCAGGCGCGGGCCTCGCGCGACAGCGGCATCACGCCCAGGCCGACCTCGTTGGCCACCAGCACCACCGGCGAGGCGCTGTCGTGCAGCGCCGCGAGCAGTGCGCTGCGCTCGCCCGCCCAGTCCACCGCCGGCGCACCGGGCGGCGGCAGCAGGCACTGCGTGAGCCACAGCGTCAGGCAGTCGACCAGCAGCAGCCGCTGCGGCTGTGCCAGGCGGCGCAGCGTGGCGCCGAGCAAGCACGGTGCCTCGACCGTGTCCAGCGCCGGCAGCCGCTGCGCGCGGTCGGCGCGGTGGCGCTCGATGCGTGCGCGCATCTCGTCGTCGCCGGGCAGTGCGGTGGCGACCAGCGTGGCGCGCCGCTCAGCCCCCGCGGCCAGCCAGGCGGCGGCACGCTGCTCGGCGGCGCGCGACTTGCCGCTCTTGGCACCGCCGAGGATCAGTTCGTGACAGGGAAGGCTCATCGCAGCGCCGCAACCACCGCGCGCCGCCGCTTCCCCGCAGCCGCGCACCGTACGGCGAGCGCTCGCGCGGCTCGCCACCTCGTTGGCCGGTATCCGGGCTGACGGAGACCGCGCGTGACGCCTTCCCAGCCCGCCGCGCGACGGGCGCGGCCTGGCCAGTGGTGTGTGGTCACGCGCCGCAAGCCTTTGGCTTGCGTCCGCTTACCGTTGCGGGGGCAGCTCAGCTTGGGCGGGGCCGATGGCGGCCGTTGCCTGCTGATTCCCGTTGAACCGCCGCGGCAGAACACCGCGGCGCGCACCAACGCCCGCATGATATCGGTCGCGCCGCGCACGCCGTGCGGGCCGGCTTGATGCGAGCCTTCGTGCGGCGGGCCGGCGAAGCCGCGACGGGGCCCACACTCAGCAGGTGCCCCGCGGCTGTAGTACCTTCGCGGCTGAGTCAATCGAAGGAATGCCCTGATGGCAAGTCTGAAAGAACGCCTGCGGGCACTGCCGGGCCCGGCGTTGCAGGGCCTGCGCCGCGGCATCGAAAAAGAAAGCCTGCGCTGCCTGAGCGATGGCCGGCTGGCGGCGACGCCGCATCCGCAGGCGCTGGGCTCGGCGCTGACGCACCCGCACATCACCACCGACTTCAGCGAATCGCAGCTCGAGCTGATCACCGGCGTGCACGCCGACGTCGACGGCTGCCTGGACGAGCTGACGCAGATCCACCAGTTCGTCTACCGCACGCTGCAGCGCGGCGGCGACGAGATGCTGTGGGTGGGCAGCATGCCGTGCGGCCTGCCGGCCGACGAGAACATCCCGATCGGCGTGTACGGCACCAGCAACGTGGCGCGCGCCAAGAGCGTGTACCGCATGGGGCTGGGGCACCGCTACGGCCGGCGCATGCAGACCATCTCGGGCATCCACTACAACTGGTCGATGCCGGGGCTGGACGACGACGACTACTTCGGGCTGATCCGCAACTTCCGCCGCCACAGCTTCGTGCTGCTGTACCTGTTCGGCGCGTCGCCGGCGCTGTGCGACAGCTTCGTCGAAGGGCGCGAGCACCACTTGCAGCGGCTGCACGGCCACACGCTGTACCTGCCGCATGCCACCAGCCTGCGCATGGGGCGGCTGGGCTACCAAAGCGATGCGCAGGCCGCGCTGGCGGTGTCGTACAACAACCTGCGCAGCTACGGCGCGTCGCTGCAGCAGGCGCTGACCAGGCCCTACCCGGCCTACGAGGCGGTCGGCATCCGCAACCCCGGCGGCGAATACAACCAGCTGGCCACCAGCCTGCTGCAGATCGAGAACGAGTTCTACGGCACGATCCGGCCCAAGCGCGTGATCCAGCCCGGCGAGCGCCCGCTGCACGCGCTGCGCGAGCGCGGCGTGGAATACGTCGAGGTGCGCTGCATGGACCTCGACCCCTTCGTGCCGGTGGGCATCGCGGCACCGACGATGCGCTTCATCGACCTGTTCTTGCTGCACTGCCTGCTCACGCCCAGCCCGCCGGACACGCCCGAGGAGATCGCCGCGCTGGGCCGCAACCAGCAGCGCGTGGCCGCGCGCGGGCGCGAGCCGGGCCTGCTGCTCGAGCGCGGCGCGACCGAGGTGGCGCTGGCCGACTGGGCCGCGCAGATCGTGGCCGAGATGGAGCTGCTGGCCAACGCGATGGACGTGGCGCTGGGCGCCGGCCGCTACCGCGACGCCTGGGCCGGCGCGTCGCGGGTGCTGGCGCAGCCCGCCGAGCTGCCGTCGGCGCGCGTGCTGGCGGCGATGGAGCGCGACTTCGACCGTTCGTACGTGCGCTTGCTGCGCCATCGCTCGGCGCACACGCGCGAGCTGCTGCTCGGCCTGCCGTGGAGCGACGCGCAGCAGCAGTCGTTCGAGGCGATGGCCCGCGATTCGCTGATCGAGCAGCGCTGCCTCGAGGCGTCGGACACCATGCCCTTCGAGGCCTTCCGCCAGGACTACCTGGCGCCGCAGCGGCTGGGGCAGGACCGTCAGCCGGCCACGCGCAGCAGCGGCGCGCCGCTGGCGTCGAGCACCTGACCGATCACGGCCGCTTGCTCGAAGCCGTGGCGGCGGAAGACGCCCTGCACCGCGCCCAGCGCCTCGGCCGAGCAGGCCACCAGCAGGCCGCCGCTGGTCTGCGGGTCGGTCAACAACGCGCGCTGCTCGGCGCCGAAGCCCGCCGGCAAATCCACCTGCGCGCCGCAGCCGGCCCAGTTGCGCGCCGACGCGCCGGTGACCAGGCCCTGCGCGGCCAGCGCGTGCACGCCGTCCAGCAGCGGCACGGCCGGCCAGTCGATGCGCATGTCGCAGCGCGCGCCGCGCGCCATCTCCAGCGCGTGGCCGGCCAGGCCGAAGCCGGTGACGTCGGTCATCGCGTGCACGCCGCTCAGCTCGGCCAGGTCCGGCCCCGGGGTGTTCAGCCGGGTCGTCGTGGCCAGCATGCGCGCGTAGCCGCCGGCGCTGAGCGCGCCCTTCTTCAGTGCCGCGCTCATCACGCCCACGCCCAGCGGCTTGCCCAGCACCAGCAGGTCGCCGGGACGCGCGTCGGCGTTGCGCTTCACGCGCTGCGGGTGCACCAGGCCGAGTGCCACCAGGCCGTAGATCGCCTCCACCGAATCGATGCTGTGGCCGCCGGCCACCGGGATGCCGGCGTCGCGGCACACCGACGCACCGCCGTCGAGGATGCGCGCGATGGTGGCGGTGGACAGCACGTTGACCGGCATGCCCACCAGCGCCAGCGCCAGGATCGGCCGCCCGCCCATGGCGTAGACGTCGCTCAGCGCGTTGGTGGCGGCGATGCGGCCGAAGTCGTGCGCATCGTCGACGATGGGCATGAAGAAATCGGTGGTCGCAACCAGCGCCTGCTCGTCGTTGAGCCGGTAGACGGCGGCGTCGTCGGCGGTCTCGAGGCCCACCAGCAGCTGCGGCGGCAGCGGCATCGCGCTGCTGCGCTCGAGGATCTGCGACAGCACGCCCGGCGCGATCTTGCAGCCGCAGCCGCCGCCGTGCGACAGCGAGGTCAGGCGCGGCTCGGCCGCGGGGGTGGGGTCGTTCATCGGGCTTGTTCCTGCTGCAGTTGTTTCAGGCGGTACAGCGCGTCCAGCGCCTGCCGCGGCGTCAGGGCGTCGGCGTCGATGCGCTGCAGCGCCAGCTCGAGCGGCGACGGCGCCGCCGCCGCGGCGGGTGGCGGTGCGGCGAACAGTTCGGCCTGCACGTCGCCGGCGCGCTGCTGCGCTTCCAGCGCTTCCAGCGCATGCCTTGCCTGGCGGATCAGCGACGCCGGCATGCCGGCCAGGCGCGCCACCTGCACGCCGTAGCTGCGGCTGGCCGGGCCGGCCTCGATCTGGTGCAGGAAGACGATCTGCTCGCCGGCTTCCACCGCCGACACGTGCAGGTTCAGCGCGTGCGCGTGCCGCGCCGGGAACTCGGTCAGCTCGAAATAGTGCGTGGCGAACAGCGTGAAGCTCTTGTTGCGCTCGTGCAGGTGGCTGGCGATGGCCGAGGCCAGCGCCAGGCCGTCGAAGGTGCTGGTGCCGCGGCCGATCTCGTCCATCAGCACCAGCGAATGCTCGGTGGCGCCGTGCACGATGGCCGCGGCCTCGGTCATCTCGAGCATGAAGGTCGACTGCGCGTTGGCCAGGTCGTCGGCGGCGCCGATGCGCGTGTGGATGGCGTCGATCGGCCCGAGCCGGCAGGCCGCCGCCGGCACGAACGAGCCGATCGAGGCCAGCAGCACGATCAGCGCCACCTGGCGCATGAAGGTGCTCTTGCCGCCCATGTTGGGGCCGGTGACGATCAGCAGCCGGGTCTTGGCGTCGAGCCGGCAATGGTTGGCGATGAAGGCGCCGCCGCCGGTTTCGGCCAGCCGCGCCTCGACCACCGGGTGGCGCCCCGACTGGATGTCGATGCAAGGGTGTGCGACGAACTGCGGCCGGCACCAGTCCAGCGTGCTCGCGCGCTCGGCCAGCGCGGCCAGCGCGTCCAGCGCGGCCAGCGCCTCGGCCAGCGCCGACAGCTCGGCGAGAAACGGCTGCAGCGCATCCACCAGCTGCTCGTACAGCCCCTTCTCGCGCGCCAGCGCACGCTCGGCGGCCGACAAGGCCTTGTCCTCGAAGGCCTTCAGCTCGGGTGTGACGAAGCGCTCGGCGTTCTTCAGCGTCTGGCGGCGCTGGTAGTCGGCGGGCACGCGCTGCAGGTTCGACGCCGTGACCTCGATGTAGAAACCGTGCACCTTGTTGTACTGCACGCGCAGGTTGGGGATGCCGCTGCGCGTGCGTTCGCGCTGTTCGAGCTGCAGCAGGAAGTCGTCGCAGTGGGTGTGGATCGCGCGCAGTTCGTCCAGCTCGGCATCGACGCCCGCGGCGATCACGCCGCCGTCGCGCAGCTGCGGCGCCGGTTCGTCGGCGATGGCGCGCAGCGCATCGGCGATATCGGGCGAGGGGGCCAGCGCCTGCGCCAGTTGCGCCAGCAGCGCGCTGCCGCCGGGTGCGGCCGCCGCCAGCGCCGGCAGCGCCGCCAGCGTGGCACGCAGAGCGGCCAGCTCGCGCGGGCGCACCTGGCGCAACGCGATGCGCGCGGCGATGCGCTGCACGTCGCTCACCGCCCGCAGCGCCTTGCGCAGCGGCTCGAAGCCGGCGTCCAGCAACGCGACGATGGCCTCGTGGCGCGCGCTGGCCTGCGTGCGCTCGCGCAGCGGGTGCGTCAGCCAACGGCGCAGGCAGCGGCTGCCCATGCCGGTGCTGCAGCTGTCCAGCAGCGACAGCAGCGTTGGTGCGTCGTCGCCGCGCAGCGTGCGCGTCAGCTCGAGGTTGCGGTGCGTGGACGGCGGCAGCTCGAGCAGCTCGCCGCTGCGTTCCGCCTCGAGCCGCTGCACATGGCGCAGCGCCTGGCCCTGCGTGTGCTCGGCATAGGCCAGCAGCGCGGCGGCGGCGGCCTGCGCCGCGGCCATGTCCTGCGCGCCGAAGCCGGCCAGCGAGGCCACCTGCAACTGCGCGCACAGCTTGCGTTGGCCCAGCGCGGTGTCGAACTGCCACGCCGGGCGCGCGGTGCGCGCCGCGCGATGCTGCAGCACGGCCGCCGGCAGCTCGCTGCCGTCGTGCAGGATCTCGGCCGGGTCCAGCCGCGCCAGCCAGGCGGCCAGTTCGCGCTCGGCGCACTCGCCCAGCCCCAGCCTGCCGCTGGCCAGCCCCAGCCAGGCCAGGCCCCAGTTCTGGCGCTGGCGCTGCAGCGCCAGCAGCAGCGTGTCGGCGCGTTCGGCCATCAGTGCGCTGTCGGTCACCGTGCCGGGCGTGACCACGCGCACCACCTTGCGCTCCACCGGCCCCTTGGCGGTGGCGACATCGCCCACCTGCTCGGCCACCGCCACCGCTTCGCCCAGCTTGATCAAGCGCGCCAGGTAGCCGTCGACCGAATGCGCCGGCACCCCGGCCATCACCACCGGCTCGCCCGCCGACTGCCCGCGCGTGGTCAGCGTGATGTCGAGCAGGCGGTGCGCGCGCCGCGCATCGTCGTAGAACAGCTCGTAGAAGTCGCCCATGCGGTAGAAGACGAGCGCATCGGGATGCTCGGCCTTGATGCGCAGGTACTGCTGCATCATCGGCGTGTGGGCGGCGAGGTCGGGATCGCGGTTCATACAAGAAGGCAGGGCTGAGGGCGATTTTGGCCGTGATGCCAAAGCACGGGCCGGCGCCGCCACGGCGCGGCTAGCATCGCCGGCTCGCTGCGAAGCGCCGCCGCGAGCGCTGCATTGTCCTTGCTGGCGTGGGCGATGCGGGGGCGCGCGCCGGCCCGCAACGCTGTCAGCAGCCGCGGCGCCGACACGACAGCCAACGCGAGCGCCAGGCGCGCGCAACCACCGAAGCACACGAGGCGCGATGCCCACACTGAACTGGATCGGCAAGCAAGCCGTCGTCAAGCACCACAAGGACGTGCCGCTGCGGCTGCTCGAGCCGGTGCCCGAGCTGTGCTGTGATGCTGCCGGCAGCGGCAACCTGATCGTGCAGGGTGACAACCTGCATGCGCTCAAAGCGCTGCTGCCGCGCTATGCCGGCCAAGTGAAGTGCATCTACATCGACCCGCCGTACAACACCGGCAACGAGGGCTGGGTCTACAACGACAACGTCAACAGCCCCGAGATCCGCCGCTGGCTGGGCGAGGTGGTCGGCAAGGAAGGCGAAACGCTGGACCGGCACGACCGCTGGCTTTGCATGATGTATCCGCGGCTGGTGCTGCTGCGGCAGTTTCTGCGCGAGGACGGGGCGATCTTCGTGTCGATCGATGACGACGAAGTACACCACCTGCGCAGCTTGATGGACGAAATCTTCGGGCTCGACAAGCGCCTTGCCACGCTGGTATGGCGGACGGACGGCAACTTCGACAACCAAGCCAAGATCAAGAACTGCCACGAATACGTGCTGGCCTACGCGCTCGATCCGCAGCGGTTCGCGCACCCAAGAGTGGTGGATCCTGCTGTCGACGTGGGCAGCAAGCTCAATCGTGCCCATATCCAGAACACGATCGTCAAGAACGGCCCGAAGAACCCCATCAGCGAAGTCGTGCTTCCTGCTGGCTTCCCGGCCAGCGTCGAGCAGGCCCGCATTGCCGCACGCACAAGCTCATGGCCTCACTATCTCGACGATGCTGCCATCGCCAATGGGCGCTTGGTCAACGAAGTGCGGGTGAGCAGCGGCTGGTCGTCGAAGGCGATCTTGCAGCGCTACATCGCTTCCGGCTTCGAGCCTGTGCTCGATTCCAAAGGGCAGCGCACGAGGTTCGTCATCACTGGCACCGGTGCTGTCGAGTCGGTGAAAGATCGCGAACAGGCCAGCCACGTCGTCACGGTTGTCAGCGGCGTCGGCAGTACGCAATCGCAGTCGGCCGCTTTGGCAGAGATGGGTTTTCAGTTTCCGTTTCCCAAGCCGGTCGACCTCGTGAAGTACCTGGTGTCGATGATCGAAGGCAAGGACTTCTTGGTTCTGGACTCCTACGCCGGCTCGGGCACCACCGCCCACGCTGTGCTGAAGCAGAACAGTGAGGACGGCGGCCATCGCCGCTTCATCCTCGTCGAGATGGACAAGCACATCGCGAAGAACATCACCGCCGAACGTGCACGTCGTGTCGCGCAGGGCTACACCAACGCGAAAGGCAGCGCCATCGAAGGTCTAGGCGGCGGCTTCCAGTTCTGCCGGCTGTCGGACCAACCGCTGTTCGATGCCGATGGCCAGATCCGCAGCGACGTCGGCTTTGCGCAGTTGGCCGAGTTCGTCTGGTTTGCCGAGACCGGCACGGGGCTCCCTCACCCCAGCCCTCTCCCACAGGGAGAGGGAGTCGAAGCCCTGTCCCCGCTGCTCGGTGTGCACGAGGGCCGCGCGATCTATCTGCTCTACAACGGCATCCTGCAAGACCGTTCGGTCGGCGGCGGCAACGTGCTCAGCGCCGCGGTGTTCGAGCTGCTGCCCGAGTTCGCCGGCCCCAAGGTGATCTACGCCGCCGCCAACCGCATGGGCGGCCGCGCCGTGCGCGAGGGCATCACCTTCAAGCAAACACCCTACGCGCTGGAGCTCTGAGCCATGACCCCCTTTGCGCCCAAGGTCTACCAGCAGCAGCTGCTCGACAGCGTGCAGGCCTACCTCGAGGCCTGCCACGAGCTGCCGTCGCCGGCGATCGCTTTCACCGCCACCACCGAGCGCTTGTGGGGACGCGGCCATGTCCACCACCCGCTGTCGGGCTTTCCGGCCGACATGCCTTACTTCTGCCTGCGCGTGCCCACCGGCGGCGGCAAGACCTGGCTGGCCGCCAAGAGCGTGGCGCGGGTCAACACGCAGCTGCTGCGCACCGAACACAGCGTGATGCTGTGGCTGGTGCCGAGCAAGCCGATCCGCGAACAGACGCTGCGCGCGCTGCGCGACCGCACGCACCCGTACCACGCGGCGCTGCGCGAGGCCGGGCCGGTCACGGTGCTGGATCTGGACGAGGCGAAGAGCGTCACCCGCGCCACGCTCGACACCTCGACCACCGTCATCGTCGCGACAAGGCAGGCGTTCCAGGTGGAGGACGAAGAGTCGCGCAAGGTCTACCACAGCAGCGGCGCGCTGATGCACCACTTCGAGAACCTGTCGCCAGCGCAGCGCGACGGCTTGCTGAGCGAAGGCGAGGGTGCCGAGCGCAGCACGCCGTGCTCGCTGGCCAACGTGCTGCGGCTGCGCCGGCCGTTCGTCGTGGTCGACGAGGCGCACAACCACCGCACCGAGCTGGCCTTCGACATGCTGGCGCGGCTGCGCCCCAGTGGCGTGATGGAGCTCAGCGCCACGCCCGATCTGCAGCGCACGCCGAGCAACGTGCTGCACAGCGTCAGCGCCGCCGAGCTGAAGGCCGAGGAGATGATCAAGCTGCCGGTCGTGCTGCAGACCGAGCCGAACTGGCAGCAATGTCTGGCCGACGCGATCGCCCGGCGCGACGCGCTGCAGCAGCTGGCCGACGACGAACGCCGCACAGGCAGCGCCTACCTGCGCCCGCTGGTGCTGATCCAGTCGCAGCCGCGCCGTGCCGGGGTGGAAACGCTGGACTTCGAGCGCGTGCGCGGCGAGCTGATCAGCCACCACGGCATCCCGCCCGAGCAGATCGTCGTCGCCACCGGCGAAGAAAAGGGGCTGGACCAGATCGACACCGACTACAAGCTGGGCATCGCCGACCCGGCCTGCCCGGTGAAGTTCGTCATCACGCAAAAGGCGCTGGCCGAGGGCTGGGATTGCCCTTTTGCCTACATCCTGGTGAGCATGGCCTCGCTGTCGTCGGCGACGGCGGTCGAGCAGTTGCTCGGGCGCGTGTTGCGCCAGCCCGGCGCGAGCCAGCGCCGCGCCAAGGCGCTGAACCAGTCGTACGCCTTCGTCGTGTCGCGCGACTTCGCCGAGACCGCCGGCGCGTTGCGCGAC
This sequence comes from uncultured Rubrivivax sp., assembly GCA_964477985.1. Taxonomy (GTDB): domain Bacteria; phylum Pseudomonadota; class Gammaproteobacteria; order Burkholderiales; family Burkholderiaceae_C; genus Rubrivivax. Next base: position 3,798 of record CAYZGL010000026.1, on the reverse strand, counting down.
CGTCTGGTGGCTGGCGCCGGTTTCGAGCGGCGCGAGGTGGCCGACTTCGTCACCGCCGCCCGCGCCGAGCAGGGGCGGCTGGACCTGCAGGGCCACGCCGGGCGCTTCGTGCTGCGCCCGGTGGTGATCAGCCTGAGCGAAAAACCCGAGCTCGACCGCGTACCCCAGCCGGTGCGCGACAAGCTGCGCTGGGACGGCAAGCGCAACACCTTGACCCTGCATGCCCCGCTGAGCGAGGACGAGGCCGCTGCGCTCGGGGCATCGGTCGGCAGCGATACGGCAGCCACCGCCATCGTTGCGGCCGCGAAGGCCAGCCGCACCACGGCCATCGAGTTCTTCCAGACGCCGGCCGAGCGCGGCGAGCGCTTTCGGGTGCCGCAGCTGGCCTTGCGCGCAGGCGCCGGACAAGCCGGCGAACTGCAACTGTTCGACGACCCGCAAGTGCTGGACTACCCGTGGGACGTGGCGACCTACGACGCCGCAGCCACGGCGCAGGATCTGGCCGCACTCGGCGCCGGCATGAAGGTGTCCGAGGGCGGTGAGATCGATGTCGACAGCGACAGCGGCAAGGTGGTGTCACGCTTCCTGCCCGACATGCAACGCGATCTGGGGCTGGTCTACAGCGTCGAGCCCTGGGACGCGCTGCGCCTTGCCACCTGGCTGTGCCGCAACCTGCCCGAACCTTCGCTGACCCACGCCAGCAAACGGGCTTTCGTCGCTGCGTGGTTGAGCGAGCTGCTGCGGCGTGAGGGTTTCACTCTGGCGCGCGCCAATCTGCAGAAGTTCTTGATTCGCAAGCTGCTGGAAGCGCGCATCCGCGAGCTGCGCCAGCAGGCCGTGGCCAAGGCCTACCAGCAGGCGTTGTTCGGCGACGATGCCGCGTCGCGCGTGGCGGTGACGGACCAAGCGGCCTTCGAGTTCCACGCGCAGGCCTACGCGCCCAGCCGCGACTACGACGGGCGCTTCGGGCACTTCGACTTCCGCAAGCATTTCTACGGCCGCATCGGCGACTTCGACAGCAAGGAGGAGTTCGACTGCGCCTGCTGGCTGGACATTCAGGCGCAGCAGGGGCGTATGCGCTTTTGGGTGCGCAACCTGGTGCGCCGCGAAGGCGGCTCGTTCTTTCTGCAAAAGGCCGACGGCCGCTTCTACCCGGACTTCGTGTGCCAGCTGCCCGACAGCGCCGATCAGCCAGGCGCGATCGTGGCGGTCGAATACAAGGGCGCGGATCGCTGGGATGCCGCGCACGACGACCGGCTGATCGGCGGCTTGTGGGCCAGCCTGTCGGACGGGCGCTGCCGCTTCGTGATGATCAAGGACAAGCGCTGGGACGGGATCGACGATTTGCTGCCCCGACCCGTTTTGGCCCAGCGCTGAAGCTGTGTGCTTGCCCCAGCGGCGAGCGCGAGCGCGAGTGCTCGTGCGCGCCTCAGGCGGCCAGCTTCTCGTCGGCCTTCTGATCCTTGCGGTACACCTCGTACACCAGCACCGGAATGCCCAGCTCGCCCAGGTGCTGCTGGATCAGCGGCCGCACGTCGGCCCAATCGAGCCCGCCCACGCCGGTGGCCAGGCGCGGCAGCGCCAGGCTGCGCACGCCTTCGTCGCGCACCAGCCTGGCCAGCGCGCGCAGTGCCTGGTTGACGTCTTCGACGCTGGCCTTGACCGGCCGCGCCGACTTGGCCTGGCTTTGCATGCCCTGGGTCAGCAGGTTGACGATGCCGCGCGTGCTGCCGTCCTCGTTGACGCCATGCCAGGCCCAGATCTCGCCGGTCTTGGGGTGATTCGAATGCATCGCGTGGCGGTAGTCGCGCACCATCGACGGAAAGCGCTCGCGCAGCGCCAGCGCCAACCCCGAATCGAAAGGGTCTTGGGTGGCAATGCCATGCGCAATCAGTTGCGCTTGGCTCAACAGGATGTCGCCTTCGACTTCACGGATCACGGGGTTCTCCTTCGGACACGGTGGATGGACAGGTACTCATGCGGGTACTCATGCCGACCATAGCCGTTGGCCCGCGCGGGCGGTTGATGCCAGTCAAGCGCGCCGCGCGTGCCCGCACTGCGGGCTGGCGGCCGCGGGCCGCGGGCCGCCGGCCGCGCCCCGTGCCGCCTCAACCGTAGTGGTAGAAGCCGTGTCCGCTCTTGCGCCCGAGGCGCCCGGCGGCAACCATTTCCTTCAGCAGCGGGGCAGGGCGGTACTTCGGGTCGTTGAAGCCTTCGTAGAAGACTTCCATCACCGCCAGCATCGTGTCCAGCCCGATCATGTCGGCCAGCGCCAGCGGGCCGATCGGGTGGTTGCAGCCCAGGCGCATGCCGGCGTCGATGTCCTCGGCGCTGGCCAGGCCCTCCTGCAGCACGAAGATCGCCTCGTTGATCATCGGGCACAGGATGCGGTTGACGACGAAGCCGGGGCTGTTGCGCACCGTCACCGGCGTCTTGCCGATGCGGCGCACGAAGGCGTCGCTCAGGGCATGGGTGGCGTCGTCGGTCTGCAGGCCGCGGATCAGCTCCACCAGCCCCATCACCGGCACCGGGTTGAAGAAGTGCATGCCGATGAAGCGCCCCGGGTTGCGCACCACCGCGGCCAACTGCGTGATCGAGATCGACGAGGTGTTGGTGGCGATCGCCACCTTGTCGCCGAGCAGCTCGTCGAGCTGCTTCAGGATCTTCAGCTTCAGCGGCACGTTCTCGGTGGCGGCTTCGATCACCAGCTCGCAGTCCTTCAGCGCCGCGTAGTCGGTGCCGCCGGCGATGCGGCCGAGCACGGCTTGCTTGTCGGCGGCGCTCAGCTTGTCCTTGGCGACCAGGCGGTCCAGGTTCTTGGCCACCGTGTTCACGCCGCGCTGCACCGCGGCGTCGGCGATGTCGATCATGCGTACGGACAGGCCGGCCATCGCGCACACCTGCGCGATGCCGTTGCCCATGGTGCCGGCGCCGATGAGGCCGATGCGGCTTGTGGTGGCTGTATTCATTGCAGGGTTCCTTCGGGTGCGGGTGGCGGCATTGTCCATCGGCTGGCGACCGATGAAGCAGATCGATGAAGCAGCGTGCCGCCGCCGGGTCCTCACCCCGACGCTGTCCCGCTCGCGGCTGAGCGAGCCGACAGCGGTGACCTGTGCGGCGAGCAGACCTTGCTCCCTCGCCCCCGACAGGGGGACAGAGGTGGGGTGAGGGGGATCTCAGCTCACACGAAGCGCATCGAGGTGCTGCCCATACCCTGTACGCGCAGCGTCACCGCATCGCCCGGCTGCACCGGCACCGCCTCGGTGATGCCGCCCGACAGCACCAGCGTGCCGGCCGGGATCTCCTGGCCGCGTTCGCCCAGGTGGTTGGCCAGCATCGCCAACGCCGCCGCCGGGTGGCCCAGCACGGCGGCACCGGCGCCCAGCGCCACCACCTCGCCGTTCTTCTCGAGCACCACGCCGACGGTGCGCAGGTCGACCTGCTCGGCGCGCTTCGGCTGGCCACCGATGACGAAGCGTGCGGCCGAGGTGTTGTCGGCGATCACGCTCTTCAGGTCGAACTTGAAGTCGCGGTAGCGGCTGTCGATGACCTCGATGCCGGGGATCACGAAGTCCACCGCCGCCAGCACCGCGCCGATGTGGCAGCCCGGGCCCTTCAACGCGCGCCGGGTGACGAAGGCGATCTCGGGTTCGACCTTGGGGTGGATCAGCTCGCTGCACTTCACCTCGCCACCGTCGGCGACGAGGTAGTCGTCGGTCATGAAGCTGAACACCGGCGAGCTCACGCCCATCTGCTTCATCTTGGCGTGCGAGGTCAGCCCGGCCTTCAGCCCGGCGA
>CAYZGL010000025.1:0-26979 GCA_964477985.1 uncultured Rubrivivax sp. | reverse complement strand
CGCGGCCTGCCCGGGCCCGGCTTTGCCCGCACCCACTGCCGCACGCAAAGCGGTCTAGGAAATTCGGCCTTGCGCCGATACCCGCCGCGCCGGGCTCACCCGGCCGCGAACACCTGGTTCAGCTGCACGAGCCAGCGCTGTTTGGCCGCCGCGCCGACGAAGCTGGCTTCGAAGCTGTTGGCCGCCAGTTGCCAGGCGTCGCGCGCCGTCAGCGCCGGCAGTGCGTCGAAGGTCTGCACGAAGTTGTCGTTGATATAGCCGCCGAAGTAGGCGGGGTCGTCGCTGTGCACGCTGGCGCACAGCCCGGCGTCGAGCAGCACCTTCAGGTTGTGCTGCGCCAGCGTCGGGAACACGCGCAGCTTGACGTTGGACAGCGGGCACACCGTCAGCGGCATGCCGCTGGCCGCCAGCCGCTGCACCAGCGCGGGGCTTTCGACGCAGCGCACGCCGTGGTCGATGCGCTCGGCTTTCAGCACGTCGAGTGCGCTTTCGATGTAGGCCGGTGGACCCTCCTCGCCCGCATGCGCGACGACATGCAGCCCGAGTTCGCGGCACCTGGCGAAGACCCGCGCGAACTTCTCCGGCGGGTTGCCGCGCTCGCCGCTGTCCAGGCCCACGCCGATGAAGTGGTGGCGGTAGGGCAGCGCCTGCTGCAGCGTTTCGAACGCGGCTTCTTCGCTCGAGTGACGCAGGAAACACAGGATCAGCTTGGCACTGAGGCCGAACTCGGCATGGGCGCGGCGGCAGGCGTGCTCCAGGCCGACGATCACCGCGCCCATGGCCACGCCGCGCGCGGTGTGGGTCTGCGGGTCGAAGAAGATTTCGGCGTGCACCACGTTGTCGGCGGCGGCGCGCTCGAAGTAGGCCCAGGCCAGGTCGAAGAAGTCCTGCTCCTTCAACAGCACGCTGGCGCCGGCGTAGTAGATGTCGAGGAAGCTTTGCAGATCGCTGAAGGCGTAGGCCGCGCGCAAGGCCTCGACGCTGCGATACGGCAGCGCGACGTGGTTGCGCTGCGCCAGCTCGAAGATCAATTCGGGTTCGAGCGTGCCTTCGATGTGCAGGTGCAGCTCGGCCTTGGGCATGCGGCGCAGCAGCGCCGGCAGGCGGGCGCGGGGGATGGCGCCGAAGTCGATGGCGGTCATGATGGAGCGCAGCGCCTACTTCGGGTCGATCTTCGTGATCTTGTTGCCCTGCACGCCCACGCCGGCCATCAGCCCCTTCTGGCCGAAGACGAAGGCGTAGATGTCGTTCTTCATCGTCGTCGTGGTCGCGGTCTTGGCCTTGCCTTCGTCCAGCACCACCACGCTCGGGCCGACGCCGACCTCGAAGCCCTCGTTCTTGCCCAGTTGTGCCAGCGCGCCGTCGTTCATGAAGAACATCGCATAGCCGAAGGTCTGCGCGCCGGCCTGCAGGCCATAGGACGCGCCCGCCGTGCTGTAGAAGGCGACGGCCTTGCCGCCCTGGATCAGCGCGCCTTCGCCGTACTGGCCGCCGATGCCCAGGCCGGCCTTCGTCACCTTGGGGAACACCAGCACCGCCTTGGCGTCCTTGGCCAGTGCCTTGGCGGCCGGCACCTTGGCCGTCAGCCGCTGCAACGCCTCATTCGACCTGCTGGCCAGGTCCGCGGCCGACGACGCGGCCCACACCGCCTGGGCGCCGAGCGCGGCCGCCGCAAGCATGGCGACGAGCGCCGCGCGGCGATGGGGCCGGGGCGGGCACGGGATGGGAAGTGGGCGCATGGTCGACTCCGTCAGCGCGCCGGCTGCGCGCCGGCGAAACCGTCATTGTCCACCCGTGCCGGCGCGCCGCCGCGGCCGCGCGCAATGCAAGAGGCCGCCGGGCATCGCTGCGCGCGGCGGCGCCATCGTGGGCTGGGCTCAGCGCGCGATCGACACGCTACTTGCCCGAGGGCACCTTGCCTTCCACGCCCTTGACGAAGAAGTCGACCTTGTCCTTCCAGGCCTGGTCGGGCAGTTGGTCCTTGGGCAGGCGTTCCTTGCCCTCGGTGTCGACGATCGGGCCCTTGAAGGGGTCGAAGCTGCCGGCCTTCAGGCCTTCCTTGACCTCTTCGATCTTCTTCTTCACGTCCTCGGGCACGCTGTCGGCGATCTTGATCACGGCGTTGGTGCCTTCCTTGTAGCCCCACACCGAGCGCTCGGACTTCCAGGTGCCGTCCAGCACGTCCTTGACGGCCTTCTTGTAGTACGGGCCCCAGTAGATCATGTTCGACGCCAGGTGCGCCTTGGGCGCCACCGCGCTCATGTCGGAGTCCCAGCCGAAGGCGTACTTGTTGTTCTTCTCGGCGGTCTGCAGCACGGCCGACGAGTCGGTGTTCTGCAGCAGCACGTCGGCGCCGGCGTTGATCAGGCTTTGCGCGGCCTCGGCTTCCTTCGGCGGGTCGAACCAGGTGCCGATCCACACCACCTTGGTCTTGACCTTCGGGTTCACCGCCTGCGCGCCCAGCGTGTAGGCGTTGATGTTGCGCAGCACCTCGGGGATCGGGAAGGTGCCGACGAAGCCCAGCGTGTCGGTCTTGGTCATCGCGCCGGCGATCATGCCGGAGATGTAGGCGTCCTGGTAGACGCGGTGGTCGTACACGCCGACGTTGGGCGCGAGCTTGTAGCCGGTGGCGTGCTCGAACTTCACGTCGGGGAACTCCTGCGCCACCTTGATCGTCGGCTCCATGTAGCCGAAGCTGGTGGTGAAGATCAGCTTGTTGCCCTGGGCTGCCAGGTCGCGGATCACGCGCTCGGCGTCGGCGCTTTCGGGCACCTTCTCGACGAAGGTGGTCTTGACCTTGTCGCCGAACTCGGCCTCCACCGCCTTGCGGCCCTGGTCGTGCGCGTAGGTCCAGCCGGCGTCGCCCACCGGGCCGATGTAGACCCAGGCCACCTTCAGCGGTTCGGCCGGCGCCGAGGCGGCGGCCGCGGCCGGCGCGGGCGCGGCGGCCTGCGGCGCGGGCTCTTCCTTCTTGCCGCAGCCGGCCAGCGCGGCGATCGCGGCGGCAGCGGCAGTGCCCAGCAGGGCACGTTTGGTCATCAGGCTCATGCGTTCGGATTCCTTGGTGGTGTGAAAGGTCGGCACGCGCATGCCGCAAGGCGGCGAATTCTAGGCGCCGGGGTGGAAGGGCTTGCCCAGCGAGGCCGGCATGTTGATGCGGATCCACGCCGGGTTGCGGCTGATGACCGCCAGCACCAGCACCGTGGCCAGGTAGGGCAGCATGGTCAGCAACTGGCTGGACACGTCGACGCCGGCACCTTGCAGCGCGAACTGCGCCATCGTCACGCCGCCGAACAGGTACGCACCCAGCAGCACGCGCAGCGGCCGCCAGGTGGCGAAGGTGGTCAACGCCAGCGCGATCCAGCCGCGCCCGGCCACCAGCCCCTCGACCCACAGCGGCGCGTACACCACCGACAGGAAGGCCCCGGCCAGGCCGCACAGTGCACCGCCGGCGACCACCGCGCCCAGGCGGATCCAGCGCACCTTGTAGCCCAGCGCATGCGCCGATTCGGGCGACTCGCCCACCGCGCGCAGCACCAGCCCGGCGCGGCTGCGGTAGAAGAACCACATCGCCGCGAGCACCAGCACGATCGCGAGGTAGACCATCGGGTGCTGGCGGAACAGCGCCGGCCCGACGAAGGGGATCTGCCCCAGCCACGGGATCTCGAAGGGCGTGCGCTCGGCCAGCTTGTGGCCGACGAAGCCGATGCCGACGAAGGCGGAAAAGCCGTAGCCGAACAGGCTCAGCGCCAGCCCGGTGGCGTACTGGTTGGTGTTCAGCCAGATCACCAGCCCGCCGAAGGCCGCGGCCAGCACCGCGCCGGCCGCCGCGCCGGCGGCAAAGGCCACGGTATCGCTGCCGGTGGCGAAGGCGGCGGCAAAGCCGGCGATCGCGGCGACCAGCATCACGCCCTCGGCGCCGAGGTTCAGCACGCCGGCCTTCTCGTTGATCAGCAGCCCCAGGCCGGCCAGCACCAGCGGCGTGCCCGAGGCCAGCGTGGCGGCGACGAGCAAGGCGAGTTGGTCCATGGTGCAAGCTTCGCTCAGCGGGCAGCGGCAAGCGCGCTGCGGATGCGGATGCGGTAGTGGATCAGCGTGTCGCAGGCCAGCAGCAGCACCAGCAGCAGGCCCTGGAACACGCCGGACAGCGCATTGGGCAGGCTCAGGCGCGACTGGCCGAGCTCGCCGCCGATGACCATCATCGACAGCAGCAGCCCGGCGAAGACGATGCCCAGCGGATGCAGCCGGCCGACGAAGCACACGATGATCGCGGTGAAGCCCAGCCCGGTGGACACATGCGGCGTGATCTGCCTGAAGCTGCCGATGGCCTCCATGCCGCCGGCCAGCCCGGCCAGGGCGCCGGAGATCAGCAGCGCGGTCCACAGCGAGCTGCGCGCCGAGAAGCCGGCGTAACGCGCCGCCGCCGGCGCCAGCCCGCCCACCTGCAGCTGGTAGCCGCGGAACAGGCGGAACAGGAAGACCCACACCAGCGCCGCCAGCGCCAGCGCGATCGCCAGGCCGATGTGCAGCCGCGTTCCCGGCAGCAGGTTGGGCAGCCAGGTGGAGGCGTCGAAATTCTTCGTCTGCGGGAAGTTGAAGCCGGCCGGGTCCTTCCACGGGCCGAACACCATGTAGTTGACCAGCTGCTGCGCCACGTACACCAGCATCAGGCTGACCAGGATCTCGCTGGCGTTGAAGCGGTCGCGCAGCAGCGCGGTGAGCGCGGCCCAGGCCATGCCGCCGAGCACTGCACCGGCCAGCACCAGCGGCAGCGCGAGCGCCCTGGGCAGCACGATGCCCTGCGTGGTCAGCCACAGCGCCACGCCGCCGCCGGCCAGCACGCCGAGCAGGAACTGGCCTTCGGCGCCGATGTTCCAGACATCGGAGCGGTAGCACACCGCCAGGCCCAGCGCGATGGTGATCAGCGGCGTGGCCTTGAGCAGCAGCTCGCTGACCTGGCGCAGGTTGGACCAGGGCTCGACGAAGAAGATGGCCAGACCGCGCGCCGGGTCCTTGCCCTGCGCGGCGAACAACGCGGCGGCCAGCAGCGCGGTCAGCACCAGCGCCAGCAGCGGCGACAGCAGCGACATCAGCTTGGACGGCTGCGCGCGCGCTTCAAGCCTGAGCATGGCGGGCTCCGATCGTTGCCTCGGCCGCTACTGCCGCCGCGGCCGCCGCGGCCGCGCCCGCAGCCGGCTGGGGCCACAAGCCCGACATCCATTCGCCGAGGCGCTCGACGCTGGCGTCGCGGCGCGCGATCGGCGGCGACAGGCGGCCACGCGCGATGACGATCAGCCGGTCGGCGATCTCGAACAGCTCGTCGAGTTCCTCGCTCACCACCAGCAAGGCGCAGCCGGCGTCGCGCAGCTTCAGCAGTTCGCCGCGGATCAGCGCCGCCGCGCCCACGTCCACGCCCCAGGTGGGCTGGCTGACGATCAGCAGCTTGGGCTGGGCGTCGATCTCGCGGCCGACGATGAACTTCTGCAGGTTGCCGCCCGACAGGCTCCTGGCCGCGGCGCCGGTGCCGCCGCAGCGCACGTCGAAGCGCTCGATCAGCCGCGCCGCCAGCAGCTCGACGCCGCGCATGTGCATCCAGCCCGCGGCACCGACGGCTTCGGTGCGCGTCAGCAAGGTGTTGCGCGCCAGGCTCATCGCCGGCACCGCGCCGCGGCCCAGGCGTTCCTCGGGCACGAAGTGCAGGCCGGCACGGCGCCGCCGGCGCGGCGACTGGCGCGCGATGTCCTGGCCGAACAGCCGCACCGACCCGCTCGGTGCGCGCCGGTCCTCACCCGACAGCACGGCCATCAGCTCTTGCTGGCCGTTGCCCGACACGCCGGCCATGCCGACGATCTCGCCAGCGCGCACCTCGAAATCGATCGATTCCAGCGTGGTGCCGAACTGGTCGAGCTTGGGGCAGGACAGCGCCTGCACCGCCAGCACCACCTCGCCCGCCCGCGCCTTCAGGTGCTGCAGCCGTGGCGGCTCGGCGCCGATCATCAGCCTGGACAGCTCGGCGTTGCTTTGCGTGCGCGGGTCGACCACGCCGGTGACCTTGCCGCCGCGCAGCACCGTGCAGTGGCTGCACAGCGCGCGGATCTCGTCGAGCTTGTGGCTGATGTACAGGATCGAACAGCCGCCGGCCGCCAGCTGGCGCAAGGTGTCGAACAGCTCGAGCACCGCCTGCGGCGTCAGCACCGAGGTCGGCTCGTCCAGGATCAGCAGCTTGGGGTCGGTGAGCAGCGCGCGCACGATCTCCACACGCTGGCGCTCGCCCACCGACAGCGAATGCACCGGGCGCAGCGGATCGACCTCGAGACCGTATCCCTTGCTGACCTTCGCGATGCGCTGGACGACCTCGGCCAGCGACAGCTTCTTGTCCAGCCCGAGCCACACGTTCTCGGCCGCACTCAGCGTGTCGAACAGGCTGAAGTGCTGGAACACCATGCTGATGCCCAGCGCGCGCGCCTGCTGCGGGTTCTTGATCTCGACCTTCGCACCGTCCCAGTGCATCTGGCCTTCGTCGGGCCGCACCGCGCCGTAGATGATCTTCATCAGCGTGCTCTTGCCGGCGCCGTTCTCGCCGAGCACGGCGTGGATTTCGCCGGGCAAGACCTTCAGCGCGACCTGGTCGTTGGCGCGCACCGCCGGGTACTGCTTGCTGATGCCGACCAGCTCGAGCCGCGGGGCTGCCGCCATGCAAGGTCTCCTGGGCTTGCCGGCGCTGGCCTCAATGCCCGCCGACGAAGGCGAACTTGTACAGGAAGACGGCGGCGATGATCCACACCATGTAGTGCACCTCGCGCGCGCGGCCGGTGAAAAGTTTGAGCACCGCGTAGCTGATGAAGCCGAAGGCCAGGCCGTTGGCGATCGAATAGGTGAAGGGCATCGTCAGCGCCGTCACCGCGGCCGGCACGACCTCGGTGGAGTCGTCCCATTCCAGCTCGACCAGGTCGCGCAGCATCAGGCAGGCGACGAAGAACAGCGCCGGCGCGGTGGCGTAGGCCGGTACCGAGCCGGCCAGCGGCGAGATGAACAGGCACAGCAAGAACAGCAGCGCCACGGTGACGGCCGTCAGACCCGTGCGCCCGCCGGCCTGCACGCCCGACGCGCTTTCGATGTAGGCGGTGGTGCTCGAGGTGCCGAGCAGCGAACCGGCGAAGATCGCGCCCGAGTCGGCCAGCAGCGCCTTGTTCATGCGGTCCATCTTGCCCGGCACCAGCAGCCCGGCGCGCTTGGCCACGCCCATCAGCGTGCCGGTGGCGTCGAACAGCTCGACCAGGAAGAACACCAGCACCACGTTCAGGATGCCGGCCGACAACGCGCCGCGGATGTCCAGCGCCAGGAAGGTCGGCGCGATCGACGGCGGCGCCGAGAACACGCCGGCGAAGGTGTTGCCGCCGAAGAAGAACGACAGCAGCGTGACCAGCAGGATGCCGATCAGGATGGCGCCGCGCACACGCAGCTTGTCGAGCACGACGATGACGAAGAAGCCGATCACCGCCAGCACCACCGAGGGCTGGTGCAGGTCGCCCAGCGTGACGTAGGTGGCCTTGGACGCGGCGACGATGCCTGCGCTCTTCAGCGCGATGATCGCCAGGAACATGCCGATGCCCACCGTGATCGCCACGCGCAGTGAATGCGGGATGCCCTTGACGATCTGCTCGCGCAGCCCCGTCAGCGTGACCAGCAGGAACAAGCAGCCCGAGACGAACACCGCACCGAGCGCGACCTGCCACTTGTAGCCCATGCCGAGCACGACCACGTAGGCGAAGTAGGCGTTCAAGCCCATGCCCGGCGCCAGCGCGATCGGATAGTTGGCGTACAGCCCCATGATCGTCGTGCCCAGCGCGGCGATCAGGCAGGTGGCGACGAACACCGCGCCCTTGGGCATGCCGGCGTCACCCAGGATCGACGGGTTGACGAAGACGATGTAGGCCATCGTCAGGAAGGTGGTCAGCCCGGCGAGCAGTTCGGTGCGCACGTCCGTGCCGTGTTCGCCCAGCTTGAACAGCCGCTCGGCCAGGCCGTGGCCCGCCGACGCGCTGGCGATCGCTTGTTCCATGCTTCGTCTCCGGTTTGTTGTGGCGTGCTGTGCGCTGCGCCGTGTGCTGTGCGGCCGCTCGCCGCGCGATCCGCGGCCGGCCTAGCCGCTGGGTGGTGGCGCCGGCCGCTCGCAGCGCAACTGCCCGGCGACGTAGCTCGCCACCAGCGCGCGTTCGTCGGCCATCGTGACCCAGGCGAACACCTTCTCGTGCAGGCTGTTGGCGATGTGCTGCCGGCGCTGCGCCACCGGCCCGACCGCCCAGTCCCACACGCAGATGTCGGCCAGCTTGCCGGCGTCGAGCGAGCCGATCTCGTGCTCGAGCTTCAGCGCCGCCGCGCCACCGCGCGTGGCGGCGTGCAGCAGCGCCCAGGCGCTGAGCCTGGTGCCGGCCAGCGCCTGCACCTGGTAGGCGGCGGCCATGGTGCGGATCATCGACAGGCTGGTGCCGCCGCCGACATCGCTGGCCAGGCCGATGGCCACGCCGGCATCCTCGGCCGCGGCCCAGCCGAACAGCCCGCTGCCGAGGAACAGGTTGGACGTCGGGCTGTGCGCCAGCATGGCGCCGCGCTGCTGCAGCAGCGCGCGGTCGGCGTCGTCCAGCCACACGCCGTGCGCCAGCACCGCGCGCTGGCCCAGCAGGCCGAAGCGCTCGTACACGTCCAGGTAGCTGCGCGCTTGCGGGTAGAGCTGGGCCACCCACTGCACCTCGGCGCGGTTCTCGGCGACATGGGTCTGCAGGTACAGGCCCGGGTGGCGCTGCAGCAGCCCAGCGGCCATCGCCAGCTGCGCGTCGCTGCTGGTGGGTGCGAAGCGCGGCGTCACCGCGTAGGCCAGCCGAGCCTGGCCGTGCCAGCGCGCGATGAGTTCCTCGCACTGCCTTTCGGCGCCCTCCACGTCGTCGCGCAGCGCCGGCGGAGCGTGGCGGTCCATCAGCACCTTGCCGGCGATCACACGCATGCCGCGCGCCGCGGCGCCTTCGAACAATGCGTCGACCGATCCCTTGTGCACGGTCGGGAAGACCGCCGCGCTGGTGGTGCCGTGGGCCAGCAGCGCGTCGAGGAAGGCATTCGAGCCGCGCTGCGCCTGTTGCGCATCGGCGAAGCGCTGCTCGCTGGGGAAGGTATAGGTCTCGAGCCAGTCGAGCAGCTGCGCGCCCCACGAGCCGATCACGTCCAGCTGCGCGCTGTGCACGTGGGTGTCGACGAAGCCGGGCAGGATCAGCCGGCCGGCATGGTCCACGCGCTGCCAGTCGGCGCCGGGGGCCGCCGGCTGCGCGCCGACGATGCGCCCGGCGTCGATCAGCAGCCAGTGGTCGGGGCGAAAGCGCAGCGCGGCACTGTCGGGGTCGGCACGCGCGGGCGTGGCGATGAAGTCGAGCAGGTCGCCGCGCAGCGCGAAACGTTGCGGCGCGTTCATGCCTTGGCCCCGGCCAGGCCCAGCGCGACCTCGCGCATCTGCTCGCGCAGCCAGCGCAGCGCCGGCGCCGCGTGGCTGCGCTCGTGCCACAGCATGTAGTACGACAGCGGCGGGAACGGCACCGGGCAGCGCACGATACGCAGGTCCAGCGCCTGCAGATAACGCGTGCAGAACAGCCGCCCGGTGGTCAGCACCAGCCGGCTGCGCGCCACCATCAGCGGAATCAGCCCGAAGTGCGCAGCGCGCACCACGATGTGGCGCTGCAGGCCCTGCGCTTGCAGGTGCTGGTCGATCACGCCCGGCGCGCCGGCGTGCAGCGCGATCGGCGCCACGTGTTCGCTTTGCAGGTAGCGCTCGACGCCCCAGCCCCGGGCGCCGCTCCTGCCCAACGCGGCCGCGTGATCGGCGGCCACCAGGCACACCACCTCGTCGTCGAGCAGGTGGCCCAGATGCAGTTCGTCGGGCGGGCGCAGCCAGTTGCCGACCACCAGGTCGACGTCGCCCGCCGCGAGCTTGCGCCGGTAGTCGAATTCGGCCGACAGCGGGTGCATCTCGAGCTGCGCCAGCGGCGCTGCGGCCTTGATGCGCTGCACCACGCCGGGCAGGAAGAAGGGGTCGAGGTAGTCGCTGGCGGCAATGCGAAAAACGACTTCGCTGGCGGCCGGCTCGAAGGCGCTGCGGCGCTGCTGCGGCGCGAACAGGCGCTCGGCCTCGCGCAGCAGCCGCTCGGCCGGCTCGAGCAGCGACAGCGCCACGTCGGTGGGCGCCAGGGTCTGCCCCGAGCGCACCAGCAGCGCATCGCCGGTGAGCTGGCGCAGCCTTCTGAGTTGCGCGCTGACCAATGGCTGCGTGGTCTGCAGCCGCAGGGCGGCACGGGAGACACTGCGTTCGCTGATCACGGTGTGCAAGACCTTCACGAGATGGAGGTCGATGTTGGCCAATCCGTGCCGCTGCGCCATACGCGCCAGCATATAGCGTCTACTCTTGCATGCGTATATCTGGATGCACACGACGCGCTACTGTTCGCGCCGATACCCACAACAGCGATGCCGCCGAGGATGCCCATGCCCAAGCGCCCGATCCGCTTCGTCCACCGCGGCCGCATCGTGCAGACAGCGTCGGCGCCGATCACGCGCAGCGTGCTCGACTGGCTGCGCGAGGACGCGCGCTGCAGCGGCACCAAGGAAGGCTGCGCCGAAGGCGACTGCGGCGCCTGCACGGTGATCGTCGCCGAGCTGGCCGAACACGGCGCGGCCAGCGGCAGTGCGGCGGCGCGGGCCAACGTGGTCGGCGGCCTGTCGCTGCGGCCGGTGAACGCGTGCATCCGCTTTCTGCCCACACTGGACGGCAAGGCGCTGCTCAGCGTCGAGGACGTGAGCGCCATCGGCGGTGGCAAGCTGCGCCCCGTGGGCCATGCCGAGCTGCACCCTGTGCAGCGGGCGCTGGTCGATTGCCACGGCTCGCAGTGCGGCTTTTGCACCCCGGGGTTCGTGATGACCATGATCGCCTGCTACGAGCAGCACCACGAAGCCGGCACGGTGCCGACGCGGCAGCAGCTGGCCGACGCGCTGGCCGGCAACCTGTGCCGCTGCACCGGCTACCGCCCGATCATCGACGCCGGGCAGCGCATGTTCGAGCTGCCGGCGCGGCGGCTGGACACCGCGCCCATCGTTGCACTGCTGCAGCAGCTGCGCAGCGACCCGCCGCTGCAGCACGTGGCGCCGAACCCCGCAGTGCCCGGGCGACACGACCACTTCCACGCGCCGCGCACGCTCGATGCGCTGGCGGCGCTGCGTGCCGACAAGCCGCAGGCCCGGCTGCTGGCCGGGGCCACCGACATCGGCCTGTGGGTCAACAAGATGTTCCGCGACCTGGGTGACCTGATCTATGTAGGCGAGGTCGACGAACTCAAGCGCATCGGCGTCGTCGACGGCGCGCTGCACATCGGCGCCGCGGCGACGCTGGAAGACGCCTGGTCGGCGCTGGCTGAACATTGGCCGGTGCTGAACGAAGCCTGGCTGCGCTTCGCCGGCCCGCCGGTGCGCCATGCCGGCACCATGGGCGGCAACGTCGCCAACGGCTCGCCGATCGGCGACAGCGCGCCGGTGCTGATCGCGCTGGGCGCCAGCGTGCAGCTGCGCCGCGGCACCGCCACGCGCGAACTGCCGCTCGAGGACTTCTACGTCGACTACATGAAAAACCGGCTCGAGCCTGGCGAATTCGTGCAGGGCATGCGTGTGCCGCTGCCGCAGCCGAACCAGCAACTGCGCGCCTACAAGATCAGCAAACGCTACGACTGCGACATCTCGGCGCTGTTCGCTGCGCTGGCGATCGATCTGGACGGCGGCAGCGTGCGCAGCGCGCGCTTCGCCTTCGGCGGTCTGGCGGCGGTGGTCAAACGCGCCAGCGCCGCCGAGGCCGCGGTGAGCGGCCAGCCGTGGAGCGAAGCCACCCTGCGCGCCGCGCAATCAGCGCTGGATCGCGACTTCAAGCCGCTGAGCGACCTGCGCGCCAGCGCCGACTACCGCCGCCAGGCGGCACGTGGGCTGCTCGAGCGGCTGTGGCTCGAGACGCGTGCGGACGCGCCGCTGGCGGCGGCCAGCGTCTGGGCGGTGGCGGCCGAAGCCTGACGGGGAGCCTGCGATGAACCTGGTCAAAGACGCGCCCTTCGTTGCGCCCGCACCCACCGACGCCGGCCGCGCCGCGGCCACCGCACTCGGCAGCGCGCAGGCGCACGAATCGGCGCAGCTGCACGTCACCGGCAGCGCGGCCTACGTCGACGACCTGCCGGAACTCGCCGGCACGCTGCACGCCGCGCTCGGGCTGTCTGCGCTGGCGCACGGCCGCCTGGGCGCGATCGCGCTCGAAGCCTTGCGCGCACTGCCCGGCGTGGTCGACGTGATCAGCGCCGACGACATCCCCGGCCGCAACGACTGCGGGCCGATCGTGCACGACGACCCGATCCTCGCCGACGGCGTCGTGCACTACCTCGGTCAGCCGGTGTTTGCGGTGCTGGCCGAAACCCGCGACGCTGCACGCCGCGCCGCCGCACGCGCCAAGGACTTCGTCAGCATCGAGCCGCTGCCGCCGGTGTTGACGCTGCGCGAGGCGCACGCCAAGCAGTCGTACGTGGTGCCGCCGATGCACCTGCTGCGCGAATCGGCGCCCGGTGCGCTGCAGCGCGCGATCGACGCCGCGCCGCACCGGCTGCAGGGCAGCTTCGTGCAGGGCGGGCAGGAGCAGTTCTACCTGGAAGGCCAGATCAGCTACGCGGTGCCGCTGGAAGGCGGCGGCATGCGTGTGCACTGCTCGACCCAGCACCCCAGCGAAATGCAGCAGGTGGTGGCGCACGCGCTGGGCGTGGCGTCGCACGCGGTGCTGGTCGAGTGCCGGCGCATGGGCGGCGGCTTCGGCGGCAAGGAGTCGCAGTCGGCGCTGTTCGCCTGCATCGCCGCGATCGCCGCGCGCCGGCTGAACCGCCCGGTGAAGCTGCGCCCCGACCGCGACGACGACTTCATGATCACCGGCCGGCGCCACGGCTTCGAGTTCGACTACGCGGTCGGCTGCGACGCCGCCGGGCGCATCCTCGGCGCCGAGGTGACGATGATCTGCAACGCCGGCTTCAGCGCCGACCTGAGCCCGCCGGTAATGACGCGCGCGATCTGCCACTTCGACAACGCCTACTGGCTGCCCGAGGTGGCGATCCACGGCTGCTGCGCAAAGACGAATACGCAGAGCAACACCGCGTTCCGCGGCTTCGGCGGGCCGCAGGGCGCGCTGGTGATGGAAGTCATCCTCGACACCATCGCGCGCGAGCTTCAGCTCGATGCGCTGGCGGTGCGGCGCGCCAACTTCTACGGCAAGACGACGAACAACCTCACGCCGTACCGCCAGACCGTCACCGACAACGTGATCCACGAGCTGGTCGACGAGCTGGTCGAGACTTCCGGCTACACGGCGCGGCGCCAGGCCGTGGCCGCGTTCAACGCCGCGAGCCCGATCCTGAAAAAGGGGCTGGCGCTGACGCCGGTGAAGTTCGGCATCTCGTTCAACGTCAACCACTACAACCAGGCGGGTGCGCTGGTGCACGTGTACCTGGACGGCTCGGTGCTGGTCAACCACGGCGGCACCGAGATGGGCCAGGGGCTGAACACCAAGGTGGCGCAGGTGGTGGCGCACGAACTGGGCATCGCCTTCGATCGGGTGCGCTGCAGCGCCACCGACACCAGCAAGGTGGCCAACACCTCGGCCACCGCGGCGTCGACGGGCAGCGACCTGAACGGCAAGGCGGCGCAGGACGCGGCGCGGCAGATCCGCGAGCGGCTGGCGGCGCTGTTTGCGTCGGCGCATGGCGTCGATGCGAAGGACGTGCGCTTCGAGGCGGGGCGCGTGCGCGGCGGCGGCGTGGACATGAGCTTCAACGAACTGGTGAGCCAGGCCTACATCGCACGCGTGCAGCTGTGGAGCGACGGCTTTTACGCCACGCCGGGGCTGCACTGGGACCGCAGCACCCTCACCGGCCGGCCCTTCTACTACTTCGCCTACGGCGCAGCGGCCAGCGAAGTCGTGATCGACACCCTCACCGGCGAATGCAAGCTGCTGCGCGCCGACCTGCTGCACGACGTCGGCCGCTCGCTGAACCCGGCGATCGACACCGGCCAGATCGAAGGCGCGTTCGTGCAGGGCATGGGCTGGCTGACCACCGAGGAGCTGGTGTGGCACCCGCAAACCGGCGCGCTGCTGACGCATGCGCCCAGCACCTACAAAATCCCCACCGCCAACGACGTGCCGGCGGCATTCCATACGCGGCTGTTCGACAACGCCAATGTCGAAGACAGCATCCACCGCAGCAAGGCCGTGGGCGAGCCGCCGCTGCTGCTGCCCTTCAGCGTGCTGCTCGCGATCCGCGACGCGGTGTCGGCCGCGGGCGGCCATCTGAAACAACCGATGCTGTCGGCGCCGGCCACGCCCGAGGTGATCCTGCGGGCGGTGGCTTCGGTGCGTTGAGCCGCATGCCGCCCGCGCGCCCTGCGGCGGGCGCTGCTGCGGGTGATCCCGCGCAGGCTCGGGCGAGCCAGCGCTGCCCGCTGCACACACCGCCGCACGCAGGCGCCGGACCGTCCGGCGACGTCGCATGGGCTGCATGGCCTGGCTGCGGGCGCGCCACCTCGCGCCGCCTCGCGCCAGGCCGAGGCCCGATCGGATCCGCGTCCGCTGGCCGATGCGATCGCACCGTGCTAGGCTGAACGCTCCTCAAACCGCAAGGAGCAGACCATGACCGCGATGAACGTGGTGCACATGCGCGTCAAGCCGGGCTGCGAGGACGACTATGTCCGCTTGCACCGGGAGCTGGACGTGCGTTCGATGCCGGGGGGGCGCAACTTCTGGCTGTTGCGTTCGGGCGAGCGCAGCTACATCGTCGTCGGCGAGTGGGACAGCCTCGAGGCGCTGGCCGCGGCACGCCCCGCGATGATTGCCAATCTGGACAAGCTGCGGCCGCTGCTGGAAGACCTCGGCGGTGGCCGCGGACTCACCGAGCCCTGGTCGGGCGAGGTGGCGCTGCACATCAAGGCCTGAGCCGGCGGGCGCTCGGCGGCCGGGTTGCTGCGTCAGCGCCCCGGCCGCAAAGGCGCTGCGTCGCAGTGGTCGTTCGTCTCGTCGCAGTCCTGCCCCATCCATTCGTAGAAGCGCCGCGGCTCGCCGTCGATCGCCAGGATCACGCGGCGCACCGTCGGGAACTGGCGCAGCGTGCGCTCGATGGCCGTGTGGAACTCGGCCGCACCGCAGCTCGAGGTGGCGCCGGGCAGCAGCGCACGCGGATCGTTCAGATCGACGTAGGCGGTGCCGTGTTCGATCACCACGCGCCGCAGCAGCCCGGCAGTGGCGGCCGAGAACGGCGAGCGGTAGCCGCCAGCCGTTTCGTCCTCGGTCGGCCCGGCGAAGAGCTGGCGCAGCGCCGCCGCCGCCACGCCTTCGGTCTTCGGCACCTGGCGCTGCCGCTCGAAGACGATCGCGCAGTCCGCCTCGGTACGCAGCTCGTTGGCAGCAAGCGGCGCGTTGTTGAAGTACACGCGCAGCGTGGTGGTTGCGCCGGCCGCGTGGCTGGCGCCGGCCGCCGCCAGCGCCAGCGTGAACGCGAAGGCGCAGCAGCGCAACTTCACTCGGGAATGAACAGCAGGTTGCGCTCGGACGACCAGCTCAGCACCGCGTCCTCGTCGACCGCGGTCTCGAACAGCAGCTGCTCGCCGCGCATCACACGCAGCATGCGCCGCGTCGCCTGCGCCGGCTCGTCGGCCAGCAGCTGCGCCGCCTTTTGCAGCACCTTCTCGGCGTAGTCGGCCTCGGTGCCGCCGCCGGCCAGCGCGGCGCCGCGGTCGTTCGGGCTGCTGGTCTTGTACTTGTGGCCGACGCTGAAGGCGATGAGCCCGCCGTCGGGGAAGAAGCGGCGCAGGCTTTCGGCCAGCACGCGCGCCAGCGCCGCCTGGCCGGCGTCGCTGCGGATGGCGTCGGCCTGCTGCGGGTTGCTGGCGAACAGCGGCTCGAGCAGCACCGCCGGCATGCGCGTGTGCTTGACGTTGCCGTCGCCGCGGCCTTCCCAGCCGCCCACCAGGATGCCGGCATCGCCGCCAACCTGGGTGCCGAACTGCTCGGCCACGGCCTTGGCATACCAGCGGCCCCAGTTGCGGCTGGTGCTGGACGCGTTCGAGCCCACCACCACCACGCTGTAGCCGGCGCTGGGCGAGGTGCTGCTGTTGAAGTGGTGCTCGACATAGGCCACCGCCTTGTCGGCATTGGCCGCCTGCTGGCGCTCGAAATAGTCGCCCTTGTAGAACTTGACCTGGTACATCGTCTGGCCTCCTTGATTTGTGTCGCCGCCGTGCCGATTCAGGCCGCCGCCCGCAGCAGCCTCGCGAAAGCCTCGTCGAACGCGGCGCCGCCATGGTGCCGCAATTCGACCAGCGGCAGCGGCGCGCCGCCCTCGCCGGGCAGCGGCTCGAGCAGCGTGCGATCGGTGCTGGCGTCGACCAGCAGCACCACCTGTTCGGGGCGGCGCCGCCGCCGCAGCTCGCCCAGCTCGAAACGGCAGCCGGCACGCTGCGGGCCATAGGCGCGCAGGTCCATCACCACCGCATCGGCGCGCTCGATCAGCTGCACCACGGTGGCCTGCCAGCTGGAGTCGCGGCAGCAGAAATCGTTCACCCGATAGCGGCCGTCGGGGTCGGGCGCGGTGTCCAGCGCCGCCAGCCGCCGCTGCAGGTCGGCCTGCGTGCCGACGAAGCTCGAGGCGATGTCGCCGGCAGCGAAGCGCAGGAAGTCGCCCGGGTCCACGGTGCGCGCGAGCACGTCGGGCGCGGCGATCAGCGTCACCGGGCCGAACCAGCGCCAGCGCGCGACGAGCCGGTCGAACAGCGCCTGGCTGCGCGCGGTGTCGCCGAACACGCGCAGCACCAGCAGCGTGCGCGGCGGCGGCCGCGGGCCGGCCACTGCGCGCTTCAGCGCCAGGCCCAGCAGCGGCCCGTACAGCCCCACCGACAGCGCCGACACCGCGAACACCGGCACGGCCACGCCGGCGCCGCGCGCGCTGATCAGCTCGATCGCATCCAGCGCCACCAGCAGCAGCCACCAGGTGCGCGCGAGCAGCTGCGCGTCGGAAAAGCGCTTGGCCTCGTAGCCGCGCGCCAGCGCGCGCAGCCGCACCCAGGCCAGCAGGCCCACCGGCAGCGCGAGCAGCACGAAGCCGGCCTCGAGTCGCGGCCCTTGCAGCAGCCATTCGGCGCCGGCGCGCGTGCCGCTCAGCCACACGGTCAGCCGCGCGCCCAGCAGCGGTGCCAGGCCGAACACCAGCAGCCCGGCGAGCACGATCGGTGCGACGCCGCGCACGCGGCGCGCGCCGCTGGCCAACCCGAGCAGCAGCGGCAGCCACAAGGTGTGGGCCGCGAACTGCAGGAAGACGACGAAGTTCAGCGCCTGGTCCAGTGTCGGCGCCTTGCCGTAGAACGGCCGCTGCAGCATCGACAACACGACGCCGAAGGCCGCCAGCCCCAGCAGCACGGCCGCCGCCAGCGCCAGGGCGCGCCGCCACGGCGACGCACACAGCACCGCGTGCACCGGCACCGCGATACAGCCGAGGGCGGCCGCCTTCAGGTACAGGTGCGCCGGCGACAACGGCAGGCCGCTCAGCTGCAGGTACAGCGCCGACAGCGGCAGCGCCGCCGCGAAGCCGGCGCAGCCCACCGCGACGAAGACACGCCGGCGCAGTCGGCGTTCCCAGCGCAGCGCCGGCTCGACCGCGGCACCCGGCGCCGCGGCGGCGGCGGCGGGCGTGGGCAGCGGCGCCGCCGCGGCGGCGGCCGCCGTGGGCGGCGGCACCGCCAGCGCCGGACCGGCGCACGCCATCATGCCGCCGAGCACCGCACGCCGGTAGCGCCACAGCACCAGCGGCGCGATGGCAAGCGTCAGCAGCAGCACGCTGGCCAGATGCGACAGCAACTCCCCGCCCAGCGTGTTCATGGCTTCGTCCTGGCGGCGGCGGCAGCCTCGACGCCGCCGCGGCGGCACGGGCGCGGCGGGTTCAGCTCGGCGCGACGATCGCCAGCCGCGAGCCGCGGTAGCGCGGCTGCAGGAAGTCGACCCGCGCATCGGCCGGCAACTCGTCGTCGCGCTTGTACACGACGATCAGGCGCCCTTGCGCATGGGCGGCGAGCCAGGCCGCGCCGCCACCGTGCGGCACTTCGTGCAGCGGCCGGCGCAGCCGGCCCGCCAGATGCCACTGGCCGTGGTAGTCGCCGACGATGCCGATCGGCCGGTCCTCGGCTTCGTAGCGGGCCAGTTGCGCCGCGGTACGGGCGACGTCGTACGGTTCGCGCAGCAGCGCGTCGGCCGCACCGAACCCGACGGCATAGGCCAGCACCATCGCGGCGGCCAGCGCGCGCAGGTCGCCGCCGCTGTCGCGCGCCCGCCACCGGCCCAGCAGCAGCAGGCCGATCGCCGCCAGCGCACCCCCGGCAGCGATCGACGCCCACGCGGCGCCGCCGGCCATGCCGCGCAGCCGCGGCGCCGCCAGCGCGAAAGCGATGCCGGCCAGCACCAGCCCGGCCGCCGGCAGCCGCCGGTCCAGCGGCCGCGGCGGCGCCGCCAGGGCCATGCGCGCGGCGAGCAGCGCGAACGCGGCGAACTCGGGCAGCAGGTAGTGCCAGCGTTTGCCGCTGATCAGGCTGAAGGCGAGCAGCGCCGAGCCGGCGACGCACAGCATCAGCCGGCTGCCGGGCTCGGCCAGCACGCCGTCGCGCCGCGCCGGCCCCAGGCCGCGCCACAGCCGCGGCCACAGCAGCCACGGCAGCAGCATCAGCGGCAACCAGGCCAGGTAGAACCACCATGGTGCGCGGTGCGCGAAGCTGCTCGCCATGCGCCCCGCGGTCTGGCCCCAGAAGATCGCGTTGCGGTATTCGGGCCCGCCGGCGATCGCCGCCGGGATCGCCCAGGCCAGGATCAGCGCGGCGCCGCCGAGCAGCGCCAGCGCGACACCGGCCACCCAGCGCCGCCACGGCGGCGGTTGCGCGCTCGCCCACCAGGGTGCGGCCAGCGCCGCCGGCAGCAGGTGCAGCAGCGCGACCGGGCCTTTCGCGTAAAGCGCGCCGCCCAGGCCCAGGCCCAGGCAGACGAAGCCGCGCACGCCGCGCTGCTGCCAGGCCTGCACCAGCCCCAGCAGGCCGAGCGCGACGAAGAAGGACAGCATCGCATCGAACATCAATGCGGTCGCGAAATACGCGAACAGCAGGCTCGACAGCAGCAGGTACGGCGCGTGGCGCGCCACGCCGGGCTGCTGCGGCCACAGCCGCAGCCCGAGCCGGTGCGTCAGCCACAGCGTGCCGCCGGCGAACAGCGGCGAGATCAGCCGCGGCCACCATTCGTTGACGCCGAACACCGCCCAGCCGGCGTGCATCAGCCAGAACAGCAGCGGCGGCTTGTGGTGGTAGGGCTCGCCGTTGCGGTACGGCACCAGGAAGTCGCCGCGGGCCCACATCTCCCAGGCGACGCTGGCATAGCGCGTCTCGTCGATCGGCAGCAGCGGCCGCGCCAGGCTCACCGCCGCGAGCAGCGCGAGCAGCGCGAGCAGCGCGGCCAGCTGCCAGGCGTCGCGCCGGGTGGCGGGGCCCGGCATCGCGCCGGCAGCGGCGTGCGGCACCACGGGCGGGCGCGGCAGCGGCGGCGGGTCGATGCTCACGCCGCGTCGTGCGGGTCGGGCGGCGCAAGCCGCTCGGCGGCGCGTTTCTCATGCCGGATCAGCCACAGGTTGCGGATGTAGACCACCAGACCGAAACCCTGGCCGAGCATGAACACCGGGTCCTCGCGGTAGGCGGCATACAGGAACAGCACGAGCCCGCCGCCGAGCGAGAAATACCAGAACAGCACCGGCACCACGCTCTTGCGCTGGCGCTCGCTGGCGATCCACTGGATCAGGAACCGCGCCGAGAACAGCGCCTGCCCGGCGAAGCCGAAACCGAGCACCAGCCATTCGGGCAGGCTGATCGCATGCACGTTCATGGCTCCACCTGCGGGTGCGTCATGCGGCGCTGCAGCCAGATCACGCCGAACAGATCGACGATGCCGACCCACAGCCGGTTGTGCACGCCGTACTTCGACTTGCCCTGCGTGCGCGGGCGGTGGCGCACCGGCACCGAGATCACCTGCGCGCCTTCGCGCAGGAACAGCGCGGGCAGGAAGCGGTGCAGGTGGTCGAAGAAGGGCAGGCGCAGGAAGGTGTCGCGGCTGAACACCTTCAGCCCGCAGCCGGTGTCGGGGGTGCGGTCGCCGAGCAGCCCGCCGCGCACGCCGTTGGCGATGCGCGACGACAGCTTGCGCAACGCGCTGTCGTGGCGCTGGTTGCGCCAGCCGGCGACCAGCTCGAGCCCCGGCGCGCGCTGCCCCGTGCTCACCGCCGCCAGCAGCGAGCGGATGTCGGCCGGGTCGTTCTGGCAATCGCCGTCGAGCGTGGCGATCCACGGATGGCGCGCTGCGCGCACCGCGGTCGCCAGCGCGGTGCTCTGGCCGCACGCGCGGCGGTGGCGGATCACGCGCAGCCGCGCGAAGCGCTGCTGCGCCTGGGCCAGCCGCTGCGGCGTGGCGTCGGTGCTGCCGTCGTCGACATAGATCAGCTCGAAGTCGGCATGGCCGTCGAGCGCGGCATGGACCTCTTCGACCAGCGGCAGGATGTTGTCGGCTTCGTTCTTCACCGGAACGATCACCGAGACACGCCCAGCGTAGTCCGGGGTGGGGGATGAACTCATGCTCATGGGAGTCGGCGCGGTGCGGCGATTCTAGGAGCCGTGCGGCGGCGTCCATGGCTGGGCCGCGGCGGCTACGATAGCCGCCCCCTACGGGCCCTCGACATGAGCCAGCGCCGCATTCCCTTCGCCGAGGTCTGGCGCGTGCTCGCGTACACGCTGGCGATCGCGCTGGGCTTCGTCGCGCTGGGGCGGCTGCAGCTGGCGCTGTTCGATGCGCCGGCCACCGTGCCTTGGCTGCAGCGCCTGGGATGGATCCAGGCCGACCCGGCGCCGGCGCTGCGGCAGCGCACGGCCGAGATCGCCGCGGCGTCGGCCGCGGCGATGCGCACGCTGGCGCCGGGCCACCGCAGCGCCGCCTGGCGCCTGGGCTGCGAACTCGGCTATGCGAGTCAGCTGGTGGGCGTGCGCGCGCTGTCGGCGCCCGAAGCCCAGGCGCTGGGCCGCAAGCTGGCCGCACCGCATGCCCAGCGCGCCGCCGAGATCGCGGCGCAGTGGGGCCTCGGCGCGGCGCAGCCGCTGGGCGCGCGCAGCCTGCGCGAGTTCACCGAGCTCGGCGCGCGCTACGAAGCCGACGAGGACGGCCTGGCGGCACGCGTCGAGCAGCGTTTGTCGCCGCTGCACCGCGAGCTGTACCTGCTCGGCGCGCAGCTGGGCGGCGAGGCGGCGCGCATCGAGGACAGCGGCGGGCAGTTTTCGCTGCCGCCGGCGCCGCTGATCGCGCGCCACGCCACGCTGGCCGGCATCGAGCCGCGGTGGTGGCAGCCGCTGGCGGCGCCGCCGGCCAAGGACGAGCCGCCCAAGCAGGTGCTGCAGCGCTACCGCGCCGCGCTCGAGGCGCTGGCGGGCGAGCTGCGGCGCCTGGACGCCGCGGCCGCCGCGCCCGCCGCGGGAGTGGGCCGGTGAGTTCGGCCATCGACGCGCTCGAGGCCTACGTGGTCGGCGGTGCGGTCCGCGATGCGCTGCTGGGCCGGCCGGTGAACGACCACGACTGGGTGGTGGTCGGCGCCACGCCGGCGCAGATGCTGCAGGCGGGCTTTCGCCAGGTCGGCGCCGACTTCCCGGTGTTCCTGCACCCGCGCACGAGCGAGGAATACGCGCTGGCGCGCACCGAGCGCAAGTCGGCGCCCGGCTACCGCGGCTTCGTCGTGCACGCCGACCCGTCGGTGACGCTGCACGACGACCTGTCGCGCCGCGACCTGACGATCAACGCGATGGCGCAGCGCCGCGACGGCACGCTGATCGACCCCTTCGGCGGCGCCGCCGACCTGCGCGCGCGGGTGCTGCGCCACGTGTCGCCGGCGTTTGCCGAGGACCCGGTGCGCATCCTGCGCGTGGCGCGTTTCGCCGCGCGCTTTGCCGGCTTTCAGGTCGCGCCCGAGACGCTGGCGCTGATGCGCACGATGGTGGCTGCCGGCGAGGTGCACGCACTGGTGGCCGAACGCGTGTGGCAGGAACTGGCACGCGGCCTGATGGAAGCCCAGCCGTCACGCATGTTCGAGCTGCTGCGCGATTGCGGCGCGCTGCGCGTGCTGCTGCCCGAGGTCGACCGGCTGTGGGGCGTGCCGCAACCGCCCGAGCACCACCCCGAGGTCGACACCGGCGAGCACTTGATGCTGGTGCTGGACGAGGCGGCGCGCGTCGATGCGCCGCTGCCGGTGCGCTTCGCCTGCCTGTGCCACGACCTGGGCAAGGGCACGACGCCGCCCGGGCAGTGGCCGCGCCATCTGGGGCACGAGGGCCGCGGCGTGAAGCTGCTGCGTGCGCTTTGCGCAAGGCTGAAGGTGCCGGTCGAGTGCCGCGAGCTGGCCGAGCTGGCGGCACGCGAGCACGGCCATGTGCACGCCAGCCTCGAGCTGGGCGCGCTGGCGCAGCTGCGGCTGCTCGAGCGCTGCGACGCCCTGCGCCGCCCGGCGCGTTTTGCCGACCTGCTGCTGGCCTGCGAATGCGACGCGCGCGGCCGCCTCGGCTTGGCACAGCGCGGCTATCCGCAGCGCACGCGGCTGCTGCAGGCGCTGGCCTTCGCGCGCGGCGTGGACACCGCGGCGGTGGCGCAGCGTGCCGCCGCGCGCGGCCAGGCCGGGCCGCACATCGGCGAAGCGATCCGCACGGCGCGCATCGCCGCGCTGCGCGCGGCTTTCGCCCGGGACGAGCCGGCCGCACCATGACGACACCCAGGCAGCGCAAAGACAGCGAAACGACACCGCCATGAACACGCCGCAGATGCCCACGCGCCCGCTGGTATCCGACCCGCGCGAGCTGGGCCGGCCGCTGGCCGGCTGGCGGCTGCGCCTTTACACCGTCATCTTCGAGGCCGACACGCGCGCCGGGCGCGCCTTCGACCTGGTGCTGATCGCCGCCATCCTGGCCAGCGTGGCGGTGGTGGTGCTGGACAGCATGGCCGCGGTGCACGCGCAGCACGGGCGCTGGCTGAAGGGCCTGGAATGGTTCTTCACGCTGGCCTTCACCGTCGAATACCTCGCCCGGCTGGCCTGCGTGCGCCACCCCTGGCGCTATGCACGCAGCGTCTTCGGCGTGATCGACCTGCTGGCCATCGTGCCCACCTACCTGGCGGTGCTGGTGCCGCAGATGCACGCGCTGATCGACGTGCGGCTGCTGCGGCTGCTGCGCATCTTCAGGCTGCTCAAGCTCGGCGCCTACGTCAGCGAGTTCGGCGCGCTGTACCGCGCGCTGCGCAACTCGCGGCGCAAGATCGCGGTGTTCCTGGCCTTCGTGCTGCTGGTGACGATGATCATGGGCACGCTGATGTACGTGGTCGAAGGCCCGGACAACGGCTACACCAGCATCCCGGTGGGCGTGTACTGGGCCATCACCACGCTGACCACGGTGGGCTTCGGCGACCTCACGCCCAAGACCGACCTGGGCCGCTTCATCGCCAGCCTGATGATGCTGATGGGCTGGGGCACGCTGGCCGTGCCCACCGGCATCGTCAGCGCCGAGCTGGTGGGCCAGCAGACGCGGCGCGAGCCGACCACGCGCAGCTGCCACGAATGCCTGAGCGAAGGCCACGCGCCGAGCGCGAAGTTCTGCCGCGACTGCGGCGCCCCGCTGCCGCCATACCAGCGCGACGCCGGCTAAGCGAGCGCGTCGCCGATGCCGTAGGCCTCGAGCCGCGAGCGCACCGCGGCCACGTCGTGGCTGAGCAAGGCGAGGTCGTGCTTGCGGCCGTCGCGGTCCTGCACGTGGTCGCGCAGCAGCGCCTCGGCGCGAAAGCCCAGCTCCTCGAACACGGCGATCGCCGCCACCTGGTCGACCGTCATCTGCGCCACCAGCTTGTCCAGCCCCAGCTGCAGCGCCTGCGTGAAACATTGCTGGATCAGCACGCGGCCCAGGCCCTTGCCGCGCCAGGCCGGCGCCACCAGCACGCGCAGCTCGCCGACGTGGCGCGACCACGACAGCGCATCGACGACGATGGCCGAGCAGCCGAGCAGCGCACCGCCGGGGTCGCCGGCATCGCGCACCGCCAGGCTGTGCAGCCGGCCTTCGGCGATGCCCTGCATCCACGCGGCGATGACCTTGGGCTGGCCGATGTCGCGGCGCAGGAACAGCAGGTCGTGCGCCGGCAGCGCGGCGGCGAACCCGGCCAGCGCCGCGGCATCGCCGGGCTGCAGCCGCGCCAGTTGCAGGCTCGCGCCGGCCAGTGTGAAGGTGCGCGGCCACGTCGGGCTTGGTGCATTCATGTCGAGCGAGCCTGAAGCCATTGGTCGAGGGTGGGCCACATGCGCTTGACGGCGTTGGCGCCCGCCACCAGGCTGACGTGGCCGCCGCTGAGCATCACTTCTTGCTTATCGCGCGAGCCCACGCGCTGCAGCAGCGGGCGCGCGCACGGCGGCGGCACGATGTGGTCGTGCTGCGCGATGACGTGCAGCAGCGGCAGCCTCACGCGCTCGAGCTCCACCAGGCGAGCGCCGATGCGCAGTGTGCCTTGGTGCAGCGCGTTGCCTTGCATCAGCTCTTTGACGATCTGGCGGAAATATTCGCTGGCCAGCGGCAGCGTCTCGGCGCCCCAGCGCTCCATCATGCGGTAGCCCTTGACGTAGTCGTCGTTCCACATGTT
This sequence comes from uncultured Rubrivivax sp., assembly GCA_964477985.1. Lineage (GTDB taxonomy): Bacteria > Pseudomonadota > Gammaproteobacteria > Burkholderiales > Burkholderiaceae_C > Rubrivivax. The sequence continues at coordinate 2,156 of CAYZGL010000025.1, read as the reverse complement.
GTCCCACAACCGCAGCTGGCCGGCGATGCGCCCGGCCGGGCGCAAGGCGTCGAAGCCGGCGATCACCATCTCGGCGGGCACCAGGTCGACGCGGTCGCACAGCTTGTCGACGTCGAAGTGGCGCGCGTCCGACAGCGCTCGAAACAGCGTCATCTGCGAAAAATCCAGCGGCGTGGTGAAGCACACCAGGTTGCGCAGCCCCGCGCCGTCGTGCAGCGCGGTGTACAGCAGCGCCAGCACGCCGCCGAAGCAGTAGCCGGCCAGCGTCAGCTCGGCCTCGCCCGAATGCCGTTGCACGCGCGCGATGCAGTCGGGGATGAAGCCGAGCACGTAATCCTCGAGGCGCAGGCCGCGTTCGCTCGGCGCGGGTGCGTTCCAGTCCATCACGTAGACGTCGTAGCCGCGCTGCAGCAGGAATTCCACCAGGCTTTGCCCCGGCGCCAGATCGAAGATGTAGGCCTTGTTCGTGGTGGCCATCACCAGCAGCAGCGGCACGCGGTAGATCTCGCTTTGCTGCGGCTTGTAGTGGTACAGGCCCAGCGTGCCGCGGCGCAGCAGCAGCGTCTTCGGCGTGGTGCCCACCACCGGCGCCGGCGAGCCCAGGTACTCGAGCCCCTTCAGCCCGCGCTGCAGCAGCCGGTCGACCTCGGTGCGCAGCCGCCGCGAGGTCGCGCCGGCCTTCGCGGCATCAGCGTCGCGTGCCATGGCCGCCACCGCGGCGCACCGCGCGCCGGCGTGGCGCGTTGCCGCCGGGCGCTGCGGCTTCGTCGGGCCCATCGGCGCCCGGCGCTGCTGCCGCCGGCTTGCGCGTACGCGCCGGGCGCGGCCCTTGCGCCGCCGGCGCGTCGTGCGGGCTCGCCAGGCTGTCGAGCCGATCCTCGATCCTTTGCAGCGTGGCCTGGATCGCGGCGACGTCGCGCGCGGTGGGCAGGTTCAGCCGCTTGCAGTGCCGGTCCAGCGCCTTTTGCAGCGCCTGGCGCCACAGCATCGAGGCCGCGTTCAGCCGGTGCAGCGTCGCGAGCACCGGCTCGCATTGCAGGCCGCGCCCGGCCAGCGCATTGGCGCGGCCTTCGACGCGGTCGAGCGTCTTGCGCAGCCACTGCAGCGGGTCGGGGATCGGCGGTTTGGGCATCGCGCTGGCTCGGCCGGGTGCGGGTCGGCGGATTGTTGCATCGCTGCGCTCAACGCAGCGCGGCCGCCGGCTCGCCCGGCAGCACCGCGGCCGGGTAGCGGATGCGGTGCGCCAGGTCGTCCTGTGCGGCACTCGGCGCTTTGCTCAGCAGGCTGGCGATGACGATCGTGGCAAAACCGGCCGGCACGCCGAAGACCCCGGCCGAGATCGGCTGGATGCCCCACCACAGCCGGATGGGAGACTCCACACCGATCAGCCCGCGCAGCCAGGGGTCGGTGGTGGCCATGTAGTACGAGGTGACACCCAGCCCGGCGAGCATGCCCAGCGCCGCGCCGGCGCGGTTGGCGCGGGCCCAGAAGATGCCCAGCACCAGCGCCGGGAAGAAGGTGGCGGCGGCGATCGAGAACGCCGCCGCCACCAGCACCAGCAGATCGGGCGGTTTTTGCGCGGTCACCGCCGCGGCCGCCAGCGTGACCAGCAGCATCAGCGCCTTGGTCAGCGTCACGCGCTGCGAGGTCGACACCTGCGGGTCGATCATCTTGTAGTACAGGTCGTGGCCCAGCGAGTTCGAGATCGTCAGCAGCAGGCCGTCGGCGGTGGACAACGCCGCCGCCAGCCCGCCGGCGGCGACCATCGCCGATACCACGTACGGCAGCCCGGCGATCTCGGGCGTGGCCAGCACGATGATGTCGGCGCCCAGGCGCAGCTCGCCCCACTGCAGCACGCCGTCGTGGTTCAGGTCCTCCACCGACAGCAGCGCCGGGTCGACCTTGCTCCAGGCGGCGATCCACGCCGGCAGGCGGTCGAACGGCGTGTCGAGCAAGGTGCTGAGCAGTTCGTACTTCACCAGCACCGCCAGGGCCGGCGCGCTCAGGTACAGCAGCGCGATGAAGAACAGCGACCAGGCCACCGAGGTACGCGCCTCGCGCACCGTCGGCGTGGTGTAGTAGCGCACCAGGATGTGCGGCAGCGCGGCCGTGCCCATCATCAGGCAGAACACCAGCGCCAGGAAGTTGCGCCGCGA